>JAODNJ010000519.1 GCA_025465155.1 Frankiales bacterium
CGCGCGACGATCACGTCGGTGGCCGCGCTCGGCATCGAGGTGACGTCGCTCGGCGTGTTCGCCGCCTGGGCGGTGCGGGGTCCGGTCGGCGTCGCCGTCCTCGTCCTGTTCGTCGCGGCGGTTCTCGGGCTGGCGCTCCGTCAGGGCCGGACATAGGGCTGGAGCGCGGCGGGCGGGCTGCTCCAGGGCTTCTCCCACGGGGGTTCGGCGAGCATCACCTGATACGTATCCGGTCCCGCGACTGCGTCGGTCACCTGGACACCGGGGATGGTGTGCGCCACGACCGGCCGGCCCGGGAAGTTCCCGTCAGCGCAGGGCAGCACTGTGCCGGGCAGCACGGTCCCGTCGTGCGGGACAGGAGTCGCCCCCTCCCGCCGGCCGCCGATGTAGCGCACCCCCTCGATGGAGATGGTTCCGGCGCAGGATGCTCCCGACCCGCGGTCGTGACCGCCCGCCGTGCGGGCGCCTGCAGCGAGCAACAGCGCGCCGGTGAGTGCCATGACGGGAGCGCGCGTGGGAGCAGGTGACCCGCCCGTCGCGGACCGTCCACACGTGCCTCTCGGGGATCTCGTAGCGCGCGCCCGTCGTGCGCACCTCGCCACGCGTGGTCCCGACCTGTACGACGTGGCCGTCGCCGTCGGCGTACAGCCGCTGGGTCTCCACGGTGGACGCGATGGTCGAGCTCAGCCTGTCGAGAAAGTGCAGGAGGCCGTCATGTCCCTCGTGGGTCCCGACCCACGGCAGGGAGCGGACTGGTAGACGGTCGCGTCGGGGCTGAACAGCTCGATGATCGCGGTGACGTCGGCGCTCGTGAAGGCGTCGTAGACGGCGCGGACGACGGCGACCTCCGGCTGCTCCATCGCGGCAGTGTGCCCTGGTCAGACGCTCGGGGGGTAGGCCTCCGCCGCGGCGGCGCTCGCCGCGCGCAGCACCTCCTTGACCGGTAGCGCCCGGGCGCGGGCCAGCGCGGCGACGTCCTCGAACTCCACGCTGACGTTGACCACCCGGCCTGCGTCGCGCGCCACCTTCACGCCGACCCGGCCGCCGAGCACCTCGACCGCGACCTCGGTGCGGTCCAGGGCCACCTTGCCGACGGCGACGGTGCGCAGCCCGATCGTCGACGTCGTCGCGAACACGGCGGCCTGGACCACGGGCACCGCCTCGGGGCGGCACAGCACCGAGAGGGTGTGCGCTGCCCTGCCCTTCTTCATGAGGATCGGCGTGAGCCACGCGTCCGAGGCGCCGGCGGCGAGCAGCTCCTCCAGGACCCCGGGCCACACCCGGGGGTCGAGATCGTCCACGTTGGTCTCCAGGACCACCGCCCCGGCGGGAGAGCCGGCGGGTTCGCCCAGGACCAGGCGGACGACGTCGGGCAGCTCGGCCGGATCCCGCCCGCCCGCTCCGGTGCCCACCCGCTGCACCCGCATCGGCGGGAGCGCCGCCCATTCGTCCACCCGCGCCGCCAGCAGCGCTGCTCCGGTCGGGGTGCACATCTCCATGGCCACCGGCCCGGCCAGCACGGGCACGCCGGCGAGCAGTTCCAGGACGGCCGGCGCCGGGATCGGCACGACACCGTGGGCGCCGCGGGCCGAGCCGCTGCCGAGTGTCACCGGCGACGCGGTCAACCGGTCCAGGGTCAGGTGCTCGAACGCCGCCACGACCCCGACCACGTCGGCCAGCGCGTCCAGCGCACCGACCTCGTGGAACTGCACCTCCTCCGGGTCGACCCGGTGCACGCGGCCCTCGGCGTGCGCCAGCCGCTCGAAGACGGCGAGGGCGCCGTCCCGGACCGCGGGAGCGAGTGCAGCGGCCGTGAGGATCTCGCGAACGTCGGTCCAGGTGCGGTGGCTCGTCGTCCGCGGGGCGTCGACGTGCACGCGCGTGGCGCCCAGACCGTGCCGGGTGACCTGCTCGGTGCGCAGCCGGACGGGCTCCACCGGCAGGGCGGCGACGGCCGCCGCCGGCACCTCCACCGGGACGCCCGCGTCGACGAGGGCCCCGAGCAGCATGTCGCCACTGGCGCCGGCGGCGAGGTCCAGCCAGGCAATCACACGAGGGGGTCAGCTCGACCGGGCAACGGCAATCGGCCGCGCATCGTCGGCCGGAGGCCGACGAGGCGATCGCCTGGCAACCCGCGACGCGAAGAGCCCGGCCGAGTAGCCGTTGTCGACGTTGCTGACCGCGACCCCCGCGGAGGCATTGAGCATCGCCATGAGCGCGCCGAGCCCGCCGAGCGCGCCCGGCTGCCCGGCGGAGGTCGGCACCGCGACGACCGGCACGTCGACGCTCGCGGCCAGCAGGCCGGCCACCGAGGCGTCCAACCCGGCGACGACGACCAGGCAGCCGGCCTCGGCCAGCGTCGGCTCGGTGAGCAGGGCACGCATCCGGCTGCCGTGCAGGTCGTCGATCCGGACGACCTCGCTGCCGGTCACCCGCGCGACGAACGCCGCCTCGGCGGCAACCGCGGGGTCCCCGCCGTTGGCGCAGAGGACGGTGACCCGGCCGGCCGGGTCGGGCATCGGGCCGACGGCGGCGGCCAGCGCCGTGGCGTCCATGGTCGTGTACGCGTCGTGCTCGCTGGCGACGGCCACGAGGGTGTCCGCGGTGGCGCGGAGCACCAGCGCCGGCCGGTCGGGGTGCTCGCGCCGCGCCGTGCGGACCAGGGCCAGGACCTGTTCGGTGCTGCGCCCGGTCGCCCAGACGACCTCGGGCTCGACCGCCGGTGACACGGGCAGGGACAGGGCGCCGGACACCGGCTCCGGTGCGTGGGCTGCCGGGGTCCGGGCCGGCGCCGCGGGCGCGTGCTCGGGGAGCGCCGGCGTGGGAGCCGGACCGAGGATGGGATCGCCGGGACCGCCGAGGTAGAGCGGCGGATCGGCCGGTTGCCCGGTTGCCCGCCCGGCCAGGAGGGGAGCGAAACCGGCGGCGGGCGAGGGCGACGTGGACGTGCGGTCGTCCAGCGGGGAAGGCTGCACGTCCTCGACGCTAACGTCCGGGTCCGGCTCCTCCGGGGCAGCCGAGGGTGGCGTGTCGGCCTTGGGAGCGCTGCCCGGGGCCGGCCCGAACAGGCTGTCGAGCGGGGAGTCGCCGGCGCGGGTCTGCGTCACGCCGGAGAGCCGGACGACGCGGTCACGTCCGCTGCGTTTGGCGTCGTAGAGCACGCCGTCGGCGGCCGCGAAGAGGGTGCGGCGGTCGTCGCCGCGCGCGGCCGAGGCGATGCCCACGCTGATCGTGACCGGCACCTCGACGTCCAGGGTCGACCACTCGTAGCCGGCGATGGCCCGGCGGATCCGCTCCAGGGCCCGTTCCGCCTGCTCGGCGGTGGTGTCGGGCAGCAGGATCACGAACTCGTCGCCGGCCCAGCGACACACCTCGTCGCTGTCGCGGACGCCGGCGACGAGCAGGTCGGCGACGACCTTCAGGACGGCGTCCCCGCCCGGATGGCCGACGGCGTCGTTGATCGACTTGAAGTGGTCGACGTCGACGACGGCCAGCGCCGGGGCCGAGCCCGCGGTCAGCAGCCCGTCCAGCCGCGCCTCGGCGTACCGGCGGTTCGGCAGGTGCGTGAGCGGGTCCTCGTAGGCCTGACGGCGCAGCTGCCCCGCGGCCCGCTCGGTCTCGAGCAGGCTCTTGCGCCGGCCGAACAGCTCCACCCAGCGGGTGCGGCGCTCGTCGACGCGGTCCAGCTCGTCATTGATGTACGCCTGCAGGTACGGCAGGGCGCGGCCCGCGTCGTCCAGCTCGGCGTGCAGCGTGCACAGCTCGCGCAGGGCGGCGCGGCGCAGCCGGGGCAGGCCGTGATCGGTGGCCAGCGCGAGGGCCTGGGTGAGGTGGTCGTCGGCGCCCGGGCTGTCGCCCTGGCGGCGCAGGGCCCGCCCGAGCGCCAGCTGGGACGACGCGAGGAGGGCGCGGTCACCGGAGGCGGACGTGAGGCGAACGGCGGCACGCAGCGGGCCGGCGGCGGCGCCGTGCTCCCCGAGCCCGACCAGCGCCCAGCCGTGCAGCACCTGCGCGGCCACGACGCCGGGCTCCTCGGGTGGCAGCAGCTCCAGCGCCCTCTCGGCGAGCCGCCGTGCCTCGAGGAACTGCGGGCCGGCTGCGTCCGCGGCGCCGTCCTCGAGCAGGCCCTCGCCGAGCTCGGCGCACAGCTCACCCAGGCGCGTGGCGGCTTCGGCGACCAGCACGTCGGGGTCGCCGTCCTGGGGTGCGAGGGTGGCCGGCTCCGCCGCGGCGGCCACGGACGCCTCGTGCGCCCGGCGCTGGTAATCCAGCGCGAGGGGCATCAGCTCGAGATCGGCGAGGACGCCCGCGAGCGTGCCGAGGGTGTCGACCAGGAGGCGGCCCGGGGGGAGCCCCGGGTCGAGCAGGCTCGCCGCCTCGACCGCCTCGTCCATCGCCGCGTCGATCCGCCGCGAGAGCAACTCGATGCGGGCGTGCCGGGCGAGGCCGGCGGCCCGCTGCAAGCCGTCGTCGGTCGCCTCGAACGCGGCCTTCGCGGAGCGGACGAGGGCGATGGCCAGTGCCGCGCGTGAGGCGGACTCGGCGCGGGGGTCGGCCTCCTCGTCGTCGGGGGAGCCCTCCTCGCCGTCGATCAGGCCGGCGATGCCCGCGTGCAGGTCGAGCGCGGGTTCGCGGTCGGCCTCGCCGGAGGAGCTGACCGGGTCGCCGACGAGCGTGAAGCCGGCGACGCGCAGCCGCCGCACCAGGAGCTCGGCGCGCAGGGTGTCGGCCCAGGCACGGCCGAGCGACACGGCCGAGCGCTCCTCGTCCTCGCCGGGCCGGTCGGCGGCCACGTAGGGGGAGGGGTCGCGCTCGGTGTCGGCGAGGAGCGCCTCGGCGTCGTCGAGCTGCCAGTTGGCCAGGGCGGCCGTCACCCGCTGGTGCAGGGCTCCGGGTGGCACCAGCGCACTGTGCACGCCACCGTCACCGCTGTCGAGCATCTGTTCGGAGCGGCTCGCGTGTTGCTGCCGTCGGCCGTCCGTCGCGTCCCACCCGTCCCACGTGCCGGTGGCGGTCATGCCGGCGTCCCGTCCTGCTCGTCCGCCCCGGTGCCTTTCGTCAGGTGCGGGTTCCCCCGCGCACGCACCCGGTTGCGACCGCCCCGCTTGGCGGTGAACAGGTGCAGATCCGCGGTGTCGAACAGGGCCCGCCAGCCGGCCAGCGCCCCCTCGGCGTCCTCGGTGACCGCTGGAGAGGTCGCGACGCCGACGCTCACCGTCACGGGGCCGGACAGCTCCAGGTCTCCCCACGACGCCTCGGCGACGGATTCGCGGAGCCGCTCCATGACCCCGACCGCCTGCTCCTCCGTGGCTGTCGGGAGGATGACGAGGAACTCGTCGCCGGCCCAGCGGTACACCTCGTCGTCGGTGCGGCTGTGCTCGCGCAGGAGGTCGGCGACGCGGCGCAGCACGGCGTCGCCGTGGGTGTGCGACGTGTCGTCGTTGACTTCCTTGAACCGGTCGACGTCGACGACGGCGAGCGACAGCGGCTCGTCCCCCAACCGCAGGCTGCCCAGCTTGCGCTCGGCGCTGCGCCGGTTGCCCAGCCCGGTGAGCGGGTCCTCCAGCGCGTGCCGCCGCAGCAGCGCCGCCTGCCGCTCGGCTTCCCGCAGCCGGCTGCGCTGCACGAACATCTCCGCCCAGAGCTCGCGGCCGCGGGCGTGCGCCCGGCCGGTGTCGGCGCGGTAGGCCTCCAGCCAGTGCAACGCCTCCGCCGGGCGGATCATGGCGGCGCAGGCCTGACCCAGCTCGAGGAGACACTGCCGGTACCGACGCCGGTCCCCCACGGCCGCGAACGCCCCCGCGGCATCGACGAGCAGGCCGATCGCCTCCTCGCCGAGGTCCTCGTCGCCGTCGCGGGCGGAGAGCCGGGCGAGCAGGCGGGCCAGCGCGAGGTCGCCGTAGCCGCGCAGCCAGATGCCCCCGTCCCTCGCGATCCGCCGGCGGACGGCACGCATGGGCCCCAGCGCCCGGTCGAGGTCGTCCAGGCAGGTCATCGCCCAGGTCTGCACGACCTCGAGCAGGTTCTGCTCCTGCGGCTCGGGTTCCCACGCCAGGTCGCGGGCCGCCCGGGCGCTCTCGATGGCCAGCGCGGCGAGCTCCCGCGACCGCGCGGTGTCATCGCGGCGGGCCAGCGTCTGGGCCAGCTCCACGTGCTGCTGTGCGGAGAGCAGGAGCAGCCGCCACCGGTCGCCGAGGTCGGAGAGCTGCGCGGCGACCCGGCAACCGCCGAGCGCGTGGGCGACCGCCAGCTCCTCGAGGTCCAGGGCGGTCAGGGTCAGCGACAGCCACACGTGGGCCTGGTGCAGCTGCCGGGAGGGGGTGCCGGCGGCCGGGCCCTCGGTCAGCAGGCTGGCGTCGACGGCCAACACCATCGCGGAGTCGAAGTGGTCGGCCGTGACCTCGACGTGGGCCAGATAGGCCAGGGTCAGGGCGGTCTCCGCGGACGCGGGGCACCTCTCCAGCACCTCACGGGCGGCGGAGACCTCCGCGCGGGCGGCGTCGGGATCGGCTTCGGCCAGCCAGCGGCGGGCGGTCAGCGCGTGCCGCCAGGCCACCCAGCGCGATTCGGTGGCGGAGTCCAGGGCGGCCTCGGCGTCGTCCAGCTCGGCGACGAACGCGGTGGCGTCCTCACGATCGCTGACGGCGAGCAGACGCCAGAGCGCAGCCTGAAGGTCACCACCGGTGACACGGGCCGGGCCGGGGTTCACGCCTTCCTCCAGTCGACGGGGCCGCCCGGCACCTGGGGCCGGCTCTGCCAGGCACACGACAGTTCCCCCCAGGCCGAGCGCCCGCCCGAACCCGACCGCACTACCCTCATCGGATGCGTGGAACGCCTCCGACGAGGTTCGCCTATCTGGGGCCCGAGGGTACCTTCGCCGAAGCGGCCCTGAGCAGCGCAGTTGCCTCCACGGAGGGAGCGCGGTTCCCCTACCCGAGCGTCCCGGCCGCGCTGGCCGCCGTCCGGTCGGGGGACGCCGACGCCGCGCTGGTCCCCCTGGAGAACTCCGTCGAGGGCTCGGTGCCGGCCACGATGGACGGCCTCTCGGACGGCGACCCGCTGGTGATCACCCGCGAGGTGTTCCTGCCGGTCGCCTTCCATCTGGTCGCCCGCCCGGGCGTCGACCTCGCCGCCGTCCGGACCGTCGCCAGTCACCCGCACGCCCTCGCGCAGTGCGCCCGCTGGCTCGCCGAGCACCTGCCGGCGGCGACCACGTTGCCCGAGACCTCGACCGCCCGGGCGGCGGCGGCCGTGGCCGAGGGGCGTTACGACGCCGCTGTCTGTGCCCCGATCGCCGGCACCCGGTATCGGCTGGCAAGCCTGGCGCAGGACGTCGCCGACCACGCCGGGGCGGTCACCCGCTTCGTCCTCGTGCGCCGTCCGGGGCCGCTGCCCACGCCGACCGGCAACGACAAGACCTCGCTGGTCGCCGTCGTGGGTGACCGCACCGGAGCGCTGCTGGACGTGCTGCACGAGTTCGCCGTCCGCGGGATCTCCCTCACCCGCATCGAGTCGCGGCCGACCCGGGAGCGGTTCGGCGTCTACTCCTTCTCGATGGACTGCGAGGGACACGTGGCGGACCGCCGAGTGGGGGAATCGCTGGCCGCGCTGCACCGCGTGTCCGACGACGTGCGCTTCCTGGGTTCCTACCCCCGGGCCGACGACCGGAAGAACCGCCCGGCGCCGGACACCGCGGAGGACGCCGCCTTCGCCGACGCGGACGCGTGGCTGGGCCGGGTGCGCGCGGGGGAGGCCGTCTGACTCCTGCGGGACACCGGCGACCATCGGCGTCCATCCTCCCGGAGCCACCGACAAATCCACGGCGACGCGCCCGACGTGACGAACCCGTCCGGTTCCGTGCACCCCCCGGTCAGAGGTAGAGGCCGGTCGACTCCTCGATCCGCTCGGCGGCGACGGCGTGCACGTCCCGCTCGCGCAGGATGATCAGGTCCTCCCCGTGCACCTCGACCTCGTGCTGATCCTCGGGAGAGAAGAGGACCTGGTCGCCGACCTTGACCTGACGCACGTTCCCGCCGACCCCGCGGGCCTCGCCCCAGACGAGGCGCTTGGCCACCTGGGCGGTCGCCGGGATCAGGATGCCGCCGGTCGAGCGGCGTTCGCCGTCCTCCTTGCGGAGGGCCACGAGGATGCGGTCCTGCAGCATCTTGATCGGCAGGCCGCCGTTCTTCCCCGACGCAGATGCGATGTTCCCTGGCACGACGATCAAGCTACCCGCCCCCGTTCACTGCGCTTCCGCGCCGAACCCGCGGGTCAGTCCCAGCCGAGCTCGTGCAGGCGGGCGTCGTCGATGCCGAAGTGATGCGCGATCTCGTGGACGACGGTGACGGTGACCTCCTGGACCACCTCGTCGGTGGTCTCGCAGATCTCGCAGATCCCCAGGCGGTAGATCATGATCCGGTCCGGCAGTGCGCCGCCGTAGTCCCAGCCGCGCTCGGTCAGCGCGTAGCCCTCGTAGAGCCCGAGCAGCTCGGGCTCCTCCGGATTGCGGTCCTCGACCAGGACGACGACGTTGTCCAGGAGCGCCATCAGCTGCGGCGGTACCGCGTCGAGGGCGTCGGCGACCAGTTCCTCGAACTCGGCCTGCGGCAGTGCTCTCACCTACCCGCCCGATCACCAGCTGGTCGGGAGCGGCCGGCCCTCTTCGTACCCGGCCGCGCTCTGCACCCCGAGGACGGCGTTCTCGTGCAGCTCCCCGACCGTGCGAGCGCCCGCGTAGGTGCAGGCGGAGCGCACGCCGGCCACTATCTGGTCGATCAGGTCCTCGACACCCGGCCGGACGGGGTCCAGGTACATCCGCGAGGAGCTGATGCCCTCCTCGAAGAGCGCGGCGCGGGCCCTCTCGAAGCCGGAGGCGGTCGCCGTCCGTGCCTTGACCGCGCGGGCCGAGGCCATGCCGAACGACTCCTTGTACCGGCGGCCCTGCCCGTCGTCGTGGATGTCTCCGGCGCTCTCGTAGGTGCCGGCGAACCAGGAGCCGACCATCACGCTGGCCGCGCCGGCCGCCAGGGCCAGGGCGAGGTCGCGGGGGTGCCGCACGCCGCCGTCGGCCCACACGTGCTTGCCCATCGACCTCGCGGCGTCCGCGCATTCCTCGACGGCGGAGAACTGCGGGCGACCGACCCCGGTCATCATGCGGGTGGTGCACATGGCGCCGGGGCCCACGCCGACCTTGACGACGTCCGCACCGGCCTCGATCAGGTCGCGTGTCCCGTCGGCGGTCACGACGTTCCCCGCCACCAACGGGACGGATCCGGCCACCGACCGCACAGTGCGCACCGCCTCGACCGCCTTCTCCTGGTGCCCGTGGGCGGTGTCGACCACCAGCACGTCGACCCCCGACGCGAGCAGCGCCGAGGCCTTGCCGGCAACGTCGCCGTTGATGCCCACGGCCGCGGAGGTCAGCAGCCTGCCGGCGGCGTCGAGCGCCGGCCGGTAGAGGGCCGACCTCAGCGAGCCCGTGCGCGTGATCAGCCCGACGAGCTGGTCGCCGTCCACGACCGGGGCCGCGTTGACCCGCTCCTCGGACAGCACCTCGAAGATCTTGGCCAGGTCGGTGCCGGCCGGGACGGTCAGCGGGGCGGTCATGACCTCGGAGAGCTGAGTGAAGCGGTCGACACCCTGGCAGGCGCCGTCGGTCACGATGCCGACCGGCCGGCCGCCCTTCACGACGACGACGACGCCGTGCGCTCGCTTGGCCATCAGCCCCAGCGCCTCGGCCACGGTCGAGTGCGGCTCGAGCGTGATGGGGGTGTCGTACACCGGGTGCCGGGCCTTGAGCCACGACACGACCTCGCCGACGACGTCGGCCGGGATGTCCTGCGGCAGGACGGCCAGCCCGCCTCGTCGGGCCACGGTCTCGGCCATCCGCCGTCCGGAGATCGCGGTCATGTTCGCGACGATGACGGGGATGGTCGTCCCCACGGCGTCAGGCGTCGTCAGGTCGACCTCCAGCCGTGAGCCGACGTCGGACCGTGCGGGAACCATGAAGACGTCCGCGTAGGTCAGGTCGTGGGCCGGCCGATTGCCGCCGAGAAAGCGCATGGCCCCATTGTCACTCGGCAGGTGGGCGGGGGCGTCGCAGCCGGTGGACACGCACTCCGGTCGCGGTGCTGGACCGCGGCGCCGGGGTGATGTCGGGTTCGCAGGCCGCCCAGCGCGCGCTCGGGGCCGGGACGTGTCCGTACGTTCGTCAACCCCGTTGACAGTTCAGCGGGCGAATGCTTGACTCCCTCTATCGGTCAACCACATTGACGAAGGCTGGACATGGCAGTCATCCCCGCACCCCTGGCGCCCACCCACGAACTCGGTGCCGCCCGGTTCACCTCGCTCGCGACGCCCACCAGGGGCTCCACCGACACCAGCGTCTGGCTGGTCGACATCGCCCCCGGCCACCCGGGCCAACCGCACCGGCTGACCCGTGAGGAGGTCTTCGTCGTCCTCGCGGGTCGAGCCGAGGTCTCTCTCGATGGTGAGGTGTCTCAGGCCGGCGTCGGCGACGCCATCGTCGTACCGCCCGACGTTCCGTTCGCGCTCGCCGCGGCCGGCTCCGAGCCGATGCGCGCGCTCTGCTGCCTGCCCGTCGGGGGCCAGGGCCGGCTCGGCGACGGCGAGCCGTTCATCCCGCCGTGGGCGCAGTGAGCGACCAGGACGTTCCCCTCGCCCGGTTGTTCGCGATGGCCTACCGGCTTCTGGTCGACGGGCTGCACGAGCGGCTGGCCGAGCGTGGGTGGAGCGACGTCCGTCCCGCCTTCGGTTTCGTGCTGCTCGCGCTGCAGGGTGGTCCCGCGGGGCTGCGGGACC
>JAODNJ010000523.1 GCA_025465155.1 Frankiales bacterium
TCGCCCCGGAGCCTCGACACTCGCGCAGTAGGCCGGCCGCTGTCGAGCAGCTGCCCGTCCGGTCGGCGATCCACCCGCCGAACTGAGGACCCACCAACTACGCCAGTCCGAAGACCAGGGTGACCGCCCCGAACGCTGCGGCGAACCGTCGGGGCTCGAGCGGGTCGGCTAGACGGTCGGGATCGCCGGGTTGACGCTGGGCGGCGGCGTGGGGGTGCTCGGTCGCAGCTACGGGCTGACCGCGGACCGACTGCAGCAGGTGGAGCTGGTGACCGCCGACGGGACGGTGCACCGCGCGGACGCCGAGACGGACCGCGACCTGTTCTGGGCCAGCCGCGGGGGCGGGGGCGGCAACTTCGGCGTCGCCACCTCCTTCACCGTCAGCACGGTCGCGGCTCCCCCGCTCACCACCTTCGCGTTGAGCTGGCCGTGGGCGGCGGCTGCCGACGTGCTGGCCGGCTGGCAGCAGTGGGCGCCGCCCGCCCCGGACGAGATCTGGTCCACCCTGCTGCTGCTGGCCCACCCGGCTCGTGCCCCGCAGGAACCCGTGGTCCGGGTCAGCGGCGTCTGCATCGGTGGCCTGCAGCACGCCGCCTCGCTGGTCGACGGCCTGGTCCGCGCGGTCGGCAGCCGACCGTCGGCCCGGAGCAGTTCGGCACCGGACGGCATCCTCGCCGCGATGCTGCTGGAGGCGGGCTGCTCCACGCTGGACGTCGACGCCTGCCGGCTGCCCACGCACGGACCCCGCGGTGTGTTGCAACGCAAGCCGCTGATCGGAGCCTCCGACTACCTCACGCAACCACTGGCGCCTGCCGGCATCGAAGTGGTCGTCGACTTCGTGAACCAGCGGCAGGCCGACCCCGCCGTCGGCGAGGGCGGGGCCCAGTTCGACGCCTACGGCGGGGCGATCAATCGCGTGCCCTCGGCAGACACCGCATTCGTGCACCGACAGGCGCTCGCCTCCGTCCAGCGGACCTCCTCCTTCCAGCCCGGCGACACTGCCGCGACGATCGAGCGCGGCCGTCACTGGCTCAACGAGTTCACGGCGGCTCTCCGGCCGTACGTGAGCGGCGAGAGCTATCAGAACTACGTCGATCCCGACCTCGCGAACTGGGCCCAGGCCTATTACGGCGACAACCTTCCGCGCCTGCGGGCCATTCGCGCAGCTGCCGACCCCGACCGACTGTTCTCCTTCCCGCAGGCCCTCTGACGGACGAGGCCGCGCCATGCGCGAGGCGGCCGCTCAGGCCGGTGCCGGTGGGCCGCGCCATCGCGCGGTCGGGCGACCGGGCTGATCAGTTCCACCTCGAGCACGCACGTGCGCGGCGGCGCCGCGAGCGCGAGTCCTTCGCTACGTCGGGCTGGTCGAGGACCTGCGGTTCGAGTGGAGCGGGATCCTTGCTCCGCTTCCGGGGCTCGCGGCACGCAAGGATCGGTCGTGAACCGCGACGACAGAGCAGTTTGTACTCGTCGATGTCCTGCGGCCGGAGCGTGTACGTAGGGCGAGTGATCGTGGCCCTGTTCATGGACCGAGCGAAGAACGCGAAGCCTAGAACGACGAGGTAAGAGCTCGTGGCGAAGTAGGCCTCGCGGTCGGTCGCATGATGGGTTGTTCACCCGGCTATTCGGCCGAGGCATGAGGGGATTCAGCGCAGATAGGAGCCGGCTGAACGGAGCCGGCGCCATCCGCGCTCCGTGCAGGCGGCCAGGTTCTCGCGCGTGATCGTGCCGTCCACGACTGATCGACGGGTGGTTATCCGTCGTAGTCGACGACCGTCGCGTACCGGGGGTCCTCGTGCGCCTTCCAGTAGCGCTCGCGGAGCATCGAGGTGACCGGCCCGACCCGGCCATCCCCCACCGGGACGCCGTCGATCGACGTCATGGGCATCACTCCACCGGCCGTGGACGTCGCGAACAGTTCGGCGGCGCCCAGGAACACCTCCGCCGAGATGTCGGTGACCTCGGTGGGAATGCCTTCCTCGGCGGCGAGTTCCAGGACGGTTCTCTGGGTGATCCCTCTCAAGGTTCCGCGTGCCGGTGTCAGCAGACGCCCGCCGACAAGGGCGAAGACGTTGTAGCCGGCCCCTTCGGTGACATTGCCGTCATGATCGAGCAGCACTGCATACCGGGCACCGCGGTCGTAGGCCTCGTACTGGCCTTTGACGAGGTCGCCCCAGTGAAAGTTCTTCACCGTCGGGTCCACCGAGGTCTCCGGGATGCGCCGGACGGTGCGCGTGAGGACGGCGTCCATCGCGTCGTGGGGACGCAGGATCCACACGTATGGGATGGCGTAGGCGTAGAAGCGGTTGTGGAAGGTGCGCGGGTCCCGGGAGCCCTCGCGCGACGTGCCGCGGGTGCAGATCATGTCCACGTAGGCCTCGCGCAGGCCGGACACGCGCACCATCTCGGTGAGCACCCGCGCGATCTCCTCACCGTCGAAGGGCAGCTCGAGGTGGAGCTTGGCGCAGTTCTGCTGGAACCGCGCCACGTGGTCGCCCAGGCGGAAGAACGCCCCACCCCACACGCCAACCACGTCATAGGTCACGTCGGACCGGGAGAAGCCAGTGTCGGTGATGGGGATGCGCGCCTCGGCGATCGGCATCAATTCACCGTCGATGAGGGCGACCCCGGCAGCGAAGCGCGGATCGGGGCCGCGCTGCGTGGGGGTGGTCACCGGTCTACCCGCCCGCTCACAGGCCCGCCCGAGTTCGACACGGCGCGCTTCGTGCGCGTCTGGACCGGCTCACAGCTGGGCGCTTCGACCCGTGTGTGGACGTCGATGGCCGGGATGCCGGTCGACCGTAGGTGGCGCATCGCCGGGACGATATACCGGATCCGGAAATCGGTCATGAAGCCGATGCAGTTGCGCCCAGGGCTGTCGCCCCCGACGTCACCCGCTCGACGGCCGGGTGCCGAGCAGCCCGAGCCCTCCGGTCGTGAGGGGGTGGTCGTCGGGGACCACGGCCTTGCCCGGCAGTGACTT
Organism: Frankiales bacterium; assembly: GCA_025465155.1. Classification (GTDB taxonomy): domain Bacteria; phylum Actinomycetota; class Actinomycetes; order Mycobacteriales; family Geodermatophilaceae; genus Geodermatophilus. Next base: position 2,984 of record JAODNJ010000523.1, read on the forward strand.
CACGATCGGGCTGGCCAGCAACTCAGCTGCGGCAAGCACCTCGGCGCGGGCGCCGAGCGCGCCGGCGCCGGCGAGCATCGCCACCCGGGTCCCGCCGTTCAGGACGTCGGCGGCCCGCTGCAGGGACACCTCGGTGGGAAGGACCCGGAACCCCCGGATCCATCCCTGGTTCAGCGCTCGGGGTGTCCCCCACCTGCCCGTCGAGCCTGTGCGCGGGTCTTGACCGTCAGCGTCCCTGCTTCACGACCTCCGCGTTCGGGCTGCCGGCCGCCCCGCCGTCGCCGTCGGCCCGGCCGCTGTCCTCGGTCAGCCTTGCGCCGTCGTCCATCGGCATCGCCCGCGCCACGTTGAGCGCGGCCGGCTGCTTGCCGCGTGGCACCGGAGTCCGGGCGGCCGCCTTCGGAAGGACCGCCGGGTCGGCGCGACCCCACTCGCTCTCCACGTCGATGAGCAGCGCCTCCAGGTACGAGCGCAGCTGCACGCGGCAGGCCTGCGCGAAGGCCTTCAGGTAGGCCACCTGGTCCTCCAGCTCCTGCGTGCTCAGGCCGCTCTCGGGGCCGCGGGGACCGGCCTCCCCCGTCGTCCGGCCGGCGGCCTCGTGCGCAGCCTGGAGAATCGCGCCCGCGGTCTCCCGCGCCTGCCGCAGCTGCTCCTCGTACTGCACCCGCGCGTCACTGGTGATCTGACGACTGAAGTCCTCGGCCTCGGCGACGTAGTTGTCCGCGGTCTGCTGCGCGGTGGCCAGCAGCCGCACGGCCTGCTCGCTGGGCGGAGCCGGCACTTCGACGCCGTCCACCTGCGCCTGCAACGCGTGCACGCGGTCGCGCAGCTCCGCCTTCTCCGCGTACACGCGGCCGAGCTCCTCACCGACCCGGTTGAGCAGGCGGTCGACCTCCTCGTCGCTGTAGCCGGGGTGCAGCATGGATCCCCGGGTGAAGCGGACGTTGTGCAGGTCGGCTGGTGTCAGCCGCCGGCTCGTTCCGCTGGACAGACTCTCGTCGCTGGTCATTCGGTTACCTCTCCGTCAACGCTGGGCCCCGGTCGGCTGGGAGCGAACACCTCGGTACGAATTCGTTCTCGGGGCAGGCCCTGCCCGCTCAGCCGGGCGACGGTGTCGTCGACCATGGCGGCCGGGCCCACGACGTAGGCGTCGCGGCTCCGCCACGGCCCGTGCCGCTGGACCACGTCCCCGATGTCGCCGTGCTCGAGCTCCGACTCCTTGTCGTCGGAGACGGCGAAGGTCACCGTCAGCCAGCCGTGCTCCCGCTCCAGCCGGGACAGCTCCGGCCGGTCGTAGAGCTGTTCCTCGACGCGTGCACCGACGAAGAGGTCGACCCGCCGGGCCGGCCCGTTCCGGGCGATCTGGTCCACGACGGCCTTCACGGGAGCCAGGCCCGTTCCCCCGGCCACCAGCAGGAGGTCGCGGTCGGACTCGGCATCGAAGGCGAGGTGCCCGATCGGCGGGCCGAGGCGCAGCACGTCCCCGACGCCGACCTGGCGCACCAGGGCGCCGCTGACCGGGCCACCGTCGTGCGCCTTGACGTGGATCTCGATCGTCCCGTCGGGGCGGGGAGCGTTCGCCGGGGAGTAGTAGCGCCACAGCCGCGGCCGGGCCTGGGTCTCCAGGGAGATCGAGTCACCGGGCAGGTAGTCCAGCGCGGGCTCCGGACGCAGCCGTAGGACGGCGACGTCGACGGTGCGCCGCTCGTGGGCGACGACCTCCGCCTCCCACCAGGGCGGTTGATCGGCTGCCTCCTCGGCGGCGTCGATCATCACCGTTGCGACCACCTTGTAGGCGGCGGCCCAGGTCTGCGCGAGGTGATCGTTCCAGTCCTCGTCGAAGTGCTCGAGGGTCGCGAGCAGGCTGGCACCGACGGCCGGGTAGTGCGCCGGCAGGGCACCGAACTTGCGGTGGTCGCGACCGAGCTGCTGGAGGATCGGCACGAGCGAGTCGAGGTCGTCGACCCGGGAAACGACCTCGCCGAGCGCCGCGAAGAGCCGGTCGCGCTGGTGGGCCATGGAGACCGGGAACATGCTCCGGGTCTCGGGGTGGCTCAGGAACAGGTGGGAGTAGAAGTACAGGGGGGCCTCGTCGCCGGCCGCTGCGGCCTTGGCGAAGTTGGCCCGCATGGCGGGAATGTCCACGCCGGTCTCCTCTGGGGCTTCGGGGTGTCCGGAGACGGCTCAGCCGACCGTGTCGGTCCGGCTGACGATGTCGTCACGGTGGGCGGACAGCGCAGCACCCACCTGGGCGATGGTTCCCTGCGCCACGCCCAGATCGGTGAGGGTCGATGCCAGGTGCCCGACCACGCGGTCGAAGTCCTCCGGCGCGATGTCCAGCGACTGGTGGGCCGTGGCGAGATCCCGTCCGTCGTAGCCGACAGGGCCGCCGGTCACCTGCACCAGGAGCTTGGCCTGGTGGGCGCGCAGCCGGCTCATGTCCGCGCCGTCGAAGTAGGACTGCAGCGCGGGGTCGGCGAGCACCCGCCGGTAGAAGTCGTCCACCGCGGTGCGAATGCCGTGTTCCTGGCCGAGTTCCTCGTAGATCGACATCACTTCTCCGGTTTCTCCCCCGTGACATCGGTTCTTCCTGCTTCTTTCGAGCGCGCAGAAGAGCACGGTCGGCCGTCGTCGGACGGCTGTGGTGTCCTCACGCGCCCTGGCAGCTACCTCCTGCGGATCCCGGTCGACGGCATCTGCGCGCCTCCGCGGGCCCCCTGCCGTTACGCCTGTGATGTAAGTGGCTACGGGGAGTGTAGCGATCTTGCCATTCCGACGACGCGTCGTCGCCTGCAGTTGCCGTCGGTGACCCTGTGCGGCGATGAGCCCGCGGTCCGTCCCCCACCTCGCGGGGTAACGCGACCCCTCGCCCTCACCGGGGATCGGGGAAGGATCGAACCGGCCACTGTGGAGGAGTGCTGACATGAGCCCTGGCCGGATGGGACTGCCCCAGGTTCGGTTGACTCCTTCGGCAGGCCCCGGGGCGCCCTGCCAACTTCGTTGCTCACCGTCTGCGTGTGACAGGACCGGTGCAGCTGCTCCACGAGCGTCGCTTCGACCCGTGGAGGTCGAGAAGGAGCGCTCGTGGTGGCCCGGAATACAGCGAGCGTGGCGGTTGCGCGACGACGGGCGCGGGTGGATGGCCGACGTCGGGTTCGTCGCCCAGCACGAATGGGGTCAGGGCAAGTACGTGCTGTCCGTGCCGGTCGGCCGGGTGCAGCAATGCCCGGTCTGACCTCGATTCCGACCTTTTTGGTTTCGTCCACTTCCGTGGGCAGGGGGGTGCCGTCATAGCGTCGACTTCATGGAGAGATGGCAGCACCTACAGGTCCGCGTCAACCGTGTTCAGCACAACGAGCAGATCCTGCTCGTACCTCACCAGCACGACGTCGAGACCGAGCTGCAGGACATCAGCCCGCTCAACGTGGTCGCCGTGCTCGACGAGCTCGGTTCACACAGCTGGCAGCTTGTGGCTGTCCTGGACGACGAGTTCTGGATGAAGCGGCCGGCCGTCGACACCTCCGGCGAGGTCCACGTCTACTAGCGCAGCAGGCGGTGACGAGACGGTTTTCACATCCCGATTCGCGTCCGTGATCCGGGACATGAAGCAGCGAGGCACCATCCCCGCGTTCGTGCGACAGACCTACATGCGAGGCCCGCCCCGGCTCTCAAGCGACCTTCCGAAAGATGCGGCACGACAGCAGGGCCGAGGTGTCTCTCGACTCGTCGAGTGAGCAAATTTGCCCCCACGGCGGCTGCCCCACCGAGGCTTGCCTCGTCCCCCGTCGAAGGAGGCCCATCAGTATGTCCACGAGCTAATAGGTAGCCGCGCTGACCAACCGGTTGACGGGGTTGCCTCCGACTCGGTGACTCCTTGCCGTGAGGCTCCCGAGCTCACCTCCCCGTCCCGGACGAGTCAACCGGGGTGGAGGCAGTCCCCAACGATGGCAGTTCCGTGGAGGTCTGCTGCCAATGCTCACGGTGGGCCGTCACTCAACGGCCCGGCAACAACGCCCGTTGTCAGCGAACGGCTAACCGCACCAGCATTTCGTGACGAACCAGTCAGGTCGGGCCACACCGCCGCGGCGGTGTTTCACCGTAATGGTTGCTGGTAGCCGGGGTGGATTCCGGGCGTGAGGCCTTGTTGCACGGCGATGGCTTCGAGTAGTCCGGCGAGCTGCGCCCGCTGGTTGTCGTCGAGGGCGGCGCAGATGTCCGCCTCGTGGGCTGAGCCGACCCGACGCATCTGGGTCATCACCCGGCTGCCTTCGGCGGTGAGGTGCAGTTCGTAGTTGCGACGGTCTTGCGGGTTGCGTCGACGCTCGACGAGCCCCTTGCGCTCCACGTTGTCCACCAGCGCAACGATCCGGCTCGGGACGACCCCCATCTCCTCGGCCACGGATTGCTGACTGCGCCCGGGCTGGGTCGCGATCATGCGCAGGAGTCCGACGTCGGCGGGGATCACTCCGAGTTCGCTGATCCGTTCGGCGAATCGCGCCGCCGCGTGCGCGCCCACCTGGGCGAGGAGGAACGCCGTTCCCCTCGGCCGGCGCAGCGACCTCTCGTCGTGACCGGGCAGCGGTTGTTCCGACATGGGGCGATGGTAGCGGGCGTGAACGATTCTGTGCTATGAATAATTCACGTCGACGAACGGAGCGGCTGTGGACATGCTGAGTGGAGCCGAAGGTCTGCCACCGACGTACCCGGACCTGGCCGGCAAGGTTGCGCTGGTGACCGGTGGCTCGGGAGCGATTGGAGCGGCGACCTGCCGGGCCTTGGCGGCAAGCGGCGTCAAGGTCGCGGTGAACGGTCGCGACCGAACGGCGATCGACGCAGTCGTGGCCGAAATCGCGGCCGCGGGTGGCGCGGCGATGGCGGCACCGGGGGATGTGACCGACGAGACCGCGGTGCACAGCATGCGCGACGAGGTCGAGCACGCGCTGGGGCCGGTGGAGGTCCTCGCGACGTTCGCAGGTGGTCAGGGCGCCCCGGTGCCCACCACCCAGCTCGCCGCCGAGCAGTGGCGCGCGGTCATCGAGTCGGATCTGACCTCGGTGTTTCTGACGGTTGCCGCCTTCCTGCCGGGCATGGTCGAGCGGGGTGGGGGGTCGATCGTCACCATGTCGTCCACAGCTGGCCGCGTACCAAGCCGGGCCAACGCCGCATACGCCGCGGCAAAGGCCGGCGTGGTGATGCTCACCAAGCACCTGGCGAACGAGGTCGGCCGTCACGGCATCCGCGTCAACTGCCTGGCGCCCTCCGCCGTGCTCAACGAACGGATGCGGCGCTTCATGTCGGCAGAGCAGCTCGACGAGCTGGCCAGGGCATTTCCGCTGGGCCGGATCGGGCAGCCCAGCGACGTCGCCCAGGCGGTGCTCTACCTCGCCTCGGGCGCCTCGTCATGGGTCACCGGGCTCACCCTCGACCTGACCGGCGGGCGGGTGATCGTGTGATGACGAGCGAGACCGCTCCCCGTCAAACGGACGGCGGTCCTCCGCTGGGGATCCTCGCGGTGGTCTCCGGAGCACTGTTCCTCGCCGGGGTCGTTCTCAGCACCGTCCTGGCAGGCGGCCACGCCTTCCCGTCGCCTTTCGCCGACTCGGCCCGGATCGGGGCCTACTTCCGCGAGCATCAGGACGCGGTTCGGGTCAGCGGGTTGCTGCAGTTCGCCGCCTCCGTGCCCCTGGCCATCTACGCGGCCACGGCATCGGCCCGCCTGCGCAACCTCGGCATCCGGGCACCCGGTGCCACGATCGCCCTGGTCGGCGGTGCGCTGGCTGCCACCATGCTGGCCCTGTCCGGGCTGGTCACGTGGGTGCTGTCGCGCCCGGAGGTACGCATCGAGTCGGCGGCGGTCCGCGCCATGCAGGACCTCGCATTCGCCACCGGCGGGGTCGGGCACGTCGTTTTCCTCGGCCTGCTGGTAGCGGGTATTGCCGTGCCGGGACTGCTGGCCGGCCTGCTGTCACGCCCGGTGGCGCTGATCGGCTTGGTCATCGCCGCCGTCGCCGAAGTCTCCACCCTCACGCTGCTCGTCTCCGGCGCCGCCGTTCTGCTCCCCATAGCTCGGTTCACCGCCCTGGCCTGGCTCATCGCCGCCGGATTCCTGCTGCCCCGTCGGCGCACCAACAGGGCCGGCAGCAACCGATAACCGGTCCGCCGCCGCGGACCGGCCCCGCCCACACCGACCGCGGTGGGCTGGTTCGCGGCGTCGTAGCCGGTGGCCGCCTGCACGTAGGCCGCGCCGGGGGTGCCGGGGGTGGAGCCGACGTAGCTGGTGGAGTTGGTGAGCTGGCCCTTGGCGAGGGCGTCGTAGGTTCAGGAGGCCAGCAGCGGTCCGGTCGTGCTGGTTCGGTTGAGCGCGGTGGGCCGGTCGAGGGTGTCGTAGGTGGAGGCCTGGGTGATGCCGCGGGCGTCGGTGGTGGTGGTGGCGCGCGGCCGGCGTCGTCCTAGCCGGTGGTAGTGACGCCGGTGTCGGGGTCGCTGGCCTGACCTGCCGGCCCGCCTTGGCTTGTCCGGACGCCCGGTCAGGGTTGCCCTAGGAGCCTGCTGAAGAAGGCGCCTTGCAGGGCCGGGAGATGGCGGGACGATTGGGCTCGTGCAGGGGACTTTCCACCCTGAGCATGTGGTGATGGATGCCGAGTCGGTGTCGGGTCACCTGT
>JAODNJ010000528.1 GCA_025465155.1 Frankiales bacterium
TCTTCTCCGAGCCGTGCGAGCACTGCCGCGGCCGCGGGGTCATCGTCCACACCGACCCCGTCGACGAGCGGCGCCGGGGGGGCAACGGCCAGGGCGGCGGTTCGGCCCAGGGCGGTTCGGGGCAGGGCGGTTCGGGGCAGGGCGGCAACGGCCGCCGCGACCAGGGACGCTCCGAGCGGCCGGGCGGCAAGGGTGACGACGAGATCTCGGCTGAGGCGACCGCCGGAGCCGCGAAGGACGTGGCCGACGACGTGGCCGAGGGCGGGGCCGAGGCGCCCGAGGGCGGCCGGTCTGGCGGCCGCCGGAACCGGGGGCGGCGCAACCGGGGCCAGTCGGGTGAGGAGCGCGCGGCCGAGGACGCGGCCGTCCTGGACACCGCCCGCGACGAGCAGCCCGCCGACGAACAGCCTTCCGAGGAGCAGCCGGGCGAGCCGGCCGCCGAGCAGCCGGTGAAGGCGACGCCGGCCCCCGGCGTCGTCGTCCCGCCCGCTCCGGTGAGCGAGCCGGCGAGCGAGACCCCCGCGGCCGATAGCGAGGCCGCGACGGACGAGGCCGGGAACGGCTCCGCGGTCGCTCAGGCGGCCGAGGCGGTCGTCTCGGCACGGCCGCGCCGCCGGCGGGCAGCCAGCCGGCCGGCGGGGCCGCCCGCCTGACGACAGACCACGTTCGACCGTCGGCCCGCGGCTCGGGTACGCTGGTCGGGTTGCACGCCCCCGGCGGGGCGCCTTCGGGTGCCGCCGGATGAGCGTCCGCAGCCCGTCCAGCACCCGGTCGCCGAACCGGTCGTGCGCGCGGGGACAGTGCTGGACACGAGAAGGACGAACGAGGAGTCAGTGGTGTACGCAGTCGTGAAGGCCGGTGGCAGCCAGCACAAGGTGGCCGTGGGCGATCGGTTCACGGTCAACCGGCTCGCCGGCGAGGCGGGCGACACCGTCACGCTTCCGGCCATCCTCTTGGTCGACGGCGACACCGTCACCACCGACGCGGATGCGCTGGCCAAGGTGACCGTGACCGGCGAGATCGTCGAGCACGCCAAGGGCCCGAAGATCCGGATCCACAAGTTCAAGAACAAGACCGGCTACCACAAGCGTCAGGGGCACCGTCAGCCGCTGACCGCCGTCGTGGTCCGCGACATCACGAAGGGCTGACGCCTCCATGGCACACAAGAAGGGCGCCTCGTCGTCCCGCAACGGCCGCGACTCGAACGCGCAGCGCCTCGGCGTGAAGCGTTTCGGGGGCCAGGTCGTCAAGGCGGGCGAGATCATCGTCCGTCAGCGCGGCACCCACTTCCACCCGGGCCTCGGCGTGGGCCGCGGCAGCGACGACACGCTGTTCGCACTCGATCCCGGTGCGGTCACCTTCGGCACGCGACGGGGACGCAAGACCGTCTCCATCACCGCGGTCGACGCCTGACCGTCCGCACGTAACCCCGAGGAGGCGGCGAACGTGGCCGCTTTCGTCGACCGCGTGACCGTGCACGTGGCCGCCGGCAACGGCGGCCACGGCGTCGCGTCGGTCCATCGCGAGAAGTACAAGCCGCTCGGCGGCCCGGACGGCGGCAACGGAGGGGACGGCGGCGACGTCGTCCTCGAGGTCGACCCGAACGTCCACACGCTGCTGGACTTCCACCACCGGCCGCACCAGAAGGCCGGTAACGGCCGCCCCGGCGCCGGCAGCAACCGGCAGGGGGCGCGCGGCGAGGACCAGGTCCTGCGCGTGCCCGCCGGCACCGTCGTGAGCACGCCCGACGGCCGCGAGATGGCCGACCTGGTCGGCGCCGGAACCCGCGTCGTGCTGGCGCAGGGCGGCAAGGGCGGTCTCGGCAACGCCGCGCTCGCCAACCCGCGCCGCAAGGCCCCCGGCTTCGCCCTCCTCGGGGAGGAGGGGGAGGCGTTCGACGCCGTGCTCGAGCTCAAGAGCATCGCCGACGTCGGCCTGGTCGGGTACCCGTCGGCCGGGAAGTCCTCCTTGATCGCGGCGATGTCCGCCGCCCGGCCGAAGATCGCGGACTACCCGTTCACCACCCTGGTCCCCAACCTCGGCGTGGTCCGCGCCGGCGACGTCACCTTCACCATGGCCGACGTCCCGGGCCTCATCCCCGGCGCGTCCACGGGCAAGGGCCTGGGCCTGCAGTTCCTGCGGCACATCGAGCGTTGCGCCGTGCTGGTGCACGTCATCGACATGGCGACGATGGAGCCCGGCCGCGACCCGGAGACCGATATCGACGTGCTGACCCACGAACTGGCCGAGTACAGCGGCGACGAGCTGGATCTCGTCGGCCGGTTGCGGTTCGCCGTGCTGAACAAGATCGACGTCCCCGAGGCCCGTGAGCTGGTCGACCTCGTCCGCGGCCCCTTGGAGGAGCGCGGGCTGGAGGTCTTCGCGGTCAGCGCCGCCACAGGGGAGGGGCTGACCGAGCTGGGTTACGCGCTGGCCCGCGCGGTCGAGGAGTTCCGTGCCACCCTCCCCCCGCCCGAGCCCGCCCGCCTGACCCTGCGGCCCCGGGCCGTCGACGACTCCGGCTTCACCGTCGAGCGCGACCCGGAGGACCCGGAGGGCTTCGTCGTGCACGGCACCCGCCCGGAGCGCTGGGTGCGCCAGACCGACTTCACCAACGACGAGGCCGTGGGCTACCTCGCCGACCGGCTCAACCGGCTCGGCGTCGAGGAGGAGCTGGCCAGGGCCGGTGCCCGCGAGGGCGACCCGGTCACCATCGGCGACGTCACCTTCGACTGGGTGCCGAGCCTGCCCGCCGGCACGCTCACGGCCGAGGAGACCGCCGGCCTCGGCGGTCGCGGCACCGACGTCCGCATCGACGCGCCGCACCGCGTCCGGGCCGCCGAGCGGCTCGCCGCCAAGAAGGCCCGGCGGGTTCCCTACGAGCTCACCGAGACCGGGTGGACCGAAGACGAGCTGCAGGAAGAGTCCTCGGACGAGTCCCCGGACGACGAGACGTGACCGGCCGCCCGGAGATCGCCGGGGCGCAGCGGGTCGTCGTCAAGGTCGGGTCCTCCTCGCTGACCACGGTGCCCGGCGGTCTCGATGCGGCGCGGCTGACCGCGCTCGTCGACGTCCTCGCCGGGCTCCGGACTGCCGGCCGGCAGGTGCTGCTGGTCTCCTCCGGGGCGATCGCCGCAGGCCTGGCGCCGCTGGGGCTGGCCGGCCGTCCGCGTGACCTCGCCAGCGCCCAGGCCGCCGCCAGTGTCGGCCAGCTGCGGCTGGTGCAGACCTACGCCGACGCGTTCGGCCGGCACGGGCTGACCGTCGGCCAGGTGCTGCTGACCGCCGACGACCTCACCAGGCGCAGCCACTACCTCAACGCCGAGCGGACGCTGGAGCGGTTGCTGGCTCTGGGTGCGCTGCCGATCGTGAACGAGAACGACACGGTGGCGACCGAGGAGATCCGGTTCGGGGACAACGACCGGCTGGCCGCCCTGGTCGCCCATGTGGCCCAGGCCGACGCGCTGCTCCTGCTCTCCGACGTCGAGGGTGTGTACGACGGCGACCCGAGGAAGGGGCCGGCGCAGCTGATCGAGACCGTCCGCGATCCGGCCGAGCTGGACGCCGTCGTGCTCGGCACCGCGCGGCGCAACGGGGTCGGTACCGGGGGGATGGCCACCAAGGTGGAGGCGGCGTTGATCGCGGCGCACGCCGGCGTGCCGGTCGTGGTGACCTCGGCCGACCGCGCGGCCGACGCGCTCGCCGGGAAGTCGGTGGGCACCTTCTTCGCCGTCATGGCCCCCCGTCCCCGCGCGCGGCAGTTCTGGCTGCGCTTCGCCACCCGGCCGCGCGGCCGGCTGGTGCTCGACGCAGGCGCGGTCCAGGCCGTCCGCGAGCGGCATGCCTCGCTGCTGGCGGCGGGCGTCACCGGCGTCGTGGGGGAGTTCCTGGCCGACGACCCGGTGGAGCTGGTGGGCCCGGACGGCGTCGTCGTCGCCCGCGGCCTGGTGGCGTACGACGCGCGGGAGATGCCCTCACTGCTCGGCCGCAAGACGGGGGACCTCGCGCCCGAGCACCGCCGGGAGGTCGTGCACCGCGACGAGATGGTGCTGGTCCGCCGCCCGTCGCTCGGCTGAGAGACTGCCAGACGTGACGATCCGGCCCATCCGCGAGCTCGGCGACCCCGTGCTCCGCACGCCCGCCGACCCGGTGCGCGCCTTCGACCGTGACCTCGCCGCCCTCGTGCGTGACCTGGAGGAGACCGTCGACCACCCGGGACGCGCCGGGCTGGCCGCGCCCCAGATCGGCGTCGGTCTGCGGGTCTTCTCGTACAACGTCGACGGCGAGATCGGGCACATGGTGAACCCGGTGATCACCGAGCTGTCCGAGGAGATCCAGGACGACGACGAGGGCTGCCTGTCCGTGCCGGGGCTCTACGCGCCGACGGTGCGGTCGATGCACGCCGTCGCGGAGGGGTTCGACGTCAACGGCAGGCCGCTCCGGCTCGAGGGCTCCGGGCTGATGGCCCGCTGCCTGCAGCACGAGGTCGACCACCTCGACGGGAGGGTCTTCCTCGACCGCCTCACGGGCGAGCCTCGAAGGGCGGCCCTGCGCGCGCTGCGCCTCCGCTGATCTCGTGAGCTCTTGACTCCTGGATCCCGGGCGGGGCGACCGTCCCGGGTACCCTCACCAGCGTGTCCGACGCCGCCGCGCTGCCGCTGATCGGCGCCGCCGCGCTGCGTGCGCGGGCGGCTGCCCGCGTGCTCCGCACGCTGCCCACCGATGTGAAGAACGCCGCGCTGGCGGCAATGGCCGACGCGTTGCTCGAGCGGGTGGACGAGATCCTCACCGCCAACGCCCAGGACGTCGACGCGGCGCGGGCCGGCGGGACTCCCGAGGCGACCCTCGACCGGCTGCGCCTGGACGCCGGGCGCGTGGCCGGCGTGGCCGACGCGCTGCGCCTGCTGATCGCGCTGCCCGACCCGGTCGGCGACGTCGTCCGCGGGTCCACACTGCCCAACGGACTGCAGCTCCGGCAGGTCCGCGTGCCGCTGGGCGTGGTCGGGATCGTGTACGAGGCGCGGCCGAACGTGACGGTCGACGCCGCGGGGCTGTGCCTGAAGAGCGGCAACGCGGCGCTGCTGCGCGGCTCGGCGTCGGCGCACCGGACGAACACCGCGCTGGTCGCCGTTCTCACCGAGGCGGCGCAGAAGGGCGGCCTTCCGGAGGGCTCGGTCGAACTGCTCCCGGCCGACCGGGCGTCCGTGGGGGAGTTGCTCTCCGCCCGCGGGCTGGTCGACGTCGTGATCCCGCGCGGCGGTGCGTCGCTGATCGAGCGGGTGGTCCGGGAGGCGACCGTGCCGGTGATCGAGACCGGCGTCGGCAACTGCCACGTCTACGTGGACGCCTCGGCCGACGCCTCGATGGCGGAGGCAATCGTGCTCAACGCCAAGACGCACCGGGTGAGCGTCTGCAACGCGGCCGAGACGCTGCTGGTGCACCGCGACGTCCCGTTCCTGCCGCGGCTGCTGTCCGCGCTGGCCCAGGCCGGAGTGACGCTGCACGGTGACGACGCCGCGCGGGACGCCCATCCCGCCGTCGTCCCCGCGACCGACGAGGACTGGGCGACCGAGTACCTGTCGATGGACATGGCCGTTCGGGTCGTCGACGACCTGCCCGCCGCGCTGGACCACATCGCGCGCTGGGGGAGCGGGCACAGCGAGGCCATCGTCTCCGACAGCGCGACCGCGATCGCGCAGTTCACCGCCGGGGTGGACGCGGCCGCCGTCCTGGTCAACGCCTCCACCCGGTTCACCGACGGCGGGGAGTTCGGGTTCGGGGCGGAGATCGGCATCTCGACCCAGAAGCTGCACGCCCGAGGACCGCTCGGCCTGCCGGAGCTGACCTCGACCACGTACATCGTGACGGGTGCGGGCCACACCCGCTGATCCCGCCCCGGCCAGCTCGCACCCACCCCGCCGCCCCAGACGAGGAGCCGCATGCCCCGCTCGCAGTCCCCGCAGTTCTCCTCTGTCGCGGACGTCGGCAAGCGGCTGTCGACGGCGGGCTACCTGACCGACCCGCAGATCGCGACGACCGTCTTCCTGGCCGATCGGCTCGGCAAGCCGCTGCTGGTGGAGGGACCGGCCGGCACCGGGAAGACGGAGCTGGCCAAGGCGCTGGCCGCGGCGACCGGGTCGGAGCTGATCCGGCTGCAGTGCTACGAGGGCCTCGACGAGGCGCGGGCGCTGTACGAGTGGAACTACAAGAAGCAGCTGCTGCGGATCCAGGCGGCTCAGGGGGACGGCGGGGCGGACTGGGACACGGTCCACGACGACATCTTCGGTGAGGAGTTCCTGCTCTCCCGGCCGCTGCTGACAGCGATCAGGCGGACCGAGCCCACCGTGCTGCTCATCGACGAGACCGACAAGGCCGACGTCGAGGTCGAGGGCCTGCTGCTCGAGGTGCTGTCGGATTTCCAGGTGACGATCCCCGAGCTCGGCACGATCCGGGCGATCCGCCGGCCGACCGTGGTGCTCACCTCGAACGCCACCCGCGAGCTGTCGGAGGCGCTCAAGCGGCGCTGTCTGTACCTGGCGCTGGACTACCCGAGCGCCGAACGGGAACGGGAGATCGTGCTCTCGCGGGTGCCCGACCTGGCCCCTGGCCTCGCGGAGCAGCTGGTCCGGACCGTCCGGGCGCTTCGTGCGCTGGAGCTCAAGAAGTCGCCGTCGATCTCGGAGACGCTGGACTGGGCGCAGACCCTGCTCGAGCTGGGCCTCGACACCCTCGACGAGGCGGCGGTGAGGTCGACGCTGGGCGTCGTGCTCAAGCACGCCAGCGACCAGGAGCGGGCCGCCGCCGAACTGCGGCTGAACTGATGGGTGCCCCGGTTCCGGCCGTCGAGCCGGGGGGACTGGTCGGGCACCTCGACGGTTTCGTGCGGGCCGTGCGGCAGGCCGGCATACCGGTCGGCATCAGTCAGGCTGTGGATGCGGCCGAGATCCTCACTGTGGTGGACCTGCTCGACCGCGAGCAGCTGCGGCACGGGTTGGCCGCCGTCCTGTTGCAGCGGGCCGCGCAGCGGCCCGCGTACGACGTGCTCTTCGACCTGTGGTGGCCGCTGGGGGACCGCCGGGAGGTGGAGGGCTCCGACGAGGGGGACGGCGACCCGGACGGCGGGGCAGCCGAGTCGACGCTGGACGTCCCCGGTGGCGACGCCGCCGAGGTCGCCGAGCTTCTGCGCGCCGAGCTGCTCCGGCTGCTGCTCGAGGGCGACGACGAGGCGCTCCGACGGTTCGCCCGGCACGCGGTGGCGCTGCTGGGCCAGGGCCAGTCGTCGCCGTCAGGGCAGTCGTTCTTCGGCTACCGGGTGATGCGGGCCCTGTCGCCGGACACCCTGGTCTCGCAACTGCTGGCCGGCTTGCTGGGCGGCAGCGAGCGGGGAGGGCTGGCCGAGCAGGTGGCGCGGCAAGCGGTGAAGGAGCGGTTGGCCGCCTTCCGGGATGCGGTGGAGGCCGAGGTGCGCCGGCGCACCGCGGCGGAGAAGGGCCGCGAGAAGGTGGCCCGGAGCGCGCTGAAGCCGCTCGCCGATCAGGTGGACTTCCTCCGGGCCCAGCAGAGCGATCTCGCCGAACTCCGGCGGACGGTGGCACCTGTGGCCCGCCGACTGGCGGTGCGGCTGTCGGCGCGGCGCCGCATGGGCCGCCAGGGCCGGCTGGACTTCCGCAAGACCGTGCGTGCCTCGTTGGCGACCGGCGGCGTGCCCGTGGTCACCCACCACCGGCCGCGCGCGGTGCACAAGCCCGAACTGGTGGTGCTGTGCGACGTCAGCGGATCGGTGGCAGGGTTCAGCCACTTCACGCTGATGCTGACGCAGGCGCTCCGGGAGCATTTCACCGGCGTCCGGGCGTTCGCGTTCGTCGACTCGATGGACGAGGTGACCCGCTTCTTCCGGCCGGGCGCCGATGTGGCCGACGCGGTGACCCGGATCGGGCGCGAGGCCGACGTCGTCGCCTTCGACGGGCACAGCGACTACGGCAATGCCTTCGAGGTCTTCGCCGACCGGTGGCCCGCGGCGGTCGGGCCCAAGACGTCTCTGCTCGTCCTCGGTGACGGCCGCACCAACTACCGCCGGCCGGGCCTGCCTGTGCTCGCGGACATGGTCCGTCGCTCCCGCTCGGCGCACTGGCTCAACCCGGAGCCACGACGCCAGTGGGGCACTGGGGACTCGGCCGCCGACCGCTACGGCGAGGTCATCGACATGGTGGAGTGCCGCAATGCGGCGCAACTGGCCGACTTCATCACCACCCTCTGAAAGCCGTCGTCGGCGCTGCCTGCTCGTGCCGCCGTGCCGTACTCGCCCCCCGACGTGGCGCGTCCTCGTGATGTCGACGTGTCGTCGAGCCGACCTGGGCGATGCGGGTCACGTCCGCATCCCGGACGAAGCCGTAACCCCTCGGCGGGTGGCCCGTTTGTCAGTGCGGACATCGCACAGCGTCCACCCCGGCCGCCCGGCCAGCCGATCCCGCCCCACGGGACTCGGACCGGACGGACGGTGACCGGCGACACGGGGGAGCCGGTCGGGGCCGGCCGCGTCAGGTGGCAACGCTGCGATGCCCGGCCCTCGCAGGCCGGGACCGGTCCTGACGGGGCCGGTCCCGGTCGGCCCGGATAGGCTCGGCGGGTGTCTGGCGGCCGGATCGGAGTGATGGGCGGGACGTTCGATCCCATCCACCACGGCCACCTCGTGGCGGCCAGCGAGGTCGCTGGCCTGTTCGGTCTCGACGAGGTCGTCTTCGTTCCGACCGGTCAGCCCTGGCAGAAGACCACCCGCGAGGTCAGCCCCGCCGAGGACCGCTACCTCATGACCGTCATCGCCACCGCCTCCAACCCGAGGTTCTCGGTGAGCCGCGTCGACATCGACCGCGGCGGTCCGACGTACACGATCGACACGCTCGCCGATCTGAAGCAGCAGCGGCCGGACGCCGAGCTCTTCTTCATCACCGGCGCCGACGCGCTGTCCCAGATCCTCGACTGGCGCGACAGCGACCGGTTCTTCGAGCTCGCGCACTTCATCGGGGTCACCCGACCGGGCTTCACGCTGGGCGACGGTCACCTTCCCGAGGGAGTCGTCAGCCTGGTCGAGGTCCCCGCGCTGGCCATCAGCTCGACCGACTGCCGCGACCGGGTCGTCCGGGGCATGCCGGTCTGGTACCTCGTTCCTGACGGTGTCGTCCAGTACATCGAGAAGCGCGGCCTCTACCGCACGGGCGACCGCACGGCGCGGCCCGCCTCCGTTGAGGACGAGCACGGCTCCGGGGCCGAGATCCCGTCCCTCCAGCCCCCCTTACCCGACCTCCGGGAGGTCCCGCGATGACCGCCTCCGTCGAGGCCCGTGAGACGGCGCTGCTCGCCGCTCAGGCCGCGGCCGACAAGCTCGCCACCGACGTGTCCATCGTCGACGTGAGCGACCGGCTGGCCATCACCGATGCCTTCGTCCTGGCGTCCGCCCCGAACGAGCGTCAGGTCCAGTCCATCGTGGACGAGGTGGAGGAGCGGCTGCGTGAGCACGGCATCAAGCCGGTCCGCCGCGAGGGCGTCGCCGAGGCGCGCTGGGTGCTGCTCGACTTCGTGGACGTGGTGGTGCACGTCCAGCACGCCGAGGAGCGGGCCTACTACGCCCTCGAGCGGTTGTGGAAGGACTGCCCGACCATTCCGTTCGTCGACCAGCGCGCTCCGGCGGGTGACCCCGGCCCGGGCCCGGGGTCTTCTTCCCGGTGACCTTCCCGGCGCCGACCGATCTGCCCGTTCCCCGGCTGCTCATCTGGCGGCACGGGCGCACCGAGTGGAATGCCACCGGCCGGTTCCAGGGCCAGCTGGATCCACCGCTGGACGACGAGGGGCGCGCGCAGGCCAGCCGGATAGCCCCCCAGCTGCTGGCCGCCGCGCTCGGGCCGGCGAGCACCGTCGTCGTCTCCAGCGACCTCACCCGGGCAGCCGAGACGGCAACCGCGCTGACGGAGATTCTCGGCGTGCCTGTGCGCCTTGATCCGCGGCTTCGCGAACAGGGCCTGGGCTGCTGGGAGGGGATGACCCGCGATGAGGTGGCCCGC
>JAODNJ010000319.1 GCA_025465155.1 Frankiales bacterium
CGACGTTGGCCACGAGGCGGGAGGCCACGACCTCGGCGTCGGCGATGGAGCCGTCGACGAGGACGACGAAGTCGCCGTCCTTGCCTCGGGCGAGCCAGTCCTCGCCGCGCAGCGCGCGGGTCAGCCGTGAGGTGAGGGCGCGCAGGACGGCGTGGTCGCCACCCGGGGCGAGCGCCTCCGCCTCGTCCAGTCCGGTGACCCCGATGACTGCCAGGGCGGCCGGCCGGGCGGAGCCGGCGCCGCGCTGGACGGCGCCGAGCCGGCGGACCAGCGCGGCGCGGTTGGGCAGGCCGGTGACCGGATCGGTGAGGGAGAGTTCGAGCAGCTCCGGGTCGACGCCCCGGACGGGTGTCGTCGGCGTGACGTCGCGGCAGTACGCGACGAGGGCGCCGACGTCCGGGTCGTCGCGCAGGTCGCGGACGCTGGCCTGGATCAGCCGCCAGCCGCCGTCGGCGTGCCGCAACCGCGCCGTACGGATGGTTGCCTCGCTGCCGCGCCGCTGGCTCATCGCGGAGATGAGGAGGGGTGCGTCGTCGGGGTGGATCACGGCGCCGAGGGAGCGGCCCACGGCGGCGGCCGGGTCGACGCCCAGGAGATCCCACAGGCTGGGCGAGGCGAACGTCAGCTCGAGCTGGTCGTCGAGGATGACGACGGGGTCGACGCTGCTCTTCACCAGCGTGCGGAAGAAGGACTCGCTGCGCTGCAGGTCGCGGGTCAGGGCGCGCTGCGTCCTCCACATGACCGCCTGGTGGGCGACGAGCGCGACGAGCATCAGCAGGGCCAGGATTCCGTCGTCCGCGCCGAAGCCGCCGGTCAGCGTGCTGCGCACCAGCAGCAGGCCGCCGGCGACGAGCGCCATGCCATGCGGGAGCAGGTCCGTGGCGGCGCCGTGACCGGGGTGCTCGGGCGGGGGCGTCTCGCCGGCCGGCCGGTCCCGCAGGCAGGCGAGAGCGAGGACTGCGAGTGAGGCCAGGACGAGGGGTGAGACCGCGTGCCGCGCGGCGGAGGAACCGCTGGCCCAGGCGACGAGCGAGGCGAAGCCCGCCCCGGCCGAGAGGGCCTGCGCGCCGAGCATCCGGACGGCGACCGCCCGGCAGTCCGGCCCGCTGCCGGCCGCGAACAGCAGCGCGGCCGCGGTGGCCAGGGATGCGACCGCCGGGACGGTGTCCGCGGCGACGTCCAGCAGCACCGATTCCCGGAGCCCGACCGGGACGAAGTGCATCGCCACGTGCAGAGTCAGGAATATGCCGACCAGGAAGAGCGCGCCCAGCGTGATCAGGTGCGCGCGGCTGGTGCGCCAGCACCCGCGCCGGCACATCGCGGCGATCGCGACGACGCTGATCACGTGGCCGGGGATGCTGCCGAGCGTGTGGCTGGCGGGAACTCCGGTCACCGCTATCGCCACGGCGGCGCCGGCACCCGAGAGGACGAGGGAGGCGGCGAACAGCCGCCAGCCGGTGGGGGACGAGGTCCGCGGAGCCCTGACCACCAGGAGCAGTGCGGTGGCGGCGACGCAGCCGACGTCGAGGACGACCGTGGCGGCCGTTCCCGCGTGGGGCATCACGAGTGCCAGCGTGGCGAAGGCGAGCACGACGACGCCGACGGGCAGGCTGCGGCGTCGGCTCGGTGGCCGCCACCCCGAGGGCGCGGCCGACGAGCGCCCGAAGGCGGCAGCGGTCGTCACCTGCATCTCTTCGGGTGGAACCCCGGCGGGCTGCAGCCGCTGTGCCCGGATCGTCACCCGTCCGGGGGACAGGGCCGGGTCCGAACCCCGGCCGGCTGTGCGGAGGCGCGCGACCGCGGGCTGCCCGGAGGGATGAGGCCCCCTAGCCGGAAGGCGGATCGCCGGTCACGCTGCACGGATGGTGGTGCGGCGCAGGAACGGACCGGGCTGGGCGTGGGCGATCGTCGGGCTGCTTGCGCTGATCGTGCTGGTGGAGACGGTCGTGCTGGCCGTCATGGCCTCGCTCGTCTCCGTGGTCGCTGCGATCGCGGTGCCGGTCGTCGTGCTGGTCGTGGCGGTGCTCCTGGTGCGCAGCGTCCGGCGGCACTGGGAGCACGAGGTCGAGGAGTCCGCGTCCTGGGAGGAACTCACCGCCTGACGACAGCCGGGATCGCGGTGGCCGGGGCGCTGTGCGCCTCCGCGACGTCCCTGGGGGCCGTGACGTGCCGGTTCCGTCTCGCGGTGGCAGAGTGCCGTAGGTGAAGACCTGGCTGGATTCGTGGCCGGTGTTCCGGCAACTGACCGGTGCCGACCCCCTGGGCCGTGGCGTGGCCGCCCGCAGCAAGGCCACCGAGAATCTGGTGAGCCACACGGCCGACGCCGACCGCGTGGTGCAGAGCGTCTGCCCCTACTGCGCCGTGGGCTGTGGCCAGCGGGTGTTCGTGAAGGACGAGAAGGTCGTCCAGATCGAGGGCGACCCGGATTCGCCGATCAGCCGGGGCCGGCTGTGCCCGAAGGGCAGTGCCAGCAAGCAGCTCGTCACCAGCTCGACCCGGGTCACCACGGTCAAGTACCGCCGTCCGTACGCGACGGAGTGGGAGGACCTCGACCTCGACACGGCGATGGACATGATCGCCGACCGGGTCCTCGATGCGCGCCGCAAGGGCTGGCAGGTCGAGGACAAGGGCAAGCGGGTCAACCGGACCATGGGGATAGCGAGCCTCGGAGGGGCGACCCTCGACAACGAGGAGAACTACCTCATGAAGAAGCTCTACAGCGCCATGGGCGCCATCCAGATCGAGAACCAGGCGCGCATATAGCACTCCGCCACGGTTCCCGGTCTGGGAGCCTCGTTCGGCCGTGGTGGCGCCACCAACTTCCTGGAAGACCTGGCGAACTCCGACTGCATCGTCATCGAGGGTTCCAACATGGCCGAGTGCCATCCGGTGGGCTTCCAATGGGTGTCGGAGGCCAAGGCTCGCGGCGCCAAGATCGTGCACATCGACCCGCGGTTCACGCGCACCAGCGCGATCGCCGATCTGCACGTGCCCCTCCGCGTCGGCAGTGACATCGCCTTCCTCGGCGGCCTGATCAAGTACGTCCTCGACAACGACCTGTGGTTCAAGGAGTACGTGCTGGCGTACACCAACGCCGCCGCCCTGGTGAACGAGGACTTCGTCGACGCCGAGGACCTCGACGGCCTGTTCTCCGGCTACGACCCGGAGACGCGGCACTACGACGAGGCGACCTGGCAGTACGAGCCGCAGGAGGAGCCGCACTCCGGCTCGGACGACCCGGCGAAGGCGGCCGAGCAGAAGCAGTCCGAGCAGGACCCGGCGGTGCGCTCGGCCGACCGCGCCCAGGCCGCCGGCAGCGGTGGCCCGCCGATCCCGGCGAAGCCCAGGCGCGACGAGACGCTGCAGGACCCGCGGACGGTCTTCCAGATCCTCACGAGGCACTACGCCCGCTACACCCCCGAGATGGTGGCCGAGGTCTGCGGCATCGAGCCGGAGGTGTTCGAGCAGGTCGCCCGGTGGGTGACGGCGAACAGCGGCCGGGACCGGACGACGGCGTGGGTGTACTCGGTGGGCTGGACGCAGCACAGCGTCGGGGCCCAGTACATCCGGACGGCGTCGATCCTGCAGACGCTGCTGGGCAACATCGGCCGCCCCGGGGGCGGGATCATGGCGCTGCGGGGGCACGCCAGCATCCAGGGCTCGACCGACGTCCCGACGCTGTTCAACCTGCTGCCGGGCTACCTGCCCATGCCGCACGCCAACCAGCACCAGACGCTCGACGAGTACGTCGCCGACGCCGCCGGCAAGGCCGGCTTCTGGGGCAACAAGCGGGCGTACACCGTGAGCCTGCTGAAGGCCTGGTGGGGCGACGCCGCGCAGCCGGTGAACGACTTCTGCTTCGACTACGTCCCGAAGATCAACGGCGACCACAGCTCCTACCGCTCGGTCGCCGACATGATCGAGGGGAAGGTCCACGGCTACTTCCTGGTGGGCGAGAACCCGGCGGTCGGGCACCCGAACAGCCGGATGAACCGGTTCGGGCTGGCCAACCTCGACTGGCTCGTCGTCCGCGACCTGCAGATGATCGAGTCCGCCACCTTCTGGAAGCAGGCCCCGGAGATCGAGACCGGGGAACTCGCCCCGGAGACGATCGGCAGCGAGGTCTTCTTCATGCCCGCCGCCTCCCACGTGGAGAAGGAGGGCACGTTCACCCAGACCCAGCGGATGCTGCAGTGGCGGCACAAGGCGATCGAGCCGCCACAGGACGCCCGCAGCGACCTCTGGTTCTACTTCCACCTCGGCCGGATCCTGCGGCAGAAGCTGGCGCACTCCACGGATCCACGGGACCGTCCGCTGTTGGACCTCACGTGGGACTACCCGACGCACGGGCCCTCCATGGAGCCGAGCGCCGGGGCGGTGCTGCAGGAGATCAACGGGTTCGGTCCCGACGGGAAGCCGCTGTCGACCTACATGCAGATGAAGGACGACGGGTCGACCAGCGGTGGCACCTGGATCTACTGCGGCGTCTACGCCGACGGGGTCAACCAGGCCGCGCGGCGCAAGCCGCAGCGCGAGCAGGGCCCGGTGGCCCTCGAGTGGGGCTGGGCATGGCCGATGAACCGGCGGCTGCTCTACAACCGCGCCTCGGCCGACCCGTCGGGCCGGCCGTGGAGCGAGCGCAAGAAGTACGTGTGGTGGGACGACGAGGCCGGGAAGTGGACCGGCGTCGACGTCCCCGACTTCGAGGCGCAGAAGCGGCCCGACTACGTGCCGCCGGACGGCGCCAAGGCGCAGGACGCCATCGCCGGCACCGACCCGTTCATCATGCAGGGCGACGGGAAGGCCTGGCTGTTCGCGCCGTCCGGCCTGGTCGACGGCCCGCTGCCCACGCACTACGAGCCGGCCGAGTCGCCGGTCCAGAACGCGTTCTACAAGCAGCAGTCCAACCCGGCCCTCGAGCAGATCCAGGGGCCGTGGAACCGGGGCAACCCCCCGCGCAGCGAGATCTACCCGTTCGCCGTCACCACCTACCGGCTCACCGAGCACCACACGGCCGGCGCCATGAGCCGGACGCTGCCCTACCTCGCCGAACTGCAGCCGGAGTTCTTCGTGGAGGTCAGCCCGGAGCTGGCCCGCCTGCGCGGGCTGACCCACGGCGAGTTCGCGACGCTGGTCAGCGCCAGGACGGCGATCGAGGCGAAGGTGCTGGTCACCGAGCGGATCCGGCCCATCAGGCTGCGCGACGGCACCGTGGTCCACCAGATCGGCCTGCCGTACCACTGGGCGTACGCCGGCATCTCGACCGGCGACTCGGCCAACGACCTGCTCGGCGTCGTGCTGGACCCGAACACCCACATCCAGGAGTCCAAGGCCGCCACCTGCGACATCCAGCCCGGTCCGCGGCCACGGGGTCCGGCGCTGCTGGAGTTCGTGGAGTCCTACCGCCGTCGGGCCGGGGTCGAGTCCGGGAAGGTCGGGGTCAACGGGCGTGCGCCGGTCGAGGACTCCACCGGCGCGCAGGAGACCGGCTCGTGAGGGTCCGGACGGAGAGGAGACCGGCATGACGACGGTCAGCTCGGCGAGCCCGGCCTTCACCGGCCGGGATCCCGACAACCGGCTCTACGGTCCGCTGCCCGACGTGCAGGCCGAGTCCGGCTACGCCGACGACCACCCTGCGCGGGTCGGGTTCTTCACCGACACGTCGGTATGCATCGGCTGCAAGGCCTGTGAGGTCGCCTGCAAGGAGTGGAACTCGCTCCCGATGGACGATTCGCACGGCGTGCGGGACAAGATCGGCCTGTCGGGGATGTCCTACGACAACACCGGCATGCTGTCGGCCAACACCTGGCGGCACGTGGCCTTCATCGAGCAGAGCCGCGCCGTGGATCTGCCGATGCCGACTCATCGCCGGCCCGGCGACGACCGGCAGGACACCGGCCTCCCGGCCGACCCGATCACCAACGGCCAGGCCGACAGCCTGGTCACCGCGCAGACCAGCGTGCTCAACGCCGAGGCCCTCTCCGAGTACGACCCCCAGACCGGTCAGAGCGGCGCGGACAAGCAGATCCGCTGGCTGATGTCGTCGGACGTCTGCAAGCACTGCACGCACGCCGGCTGCCTCGACGTCTGCCCGACCGGGGCGCTGTTCCGGACCGAGTTCGGCACGGTCGTCGTCCAGGGCGACATCTGCAACGGCTGCGGCTACTGCGTGCCCGCCTGCCCGTACGGCGTCATCGACCAGCGCAAGGACGACGGCCGGGTCTTCAAGTGCACGCTGTGCTACGACCGGCTCACCGACGGGCTGATGCCGGCGTGCGCGACCGCGTGCCCGACCGAGTCGATCCAGTTCGGCAACCTCGACGAGCTGCAGGCGCGCGCCGACGCCCGGCTGGAGACGCTGAAGGGTCAGGGCGTCGAGACGGCACGGCTCTACGGCCGCGACGAGAACGACGGTGTCGGCGGCGCGGGGGCGTTCTTCCTGCTGCTCGACGAGCCGGAGGTCTACGGACTGCCGCCGGACCCGGTGGTCACGACGCGCGACCTGCCGTCGATGTGGAGAGCGGCCGCCGCCGGTGCGGCCCTGATCGTGGGCGCCGTGGCCTCGGCGTTCGTGGGACGGCGTCGGTGACCCGGCCCGTCATCCGACCAGAATGGCCATTCTGGTTGCGGGGAGGGTCGGTGTGACCGGGGGAGTGGCGACGCCGGGTGGTGGCTGGCACCGGGCCGGCGGCGAGGACCTGACCCGGCGCAGGCGGCGCCGCAAGGGCGGTGGCGGCTGGGGCGGCGGCAACCGCGAGGCCGCGATGGTGCCCGACGCCGAGTTCACCTCGTACTACGGGCGGCCGATCATCAAGTCGCCGACGTGGAAGAACCCCGAGGTCCCGCTGTACTTCTTCCTCGGTGGTGCGGCCGGGACGTCGTCGGTCATCGGCGCGCTCGCGGAGTTCACCGGGCGCCCGAAGCTGGCCCGGAACGCCGAGTACACGGCGGCGGCCGGCGCGCTTGCGTCGGTGGTGCTGCTGATCGACGACCTCGGCCGGCCCGAGCGGTTCCTGCACATGCTGCGGGTGTTCAAGCCGACCTCGCCGCTGTCGATCGGCTCGTACATCCTCTCGCCGTTCAGCGCGCTGACCGCCGCCACCGCCGCCGTGCGCATCCTGCGTCTGGGCCCGGTGGCGCGCACGGTGCCGGTGCTGCCGAAGCTGGCCGCGATCCAGGGGCTGCGCAAGCTCGGCGCCGTCGGGGCCGCGCTCTTCGGTGGGCCGATGGCCACCTACACCGCGGTGCTGATCGCGAACACCGCCGTCCCGAGCTGGCACGAGGCGCACGAGGAGCTGCCGTTCGTCTTCGCCGGGTCGGCCATGGCCGCGGGCGGCGGCATCACGATGGCGCTCACGCCGGTGGCCGAGGCCGGTCCGTCGCGGAAGGTCGCGCTGACCGGGGTGGCGGTCGAGCTGGCGGCGATCAACCGTGTCGAGAACGGGCACGGCATCGTCAGCGAGCCCTACCACGAGGGCAAGGCCGGGACGCTGCTGCGGGCGGCGAAGGCGGCCACCCTCGGTGGGGCGGGGCTGACCGCGCTCGCGGGCCGCACGCGGCTCGGCTCGGTGCTCGGCGGTGCGCTGCTGGCCACCGGCTCGGTGCTGACCCGGATGGGTGTCTTCGAGGCCGGCATGGCGAGCTCCAAGGACCCGAAGTACGTCGTCGTCCCCCAGCGCGAGCGACTCGCCGCCCTACAGGCGCAGGTCCACTCCGTCACCCCTTGATGCGCGGTCGCTCGGCCCGGCGTTGCTTCGCACGCCCGCTCCCCGATCCCGGCGGACACGCCGGGAAGTGCGGATCCGCGGAGAGGCTCTGCGGGGGACGGGGACCCCCCAATGCAGGCGCTCGGCGAGCCAGGCGGCGTCCTC
This sequence comes from Frankiales bacterium, assembly GCA_025465155.1. Classification (GTDB taxonomy): domain Bacteria; phylum Actinomycetota; class Actinomycetes; order Mycobacteriales; family Geodermatophilaceae; genus Geodermatophilus. The sequence goes on from JAODNJ010000319.1 coordinate 7,872, forward strand.
GCTGACGAAACCCAACCAGGCCGAGCTGCGAGACCGTTGCCAGGGCAGGCCGAGGAAGGCCAGCCCGGGCACGGGGCTGAGTCCTTCGGCGTGGACGACCTGCTTGTCGACGATGACGCCGGGCACCTCCAGCCATGAGTAGTCCGGGCGGAAGCCGGTGGCCCAGACGACCGCGGACACGCACAGTGAGCTCCCGTCGGCGAAGTAGAAGGTGGCGCCGGAGGCCGTCACGGCGCGCGGCCGGAGCGACACACCGCTCGAATGCAGGCGATGCCACGTCGTGCCGATGACCAACTCGACGCGGCTCTCGGACGTGGTGGCAGCGCGACGGCGCGCACGAGGAAGGGCGGCGGACAGACGTCGCCACGTGCCATCCATGACGAGTCGGCGGAAACCCGGCCGACGAGGTAGCCCGTCGCCGCTCGGACGGGTTGCCAGGCCGAGCGTCGTGAGCCACCAGAACAGATCCCGCCCGAGCGGCCGCTGCGGAACCATGTACGGCCGTGCACCGACGGCGAGGCTCACGCGCTGACCGGAGGAGGCCAGCTCCTGGGCGATCTGAACGCCCGAATTGCCCGCCCCCACCACGAGCACCGGGCCGCCGGGCAGGTCCGACGCGCGCCTGTACTCCGCGCTGTGTAGCTGGACCACCTCGGGGCCCAGTCCCCTGGCGAGGTCACGGGGTACATGGGGTGACGCGTAACCGCCGGTGGCCACGACGACCTGCCGGGCGATGAACGTGCCACCGGTCGATTCCGCGGTGAAGCCCTCGGCAGACTTCTGCAGCCGGGTCACGCGGATTCGAAGAAGAACGGGCAGCCCCATGCTGCGCGCGTAATCCTCCAGGTAGTCGGCCACGAGGTCCTTGGTCGGGTAAGTGCCCGCGGGAGCGGGAAACGGCAGGCCGGGTAGCGAGTCGTATTCCGCGGCACTGAACAGCCGCAACGAGTCCCACCGGGACCGCCAGGCGTCCCCGACCCGGGACCCCGCGTCAATGACGAGGAACCGCGCGCCCGCCCGCTTCAGATGCCAGGCCAACGCGAGACCTGCCTGGCCAGCGCCGATGACCAGCACGTCCAGGGGTTGGACATTCGGACGCGGCGGCACGGTCACACGGAACGCGAGGCCGACGCCGTCGCCGTGGGGGCTCTGCGTCGCGTCGCCGGATCGACGTGTGGGGGAGCAGGGATCCGGACGGCGCTGGGTCGCCCGCTCCGACCGGGGCGGTCGCCCCGAGGCCTGCGTCATCGTCCGGCCTGCTCGGGGTCCGACAGCACGACGGTCGCCGGGGTCACATCCTCCGAGGTGGTCCCCGGCGTGGTGCCGCCCCACGCGCCGCGCTCGTCGAGGCGCGGCGCGGAACGTTCACTGGCCGAGGACCGCTCGACCATGAAGAGCTTCTCCCGGACCGACCGAACCTGGCCGAGGCCCGCGTGTTGCAAGTGGCCCAGCAGGCTGTCGATGGCGTAGGGGGAGCCCGGCTCGTGGTCCAGATCAATCTGCACGATCGGGGCCAGGTCCTCGGCGCTCGCGGGAAAGAGGATCTCCCCCGCAGCGCCCTCGACGTTGACCTTCAACGCGACGTCGGCACCGGGATGGTCCTCGATCACGCGGCGCATCACGTCCGGGAGCGTCACCATGGGCACTTCCTCCACGGAGACCGCGTCCACCATGTCGCCGTGCAGCGAGTGCGCCCATGAATCGTTCGAGATGAACAACTGGGCTACGCCCTTCGAACGACCGACGGCCGCATGTTCGCACGACCATGCTCCCGGTCTCCTGCTCGCCAGCTGTGCGCGCACCAGGGCACCGAAGTTTGTGCTCTGGGGTTCGTATGAATAGACATGGGCCGCTCCCTGGGCCAGCGCCCATGCCGAGAAATAGCCCTTGTGGGCGCCCAGGTCGATGACGACGCGGCCCCGGCACGCCAGGGGAAATGCGCGCTGGCCCCATATGTAGCCGAGGGTCAGCGCGTCGATCTCGTAGGACTCCGCCCCGAGAAAGACCCGCCCTCCGGGCAGCGCCACGGCGACGTCCCGTCGCGGGGGTCGGTTGGCGAGGATTCTGAGGCTGGCGCCCAGCAGCTGAGCGCGCGCCCGCGCCGGAAGATCCCCGCGGAGCGAGGCGAAGAACGATGCTTTGGCCGCATGGTAGAGACGTTCGGTTACGGGTTGTAGTTTCGGCGGAACTCTCCGATGAAAGAGATCGAGCAGATCCTCGCCCATTCGAGCTGCATACCAGTGCCGGGATTTCGTGTCCAGGGGCACCGGAGGACGGTGAAGGTCCTCGGTCAGGTCGCCTGGTGGGCTTTCACGCAGCGGTGGTTATTCCGGGCCCGCGATCGCCGGGCCCGGCGTGTGATCCGGCTGGTCGGCCTGGCGGCAGGTGCGAGGATGCCAGGCGTCACGCAATAATTACGCGCGGTCAGTGCTTGCTCCAGTGCTACAGGGCTGGATTGAGCGGCGAGTCGTCTACTCATCCGGCGGCTCGGGTCACCGTACGAGTTTTACTGTGCACAATTTTTCAAATGCCTGCCGAAGGGCTTGACGGTGGCTGATGCGAGGCCGCATGGTCGCCCAATTGATACCTGACAAACAGGTGCTTCCACCTCGTGATGACTGTGGATTGAACCAGCGGGGGCGGGCGACGTGGCAGCCCCAGGGGGACGGGGTGACGTGGGTGCACGCCAGGCCTCCTGGTGATCCCTTTGAACGGTGCAGTCGGAGGCGTGGCAGGTGGCGGTGGCAGGTCGGCCGGCCAGTTTCTTACCGGATGCAACCGATCCGTCGGTGCGCACCGTGGCTACGGCGGCCGTCCCGGAAGTCCGGAGCAGGAGCAAGCATCTAGGAGCAGCGGCGAGCTGCTGTCAATATCACGCCAGAGCCACGGAGGCCTCCGGATGAGCGCGTCGTTCACTTCAGTAACGAGTCCGGGACGGGTGGTCGAGGATCGCTCGTTGCCCAATCTCGCCGTGCCGGTGCTGGATGACGCCATGTCAGGGCGTGTGCACGACGCCGCAATAAGCCGTCAGGCCGCCAACGGGGCCACCGTGGGCCCGTCGACGACCCGCGCCCACTCGATGGTGAGCCTGATCATCCCCACCAAGAACGAGGCCCCCAATATCGCCTGGGTCCTGGAAAGCATTCCCGACTGTGTCGACGAGGTGATAATCGTCGACGGACGGTCCACCGACGCCACCATCGTGACGGCACTGTCGTGCCGCCCGGATGTCCGGGTGATCATGCAGGAGAACATCGGCAAGGGTGAGGCCCTGCGGACGGGATTTCGCGCGGCCGGCGGGGATATCATCGTCATGATCGATGCCGACGGCAGCATGGCGCCGAGCGAGATCCCGCACTATCTGCACTTCTTGGAGAACGGGTACGACTTCGTCAAGGGATCGCGTTTCATCGGCGGTGGCGGATCCCGCGACATCAGCCCTACACGGCGGCTCGGCAACAAGGGCCTCGTGCATCTGGTCAACGGTCTCTACGACGCCGGACTCACGGACCTGTGCTACGGGTTCTGCGCCTTCCACCGCAGGTACCTGGATTACCTGGGTGTGTCGACACAGGGGTTCGAGGTCGAAGCGAAAATGGTCGTGTCGGCCCTCAAGTCCGGGTTGCGCATCGCAGAGGTGCCGAGCCTGGAGATGCCACGGCGGTTCGGGCATTCGAATCTGCATACCTTCCGCGACGGGATTCGGGTACTCCGAACCGTCCTGCGCGAACATGACTCGGGTCTCAGCGGGCACGCCGTCCAGCAGGTCCGGTCGATGGTTCACCGGCCGTCCGCACGGTCCTCCGCTGTGCCGTCCCCGGCTGGGCGGCCGTGAGCCGGTGCAGGAGGAAGACCTCGAATCCATCTGACGACCGCCGGTGAGGACCTCATGGGGCCGCGTACTCGGCGCGGCGACGATGGCCGCGGCGGGCCCGCCCGCTGGACTGACGATCGCCGCGGGCCACCACCCGCTCTGGACGGGCTTTGCGGCGTTCCTTCTGCTGCTCGGACCTGCCCTGGCCGCCATGGCGCTCCTTCCGGGGGCCGGTGTTCTGGGCAGGGCGACCTGCCTGCTGGCCGCCGGCATCGTGGTCGACGGAGTCGTGGCTGAGGCGATGCTGGCTCTGCACAGGTGGTCGATTTCTGGCGGAGCGACGGCGGTCGGCGTCATCAGCGCGGCGGGCTGGCTCCTGGCGCGGCCCTCGGCAGCTTCTGCTCCCCGTACGGCCACCGGCCCGACGGATCACGTCCCCCCGGCCGCCGGCGGCCGGAGGGTGACGTGAAGATCACCGTGGTTCCGCCCAGCGAACTGGGCGGGATGGAGCTCGCAGCCTGGCGCGGCTTCCAGCAGAGCGCCGGGTTCGACAACCCGTTCATGGCCCCGGAGTTCACGCTGGCCGTCGGCAGGGTCCGGCCCGCCACACGCGTCGGGGTCCTGGAGGACGGCAACGCCGTCGTCGGGTTCTTCCCGTTCGAGCGGCGCAGCCTCGGTTACGGGGTGCCCGTCGCGCCGGGCCTCAACGAGTGCCAGGGAGTGATACACGCCCGCGGCCTCGACTGGGACCCGAACCAGCTCCTCCGGTCCTGCGGACTGAGCTTCTGGGAGTTCGACTGCCTCGTCGAGGGGCAGCAGCCGTTTGCTCCCTACCTGGTGCATCGCGTGCCGTCTCCCATGATGGACCTCAGCCGCGGCTTCGACGCCTACCTGGCCGAACGACGTGGTGCCTCCTCCCGGATCCGGGACCTACCCCGGAGACGCCGGCGGCTCGAGCGGGAGGTGGGTCCGGCACGATTCGCCTTCGACGGCCAGGATCGCCAGGCGCTCCGGAGGCTGATGGGCTGGAAATCGGCGCAGTACCGGCGAACCGGACGGGCGGACCGATTCGCCGAGCCCTGGATCATCGAGTTGCTCGACGCGATGTTGGAGACGCGGGCGCCGGGATGTACCGGCCGCATGTCGGTGCTCTACGCGGGCGACCAGATCATCGCCGCCCACTTCGGATTGAGCTCGTCGAGCACCATCCCGACGTGGTTTCCCGCGTACGACACCCGATTCCGCCCCTACTCGCCGGGACTGCTGCTGCACCTGGACATGGCGCGGGCGGCATCGGACGCCGGAGTCACCTGCATCGACATGGGTCGGGGCGCCAAGGACTACAAGGAGTGGCTCAAGAGCTATGACCTGGTCGTTGCCGAGGGACGGGTGCGCCGGACCTCACCCGGCGCAGCTCTGCACTGGGTGCGGCGGGCGCCGGTGCGCCGAATCCGGCAGGTCGTCCTCGAGCACCCGGCGCTGTTCCATGCGGCTGACCGGGCTCTGGTGAACTACGGACGACTGCGCTGCGGGTCTGCGCGGGTTCGCGCCGATCGATCGTCGGCCGAGGAGCGGTCGTGAGCCCGCAGAGGACGCCGAGGGCCCTCGGGCCTGCTGTCGAGCCGCCCGCTCGGGCTGCCGTGGGGATCGGACGGACCGAGGTGAGCCGATGAGCACCGCCGTCACTGGGAACGACCCGCCTGGCGCGCCACCGCCCGCGGACCGTCCGGAGCCGTCGCGCGACGTCCCGGTGTCGGACCAACGGATCTCCGTTGTCATCTGCGCCTACACCGAGGAGCGGTGGGACGACGTGCTGGCCGCGGTTCATTCGGTGGAGAACCAGCGGGTCGCCCCGCTCGAGGTGATCCTGGTCGTCGATCACAACCGGCCGCTGTACGAGCGGCTGTGCGCGGCACTGCCGGACGTCCACGTGGCAGAGAACCGCAACGAGCGTGGCCTGTCGGGCGGGAAGAACACCGGTGTCGCGCTTGCGCACGGAAGTGTCATCGCCTTCCTGGACGACGACGCGGTTGCCGAAGCCGAGTGGCTGCACTGGCTGGGAGCCGGCTACACGCACCCCGAGGTGATGGGCGTGGGAGGCCTCACGCTGCCCCGGTGGGAGACCGGCCGACCCCGCTGGTTCCCAGAGGAGTTCGACTGGGTCGTGGGTTGCACGTTCACGGGACGGCAACCGGGGGTGGTGCGCAATCTGCTCGGGGGGAATGCCTCCTTCCGCCGGGAGGCCTTCGACGTCGCGGGCGGCTTCGTCAATGGGCTCGGTCGGTCCACGAGGAGCCGCCGGCCGCTGGGCTGCGAGGAGACGGAGTTCTGCATCCGCGTCCGGCAGCGGCGCCCGGACGGCGTCTTCCTCTTCGAGGACCGGGCTGTGATCTGGCATCGTGCCCCGGCGGCCCGCGAACGGTTCTCGTACTTCCGCTCCCGGTGCTACGCGGAGGGACTCTCGAAGGCCGTCGTGAGCCGCAGCGTCGGCGCCGCCGACGCCCTCTCGGCTGAGCGGACATACGCCGCCGTGACCCTGCGGCGGGGAGTCACGACCGGGATCGGGCAGGCACTACGGGGCGACCGTGCCGGTCTGGCCCGGGCCGGAGCCATCACGGTCGGGCTGTGCGCGACCACCGCGGGCTACGTTGTCGGCACGGTCCAGTCCCGGTCGCCGAGACGGGGCAAGGCGGCGGACGGATGACACAGCGCCCGTTTCCGATACTCATGTACCACTCGATCGCCGAGAGACCTACCCGTGCGACCCGCCGGCTCTCGGTCAGCCCCGCGATGTTCGCCCGGCAGATGCAGCGACTGGCCGAGCTCGACTACACGACGATGACGTTCTCCGAGGTCGGTGCCCGACTCACCTCGGGCGCCGAGGTCCCGGAGCGGACCGTGGCCCTGACCTTCGACGACGGGTACGCCGACTTCTCCGGCGCTGCGCTGACTGTCCTGCGGCGCCACCACTTCACCGCCACGGTGTTCGTCACCACGGACTGGCTGGACGATGCCGGGGAATCCGCCGCCGGCTGTCCGCTCGGCAGGATGTTGAGTTCCCGGCAGTTGAAGGAGCTCGTCGCCTCCGGCATCGAGATCGGCGGCCACAGCTGCAGCCACCCCGCACTCGATCAGCTCGGGCTCGCGGAGCTCGAGAGGGAACTGCGCGAGAGCAAGGACGTGCTCGAGGAGGTCATCGGTCAGCCGGTGGCAGCTCTCGCCTATCCCTACGGGTACAGCACTGGCCGGGTCCGTGCAACCGCGGCCGCGACCGGGTACCGGTACGGCGCCGTGGTCACCAACGCCTGCGCGCGGCCGCCCGTGGACCCGATGGCGCTGCCCCGGCTTACCGTCCGGCGCGCGACGAGCATCCGCACCTTCGAACGGGTCATCGGGGCCCATGGCATCCGCCGCGCGTTCCTGGTGGACCACACGCTGACCAACGGATTCGCCGTCGTCAGGCATGGTCACCATCTCGTCCGGCGCAGATGCAATGACTGACATCCACCTCGGAGATGTGGTCCCGGCGACGGGGAACGCGCCGCCGGACGGGCCCCGTCCAGGGGGGAGGGTGCGCCAGCAACTCGCCGAACCCTTCTCTCGGAATGCCTACAGCCTGGTCCTCAACAGCGGCGTGACCGGTGTGCTCGGCCTCGGCTACTGGCTCCTGGCGGCCCGGACCTACGGCGAGTCCGACGTCGGCCGCGGGTCGGTGACGATCTCGGTGATGACGTTGCTGAGCGGGCTCGTGGCGCTGAGCCTGTACGGCACCCTCGCGCGGTTCATCGGGCCGAGTGGCCGGCGCGCGGGCAGGTTCGTGCTCACCGCCTACCTGCTCACGGTTGTGGTGGTGGCCGTCCTCGCGGTCCTCTTCCTGCTCACCCTGCCGTTCTGGGGACCGTCCTACTCCCATCTGGCGGGCTTCACCACCGGGCTGTTCTTCGTGGCGGCGGTGATCGCCGCGGCTGTCTTCACCCTCCAGGACGGGGTGCTGACCGGCCTCCGGCGGGCCGGTTGGGTACCCGTCGAGAACGGCGTCTTCGGGATCACGAAGATCGTCCTGCTGGTAGTCCTCGCCTCCAGGAATCCCCGGGACGGGGTCTGGCTGTCCTGGGTCATCCCCATGGCAGTGCTGCTGCTGCCCGTCAACGCCCTGATCTTCGGCCGGCTCATTCCCAGGAGCGGCCGCGCCGCCTCCGCGTCCAACTCGCTCCCCACCCGCAAGCAGGTCGGCCGGTTCGTGGCCGGCGACTACGTCGGCGCTCTCTGCATGTTCACGGCCTTCCAGCTGGTGCCCGTCCTGGTGGCGGTGAACGTGCCGCTGTACTCGTTCGGGTACTTCTACATCGCCTGGACCATCGGCGGCGTCCTGACCGGCGTGGGCATGAACATGGCGAGCTCGCTGACGGTCGAGGGCGTCTACGACCCGTCGAGCCTGCGCGCCAACTGCCGGGCCGCCATCATCCGGACCTTCGGTCTCCTGCTCCCGGCCGCGGTCATCGTTGCCCTCGTTGCGCCGTACGGTCTGCGGCTGCTGGGGCGCGGGTACGTCGATGCCGCGCCCATGCTGCAGTTGCTGGCCGTGGCCGCGCTTCCGGCGTCACTCGCCGAGATCTACGTCGGGGTCCTCCGCGCCCAGAACGCCAGCGCCCGGATCGCACGGCTCCAGGTGGCCCGTGTCGTCCTCATGCTCTGCGCGGTCCTCGCCGCGACCAGGCTGCACGGCCCCTTCGCCGGCGCGGTCCCGTCGACGCTGACCCGGGTGGGCATCGCCGTCCTGCTCTACGAGACCGTCCTGGCCGTCGTCGTCCTCCCGCGGCTGCGGACCATGGCGGTGGGCCCCGGACCCTCCGATACACGTGCCGGTACCCACAGGGCACTCCTCGCGGTCGCGCCTGTGGCTGAGGCGGACGCCGAGATCGGACGTGCGGCGGACGGTATCCCGGCCGTCGCGCCGCCGGCCGGCGGCGCCCGCCGCTCGCCGGCCGGGAGGATCTCCCGTTGGGCGCCACCCGGCCTGGTCGCGCTGTGCACCGGGATCGGCGTGGCCACCTACGCCATCCCGTTGCGGTCGGTCGATCTCCAGCAGATGAGCGGTTTCGGGCTCGTCTCGGTCCTCCCGGTCGCCTCGGTGATCGGCCTCGGGATCATGGCGCTGTCCTTCCTGGGCGCGATCGCCCTGCGCCGCGCCCACAAGATCCTGCTCGGCGGCCAGGTGGTGCTGTGGGTCCTCTGCCTGCACGGACTTCCGGCGCTGCTGGAGAACCTTCCTCGCTTCCCCACGGCCTGGACGCACGTGGGCTTCATCGAGTACATCTCCCTCACGGGCTCCACCGCAACGTTCCTCGACGCACGGTTCAGCTGGCCGGGCTTCTTCGCGCTCGTGTCCTCGCTGACCGATGCCCACACATGGCACGACCTCGTCTGGGTTCTTCGACTCGTACCCGTCGCCAGCAACCTGGCCTACCTGCTGCCGATCGCGTTGATCCTGAGCAACCTGCGCGCGGTCTGGCGCGCGAAGTGGCTCGCGCTCTGGCTCTTCGCCGTTCTCAACTGGGTGGGCCAGGACTATTTCTCGCCCCAGAACCTGGCCTACTTCTTCTATCTGGTCGTCGTCGCGGTGCTCATCACGTGGTTCCGCCCCGCCCCGCTGACTCGCCTCCGGACGTCCGGTGTCGGATCCTGGGCGGCGCGTACCGGTTCGTCGTTGCTACGCCCGGCCCGGCCAGGCGAGCTGCCACCCCGACCGATCGGTCGCCGGGAGCGGGTGACCCTGTTCGTGCTCATCCTCGTGATCTTCGCGTTCACGACGGCGAGCCACCAGCTGACCCCCTTCCTGATGATCGGGACCTGCGCGGGGCTGGTCCTGGTGGGGCGATGCGTCCTCCGCGGGTTGCCGCTCGTGATGGCTGTGATCGCCGTGGGCTGGCTCAGTTTCATGGCGGTCGCCTACTGGTCGGGCCACTTGACCGAACTGCTGGGCGGGGTGGGCAAGCTCGGTGCCAACGTGTCGAGCAGCGTGCAGGGAAGGGCCGTTGACAGCGGCGCAGAGCACCTGATGGTCCTGCACGTCCGGGTGGCGCTCGCGATGGGGGCCTGGGGCCTGGCCGCGATCGGCGCCGTGCGTCGGCGACTGAAGGGGTTCGACGACCGCATCGCCTGGATCCTGCTGGTGTGTCCGATCGTCGGCTTCGGGCTGCAGAGCTACGGCGGCGAGATCGCGCTGCGGGTCTATCTCTTCTCACTCCCCGGGGTCTGCATCCTGGCCGCCATGGCGTTCTTCCCCGACGACAGCGGGCGTCGGTCCTGGCAACGCCGGGTGGTCGGCGCCCTGATCGCGGTGCTCTGCGTCCCGCTGGTCCTCGAGGGCTTCCTCGTGGCCCGCTTCGGGAACGAGGCCTTCGAGTACGTGCGGACCGGGGAGGTGGCCGCCATTGACTACGTCGTCGGCCACAGCCCGGGACCGACGAGAGTGCTCTGGCCGGCGGCGCACCCGGCCACCTTGCCCACCGCCTCCTTCGTCAACGGGTACAGCGCCGTCGACCGCGTCTCCTACTCGCCGATCACCGTGGGCGTGAACCCCGATGTGGTCGGTCCCGTGGTCGACCAGCTGCGGGCTCTGGGGCCGAGTACGTATCTCGTCACCACCCGCAGCCAGGAGGCGGAATTGGTGCTGGCCGAGGGATACCCGCCCGGTTGGGGAGAGCGCTTTCGGGCCCGCATGGCGGCCGATCCGGAACTGCGGGTGCTGATGTCCAACCCCGATGCGGTGGTGTACGTGCTCGCCTCCTCTCCGCCGGAGACCGTGGTGCGGGATCAGCCGCCGTCACGCACCGGGGTGGATTCCTGGACGCCGCTGACGGGGGTGGGGATCGTCTGCTTCGTGGCGCTGGCCGGGGTGCTTCTGGCCCGCGAACTCCGGTTCCTGCTGGCGTCCGATGGCAGGCGGGTGAGGCTCACACCGCTGACCCTGGTCGCTATCCCTCTCGCCTTCGGCCTGGTCGTGGTGGTTCTCGAGCGCTTCGCCGTCCTGGCGTGACGGGTCACGCACGCAGGTTCCGTCCATTCACAACGTCCTCGGCCGCGCCATGGCGGCTGCCGGAGAGGAGCCTGTAGTGAACTTCCTGAGGGCCATTGCTGTGCGGCTCGGCCGTTTCCTCGCCGACGTCCGGAACGCGCAACGCAAGGGCGGTCTGCGCGAGGTACTGCCCGTGGTCGCCGGCCTCGTCGCGCGGCAGGCGTACCGGGTTGAGTCCTTCGTCCGCCAGTACGGGTTCGACCGGGAGTACGGCCTCGACACCCGAGGCTGGCGGGTGGCCGGTCGGGAGGCGATCGCGCGGTCTCAGCACGGTGACAACACCGACTTCGAGCCCATGCCCGTTCGCGAGCTGAGACAGATCTTCGACGCGCTGCCGATGGATCCCGCCGACGTCACGTTCGTCGATCTCGGTTGCGGCAAGGGGGGGACGCTGGCGGTGGCAGCACTGCACGGCTTCCGGCGGGTGGTGGGGGTGGAGTTGGACAGCGGGCTGGCGGGGATCGCGCTGGCCAACGCCGCGGTGATGAACACCAGGACAGGCACGGCGATCGAGGTCGTCGAGGCCGACGCCAGCACCTATCGGGTGCCTCTCGAGCCGACGCTGGTGTACCTCTACAACCCCTTCGGCGCTCGGACTACCCGCGACGTCGCGGAGTCCATCGCCGTCTCCCTGCGCGAGCACCCGCGACCGCTCCTCGTCCTGTACGTGAACCCCCTGCACCGCGAGGTGTGGGACGACGTCCCGGGGCTCCGGCCGGTCGGTAGCGGACGGCCGTCGCGGGACGGCCACATCATCCGCCCGGACCGGCGGTGGGTGCTCTACTCGTCCCAGGCTTCAGGCGGTCGCGGCGAGTAGCAGCGGGACCCGCGGGTCGGCGCCACGGTCCGGCTCACGGCCCGGTGATCCACCGGATCTCGTACGGGGACAGCGTGATGCTCTGCCCGTCGACCGCCAGGCTCTGCGGTGAGCCGGTCGTGTTGACCGCCACCTCGACCTGAGATTGTGCGAGCACCTGCACTCCCGGGGCTGCGGGCACGGGCCGCAACGGGGTGCCCGGAGGGAACCAGCGGCCGAAATTCTGCAGCACGGTGAGCAATGCGAGCGGTGTCCCGCCGCCGTCCTTCGTGGTGTCGGTCCAGAGGCAGGCGGCGCAGGACGGGCCCTGCGGACGGGGATTCCAGTACAGCGCTGTGTGTGTGCGGCTCCGGGTGAGTTCCATCATCGCAACCGTGTAGGCGGCGAGTTGCCGATCCGCAGGCCACCGCTTGACCGCCGGATCGAGATACCACTCCGCCCACCAGATCGGCAGATCGGTGCGCTGCTGGATCCACCGGTTCACGGCGGAGAACATCTGGACGGCCGCGAACGGGTCGACAGTCTTGTCCTGGGCCCACGCCTCGCCGTCGACCACGACGAAGTCGGCCCCCCGCTTGTGTGCCAGCCAGTACGCGAAGGCGGACAGGACCCGCGGATCGACCGAGCCCCAGGCACCCTGCAAGGCGGCTGCCGGCTGCCCCGCCGCCGAGGACGTGTCCCCGGGGCCGACCGCACCGTCACCTGTGTCGTTGAGCGGCAGATACGGGCCACCGATCCGCGCACCGGGGCTCGCCGACCTCACCGCGTCGTACACCTGATTGTAGAAGTCGGTGTAGCCCGCGGCGTCCCATGTGTTGGCCTCCTCGTTCCAGAAGCCTTTGAGTTCATTCCACACGAGGAAGTAGTGCACATCCGGGTAGCGGGTCGCGATGACTCCGGCCAAGGCCGCGAAATCGGCGTAGTGCTCGGGCAGCGGTGCGCCGGCGAGGCGGTCCCAGTTCGTCTTCCCCGCTTTTCCACCTTTCATCCAGTCGGGTGCGCAGCACAGGGTGAGGACCGGTATGCCGCCGGATTTCCGGATCAGGTCGATCCGGCTGTCCAGGCTGACGAAGTCGTAGTGACCGGGACTCGGTTCCGGATTGTTGGCTCCCCAGCCCATGATGGCCTGAGCCTGGACGAGGGGCTGAGCTCGCAGAGCCTCTTCGACGGACTGAGTGGCCGCCGGCGCACCGGCGTCCGCGCTGTACTGCGTGTGGGTGAACCCCCAGCCCGGCCACGATGATGTCGGGTCGGGAGTCAGCTCCGGCGCCGGTGGGGTCACGTCCGTGACGACCACCGTGACGGCGACGACGGCGGCGAGGAACCCGCCAGTGAGCACCAGGCGACGTCTCACGCCGACTCTCCGATGGCTGGGGGCCCGCTACTCGACTGGGTGCACCGGTAACGCGCAGGCCGGGACCCGGGTTCCTGTGCGGGGTCCCGCGCAGCCGGGCAGTCCCCAGCCCCGCGGCTGCTCTGAGGGCGGCCGCCGGATCCCGCGAGTGCCGGACGCGGGGCCCTGCCTTCCGGCCGATCGACACCCCCACAAACTATCTCCGACGGGAGGCGCCGACGGGTTCCGGCGGCGACCGCGAAGGCACACACTCTCCGGCACTGTCCTTCGCCCCCTCGGGAGATCACGATGCGCAGATTGCACAAGGGAGCCGTCGGAGGACTGCTGCTGGCGCTTCTCGGGGTCGGATGGGGTGCGAGCGCCGCCGCGGCGCCGCCGCCGCCGCCCGCCGTCATCGTGGGCACCAACCCCGCCGTCCAGGCGTGGTTCAAGAACCACGAGCCTCAGCGCACCGCCGTGAACGACGCGCTTCAGGCGGCCTACCAGCAACTGGGTCAGGGCCCCGCTCCCGGCCCCGGTGATGGGTGCCAGCGACTCGTGCAGGCCGCGGACGCCATGCTCGCCACGGTGCCCGCCCCGAAGCAGGCTCTGACTCCCCTGGTCGTGGCCGGAGTCGGTCAGCTCAAGGCCGGCGCCCAGCAGTGCCTCGCCGGCAACGCTGCCGCGGCGCGAAACACGCTCACCGCCGCGGGGAACGTCCGCGCGGACGCCGATCTCCGGATCGACGAGATCCTCGAGCAGCCGGACGGGAGCGTGCGCTGATGCTCACCACCATCCGTCGGCGTTTCCTCGCCATCGGCACCTCCGGGTCGGTCGTCGCCGCGCTACTGGTGTTCGGCGGAGGTTCCGCCGCCACGGCAGCCTCCACGACCGTGACTCCGGCCGCTGATGCGCACGTCCAGGCCGACTTCCCGACCACCAACTACGGTTCGGCCACCGCGCTCCGGATCGATGGCTCGCCGGTCGCCAACGGCTACCTGAAGTTTGCCGTCTCCGGCACGAACGGCACGGTATCCAAGGCGACGCTTCGGCTGTTCGCGCGGACGACGGCGTCCACTCCGGTCAACGTGTTCAGCGTGGCTGACACCTCCTGGGTCGAGAGTGCGATCACGTACAGCACTGCGCCGTCGATCGGCGCCAAGATCAGCTCGAGCGGCGCTCTCACGTCGGGGCAGTGGGCCTCGATCGACCTCACCAGCGCGATCAAGGGGGACGGGACCTATTCGTTCGCACTGACGACCACCAGCTCGACGTCCCGGTCGCTCGACTCCAAGGAGGGGACCAACAAGCCGGAGCTCGTTGTCGAGACCGGCACCACCCCGCCGCCTCCGACGACTCCGCCGTCCGGCGACCCGGTGGTCGTCACCGGCGGAGACATCGGCTGCGCCCCGGACGATGCCAACTACAACGGCGGGAACGGGACCACGGGCTACTGCCACATGAAGGACACCGCAGGCCTCGTCGGGCAGATCAACCCGACCGCCGTCCTGATGGTCGGTGACGGCCAGTACAACAGTGGTTCGCTCACCAACTACCGGGCCTCCTACGACCCGACCTGGGGGGTCTACAAGTCGAAGACGATGCCGACGGTGGGGAACCACGACTACGGCACCTCGGGCGCCAGCGGCTACTACACCTACTTCGGCACGCCCGCCTCACCCCAGCAGTCGGGCTGCACGAGCAACTGCCTCGGCTACTACTCCTTCGACGTCGGGGCCTGGCACATCGTGAACATCAACTCCGAGTGCTCCCGGCTCAACGGCGGTGCCGGATGCGCCGTCGGCTCTCCGCAGGAGACGTGGCTGAAGAACGATCTGGCGACGAAGTCGAAGCCGTGCACGCTCGTCTTCGACCACCGGCCGCGGTGGAGTTCCAACTCCTTCGCCTCGGCCGACATCGCGCCGCTGGTCGACGACATGTACGCAGCCCGCGTGGACCTCCTGCTGTCGGGGCACTCCCATTCCTACGAGAGGTTCGGTCCGCAGAACCCCTCCGGCGGAGCCGATGTGAACGGCGTGCGCCAGTTCGTCGTCGGAACCGGCGGCGCCTTCTTCACGGGGTTCTCGACCATCGTGGCGAACTCGCAGGTTCACAAGTCGAACATCTTCGGCGTGATGAAGCTGACGCTGCACTCCACCTCGTACGACTGGAGCTTCGTGGCCGACCCGAGCACCCCGTACTCGGATTCGGGCACCGGCTCCTGTCACTGACGGAAAGGACGGCGCGTCTCCCGGAACCCCGTGCCGGGCCGCGGCTCACGCGCCGGGTAGGCCGGGTTTCCCGCAGCGCCGGCGGCCTCCCGGGCCGCCGGCGCGCGGGCGCGGTTCCTCGTGGGTGTATTCGCAACAGAATTGTTTCCTCTGCGTTGACCTGCCGGTACGGTGCGCGACGTGGTCGACGTCCGCCTGACCCTGCTGGGTCCGGTGCACGTGCTGCTGGACGGGCGACCCGTGGACGTCGGAGGACCGCGGCAACGGGCGGTTCTGGCGATCCTGGCGATCGCCGGCGGCGAGATGGTCCCCGTCGCGCGGCTGATCGAGGGGCTGTGGCCCCACACGGCCCCCGCCGATCCGGGGGCCTCGCTGCAGACCTTCGTGTCGCGACTGCGGCGGAGGCTGGAGCCGACTGCATCGGCGCGAACCCGGAGCCAGCTGCTGACCGGCGGCGCCCATGGCTACGCCCTGCGCCTCGGTCCGGACGACGTGGACGTGTGGCGCTTCGAGCGGCTGGTCGCCGAGGGCAGCGCGCTGGTGGATACCGACCCGGGAACGGCCGTTGCCCGCTTGACGGAGGCGTTGGGCCTGTGGTCGGGGCCCGCGCTCGCCGAGTACGCCGACGACGCGTGGGCCGCGCCGGAGATCGCCCGCCTGAACGAGCTGCGGGCGGTCGCCCGCGAACGGCTGGCCGCGGCGCGGCTCTCCCGGGGCGATGCGGCGGTGCTCGTGGGTGACCTCGAGGCGCTGGTGGCCGAGGCGCCGCTGCGCGAGGAGCGCTGGCGGTTGCTGGTCCTCGCCCTCTACCGCGCCCAGCGGCAGGCGGACGCGCTCAGCGCACTGCGCCGGGCCCGCGCGATGCTGTCCGAAGAGCTCGGCGTCGACCCGGGTCCGGCGCTGCGCGCGGTGGAGAAGCAGGTGCTGGCCCAGTCGCCGGCGCTCGAACCGGTCGTTCCCGACCCCCCGGCCCCGACGGCCCCGGAGCGTCCCCTTCCCCTGGGCGATCCGCTGGTGGAGCGGCAGCGCGAACTCGCCCAGCTCGACGCGTGCATCGAGCAGGCGGGGGCAGGCGCCGGCTCGCTCGCCGTCGTCGAAGGACCTGCCGGTATCGGCAAGAGCCGACTGCTCACCGAGATCCGGCGGCGTGCCGCGGAGCGCAACGTCAGGGTGCTCTACGCCCGGGCGAGCCAGCTGGAGCAGGAGTTCTCGTTCGGCGTCGTCCGGCAACTGTTCGAGCCGCTGATCGTCGATCCGGACCGGCGGTCGCAGTTGCTGCGGGGTGCGGCGCAGACGGCGGTGCCGGTGTTCGATCTCGCCTCGCCGACCGGGACGGGCGACGACTCCGCCTTCGCCATGCTGCACGGCCTGTACTGGCTCACGGTGAACCTGGTGGCCGACGGCCCGACGGTCCTCGTGATCGACGACATCCACTGGTCCGACACCGGGTCGCTCCGGTTCCTCGCCTATCTGGCCCGCCGGCTGGAGGGGCTCTCGGCGGCGATGGTGGTGGCCTACCGGACGGGTGAGCAGCACGTGCTCGGCGGCCTGATCGACGAGCTGCGGCAGGACGTCTCGACGGTCGGTGTCCGGCCGGTGCCGCTGACCCGCGGGGCGGTCGCCGAGATGATCTCGAGCCGGCTGGGCGAGCAGCCGGACGAGGAGTTCGTGGCGGCCTGCTTCGACGGGACGACGGGCAATCCGCTGCTCGTGCGGCAACTGCTGCGGGCCCTGGAGGGCGACGGGATCCGGCCCGACCGCGCGCACGCCGACATCGCCCGGATGTTCGGCTCTCGGGCGGTCTCCAGCATGGTGCTTCTCCGGCTGCGGCGGTTGCCGGCTCCTGCCACCGCGGTCGCCCGGTCGCTGTCCGTGCTCGGCGACGGCACGGGGCTGCCGGAGGTCGCGCGGCTGGCCGGCATCCGGGAGGCGGAGGCCGCCGAGGTGACCGCGCTGCTGGTGAAGGCGGAGATCGTCCGGCCGGAACCTCCGGTGGCATTCGTACACCCGCTCGTGCGCGACGCCGTCTACGGCGACGTTGCTCCGGGCGAGCGCGAGCTGCTGCACGAATCGGCTGCCCGGATCCTGGAGGAGTCGGGGCGATCGGACGAGCAGGTGGCGGCACAGCTGTTGCAGGCTCCGCGCCGCGGCAATCCGTGGGTCGTCGAGGTGCTGCGCCGCGCGGCGAAGGACGCCGTCCGGCGCGGCTCGTCCGACGGCGCCGTCACGTTCCTCAGCCGGGCGCTGGCCGAGCCCGCAGCCGCGGATCTCCGCCCGGAAGTGCAGCTGGAGCTGGGTCTCGTCGAGACCTCGACCAACGGCCCCGCCGCGCACCGCGACCTCCAGGCCGCCTACGACTCGCTGGCCGACGACGACGCGCGCGCCGTCGCCGCGTTGGCACTCACTCGCACCCTCGTGTTCGTCGGCGACTTCGGCAGCCCGGTCCGGTTCGCCGAGCAGGCCCTCGCCCAGCTCCCCGAGCGACTGGTCGAGCCCCGCGCGGCGGTGCTCGCCTACGAGCGGATCGCCGGTCAGATGCACGGAGTCGACCCGGAAGTCTGGCGGTTCGCCCGGGAGCCGCCCATCCCTGGCGAGGGCTCCGGCTCCCGCATGCTCCAGGCCACGGTGGCGTACGAGCGGATGTGCCGTGCTGCTCCCCGTGCCGACGCGGTGGCGCTCGCCGCCGCCTCACTGGGTGACGGCCAGCTCGTCAGCGACGACCCGGGCCTGCTCTGGGTGTGGTCCCAGGTGGTGCTGGACCTGGCCGACGAGGACGTGCTGCCCAACTGGGACGCGATCAACGCGGCGGCCCACCAGCGCGGCTCGCTCTTCTCGGTGCTGGCGGTCGGCTTCTGGCGTGCCTGGTCGCTGATGCGCCGCGGTGAGCTCGCCGAGGCCGAGCACTCGATCCGCACCGGTCTGGAACAGCTGGACATGTGGCAGCGCAATGCGACCACGCAGCCGTACGGGCGGGCGACCCTGGCCCGCATCCTGGTCGATCAGGACCGCCTGGACGAGGCCCGCGTCATTGCCGGTCCCCCCGACGAGCCCCTCAGCGCGATCGACGGGGACCGCCTTCTGGCCGAGGTCCGCGCCGAGATGCTGCTGGCCGACG
>JAODNJ010000325.1 GCA_025465155.1 Frankiales bacterium
GGACCGCCGCAGCCGGCCTGCGGACCGGTTGACCAGGACATCCCGTTCGCCCCGGTCGAGTGTCGTGAGCGCCTCGGCCTCGAGCGCATCCAGCTGAACGGTGATGCCGGTTCGGGCGTCGGTCACCTCCAGGACCGTGCCCCAGGGGACCTCCCGAAGTGCCACGTCTACCGCGGCGAACTCGTTCGCGACCCGGAACCGCGGCCCGCCGTCGTCGTCGCGCCGGGGGCTCACAGGAGGAACGTCAGGTTGCTGACCGGGCCGCCGCGGTTGAGCAGGCGCACGGTCTTCATCGCGATCTTCAGTGCGTCCCCCTGCGGCTGGAGCTGGTGCTCGACCTCCGCGGCAAAGGACCGCTGCTCACCCAGCCCGACCTGGCGGAAGTCGCCCACCCGCATCTCGACGATCAGCTGGTTGGACACAACGGTCATCGTGTTTCCCGGTCCCTCACCGCTCGGCCGAATCCGCACATTGGTGACGAGGTGCAGCGTCCGCGAGCGAGGGCTCTGCGAGGGGAACGGCACGCGCGCGAGGTGGTAGACCCGTTCCTCGAGCCGCAGCGGGTCGTCGTTGACGATCGCGGCCTGGTGGACGGTGTCCTCGTTGTCCGTCAGGGGCACGAAGTAGCGCCCGTCGGGGGTGAACAACGCGTGCCACTCCTCGAAGCGCTGCGAGTCGATGAGCTCAGCCTCGAGGAACAAGAAGTCCTCGACGGTCTGCCGGGACAGTTCGAGAATCTGCATGTCCATTCCGCTCCTCTGATGGTGGGACCCAGGACCCGCCCTGCTGGGTCAATCCGCCCGCGACATGAGCTTCAGCCACTCCACCCAGAGGGCTCGCAGCGGCGTCTCACCGCCCACGGGGGCGAACCTGTCACCGTTCTCGGTGACCTGTTCCCGGTCGAGACCGCGTTCGAGGATGAGCCAGTCCACCGCCTGCGCGGCGAGCCCCTGCTGGTTCAGAGCGAACATCTCGACGTCATCCGGCATGCCGTATCCGGCCGGCCCGTAGAACCGTTCCTGGCTACGCAGCCATCCCTGGTTGTCGGCTTCGGGAGCGCCCTTGAGCTCGTAGGGATAGATCGTGACCTCGGTGCGGTCGACGGCGAGCGGACGCACGACCCGGATCTGGCGGTGGATCATCCCGACGTTGGGATGCGTCATGACCGAGCCGCCGCCGACCATGCGGGCCAGCTCCTCCCGGCGGTACTTCTCGAGCAGCCCTTGGTAGTAGTCGCCGTCCTCGCCGGCCAGGAGGCTGTCGAGCTGTTCGTCGCTGACGCGACGCTCACCCAGCCCGTGCCCGCCGACCCCGCCCCAGCTGAGCCGGCCGGCCTGGCGGCGCTGGTTCATGTCCTTGGCGGACCCGGACACGTGGGCGCCGTAGTCGCCGGTCGAATCTCCGTACCGCTCCTGCAGCTTGTTGAACGGCTCATGGACGAAGGCGAAGTGGTACTCGTCGATGATGTTCTCGATCATGAACTTCCAGTTGCCGCGATACTCAACGACATACGGCTCAGCGACGAGTTCGATCTCCCCGACCGGCGACATGTTCACGCGCCGGTCGATCCACGTGGCGGCGAGCCCGAGTTGCTCGACCAGGGACGGTCCCTCCGCCACGGCCCGCGCGAAGATCAACCCGCGGTAGGAATCCACGCAGGGCACCTTCTGCAGCCCCTCCGGTTGCTGGAAGTCGCTCGGGTAGCCGTCGCGCATGGAGACGCCGAGCAGCCGGCCGTCCTTGCCGTAGATCCAACCGTGGTAGGGGCACCTGAAGTTGTTCGCGAAGCCACGCGGCTCACGGCAGACCACCGATCCGCGGTGGCGGCAACGGTTGTAGAAGACGTTGATCCCGCCCTTGTCGTCCCGCGCGACGATCACGGGCTGCAGGCCGATGTGCGCCGTCTTGTAGTTGCCGGGCTGCGGGATCTCGCTCTCGTGCCCGACGTAGACCCAGGTGCGGCCGAAGATCCGCTCCATCTCGAGGTCGAAGATCGCCGGGTCCGAATACGCCCGTGTGTGTACACGGAAGG
Source organism: Frankiales bacterium (assembly GCA_025465155.1). Classification (GTDB taxonomy): domain Bacteria; phylum Actinomycetota; class Actinomycetes; order Mycobacteriales; family Geodermatophilaceae; genus Geodermatophilus. The sequence goes on from JAODNJ010000325.1 coordinate 2,033, forward strand.
TGTGTGGGCCCCGCAGGACCAACTCCTGGGGATCCCCACCGGAACCCACACCCTGGATCGGGGACTTCGACGACGCCACTATCGGCCTCCTTGGGGTGTGGAATGTGCGACCGAGCCGCCCAGCGGGATGAGCAGGCCGCGCGAGGCCCGGAAGATGCGCTCCACCGAGTCGACCGTGGAACGCAGGTGCGCCTCGGTGATCCGACCTGCCGCCGTCGCATCACCGGTCTGCATGGCCGACAGAAGTTGCGAGTGTTCGTCGGCCGATCGGCTCTGGAGTGACTCGTCGAGCTTGGTGGCCAGCCGGACGTACGGCTCCGACTGGTACTTGAGGTCGCCTGCGATGGCCGTGAACCGGGGCCTGTCGGCACCCTCGAGGATCGTCTGGTGGAAGGCCGCGTGGTGCTCGAACCACTCGTCACCCGTACTGGTACGCAGCTTGGCCTCGAGGTTCTCGAGGCGCGCCACTGTGACCGGGTTCCTCGCGGTGGCGGCTCGCTGGGCAAGGTAGGTCTCGGTCAGGCCACGTAGTTCGTAGATCTCGAGCAGATCCGTCAACGACGGCTGGTGGACCCGGGCGGAGCGGCCGTCTTCTTTGGACAGCAATCCCCGCGCGACCAGCTGGGCGATCGCTTCGCGGACCGGCGTCCGGCTCACCGCGAGCCGGTCGGCGAACTCGGCTTCCCGGACGAAGGCCCCCGCGGCCAGCTGTCCGGTGAGGATCATCTCGGCCAGAACCGAGACAACCTTCATCACCGAGTTTGGCCGGCCAGGTTGCATACAATGCAGCATACAACGGCGGCCCGACAGAGGACCAGAGGCTCTCCGTGTCGCGGGCCGACCACGTGCGGCGTCCCCGGAAAGCTCACCCCCTGGGAGAGACGACGCCCTGAGGGAGTAGCGGCTGAGCGACTGCTTCGAGGATGCGCGTCACCTGATCAACGGTCGACTGCAGGTGGGTCTTGACCAACTCCTCGGCCCGGTCCGCATCTCCCTCGGCGATCGCCCTCAGGATGTCCTCGTGCTCCCTGCGGGTCGTGCTCCGTTGCCCGACGTCGAAGGCCGTGACCAGACGCACGTAAGGCTCGGAATGATGCCGAAGAGCGTCGATGGTCGCCAGGATGCGGGGGCGCTCAGCCGAGAGCGCGATGGTGCGGTGAAAGAGGGCGTGATCGTCCAACCACTCGTCCGTGCCCTCCTCTTTACGCAACCGGGATTCCAGAGCGCGCAATTCCCGGATCCGGTCCGTGCTGGCGTTGGCCGCAGCCAAACGAGCGACGTGGCACTCGAGCAGCATCCGCAACTCGTAGATCTCCGTGAGCTCGTCGAGGGACGGCCGGTGGACCCGCGCCGAGCGGTTGTCCTCCTTCACGAGCATGCCCTGAGTCACAAGCTGCGCGATGGCCTCGCGGACCGGCGTTCGACTGACGCCGAGACGCGCCGCCATGTCACTCTCCGTGATTTGGTCCCCGGGCGCGAACTGACCATCGAGGATGAGCTGCGTCAGAGCGGCGACGACCGTGCTGGCCGAGCTCCGGCGGCTCCCCGTCATGCAGGAGAGCCTACTTCCCAGTAGTCCCACAGAAGCGCGTCGCTGAACGCTCAGGTCGCGATCCCCAGAAACCGTCTGAGGATCGGACGACCCGGCCACGGATCAGGTCGCGAGGTCGCGAAGGATCGTCGTCAGCGCGGCGACGCCCGCCATGCAGTCCTCGGTCTCCGCCCACTCCGCCGGGGAGTGCGACACCCCGGTCGGATTGCGCACGAAGAGCATGGCCGCCGGCGTTCCGGCGCTGGCCAGGATCCCGGCATCGTGGCCGGCGCCGGTACCCAGGATGGGTGCGCCGTCCAGCACCTCCGCCAGGCGGCCCACCAATTCCGAGTCGAAGTTCGTGCTCGGCGTGAAGGACTCCTCCTGGGCGATGCCGGCCGTGCCCACGGCCGCGGCGAGGCGGCGTACCTCGTCCTCGTCCGGGCCCCGCGCGTCAAGCCAGGCGAGGACCCGGGAGGGGATGGCATTGACTCCGTTGGGCCGCACCTCGACCTTGCCCACCGTCGCGACGCAACCGCGGGACTGGGCCTCGCGGCGGGCGGCCGAGATCACGCCGGCGAGATCCAGCATCGGATCTCGCCGATCGACCAGACGAGTAGTGCCCGCATGGTTGGCCTCGCCGAGCAGTTCGATGCGCCAGCGGCCATGTGGCCAGATGGAGGAGCCCACGGCAACGGGGCGGTCCACGTCGGCGAGCGCCCGTCCCTGTTCGATGTGGAGCTCGACGAATGTCCCTATCCGGCCCACAGTCTCGTCGTCCCGGCCGACATCGTTCAGAGAGTGCCCGGAACGAACCATGGCTTCCCCCAAGGAGACGCCGTCGGGATCGACCAGGCCCAGCGCCCGCTCCGGCGACAGGGCACCGGTGATCAGACGGGATCCCACGCAGGCGACACCGAACCGGGCTCCTTCCTCCTCGGTGAAGTTGACGATGCCTATGGGCCGCGAGGGCACGAACCCCTGAGCACGCAGCTGGTCCACGGCAGCGAACGCGGAGACCACACCCAGAGGGCCGTCAAATGCGCCGCCGTCCGGAACGGAATCGAGGTGCGAGCCGGTGACGACACCTGGGCGCCCCGCGCTGCGAGCTCGATCCGGATCCCCCCACCAGGCCCATTGGTTCCCGGCTCGATCCACGGCTGTCTCCAGCCCACGGCTGGCGGCCTCCGACACGAACCACTCACGAAGAGTCGCGTCCGTAGCCGTCCAGGCCATCCGGCGATAACCCCCCGTGGCGCCGTCGCGGCCCACGGACGCGAGCGTCGTCCACATGGCCTCAAAGCTCACGAGTACCTCCAAGACGCAAGGCGAAAGGATCTCAACAGTGATCGGCGGGCGCCGAGCGCTGTGTGCATCAGATAGCACGCCGGCGATCACTTCTCGGGCGGCCTGCTCCGCGCGCCCCGAAGGGCGGCCCTTGAGACCTTGAGCGATCTGGTGCCGGTCAGGCAACCTTCGCCCCGTTGGCCTGTTCGCCTCAGTGGATGACCTTGCGCACACCTGGTCGGTGAGGTTTCGGTTCCGCCAGGCGATGCAGCGGTGAGAGCCGCTCAGGAATCCTGCACACCGATATCCCTGTGACCTGCGGGCTTCTGCTGCCCCGACTGGACTCGAACCACTAACCCCTGCGATTTGATCTTGTAGCGTCGGCTCCATCGGTCGGAGACGGTGAAGGACGGCAGTATCTGATGAGTAAGTGACGCATGGTCCCCCGTCGGACGACGAGACGACTCCCCCACTCGATCAGAGTCGGGAGACCGGGTTCGGGACCGCGTGCCCCACTCCCTCAACTTGCGCCTCGCACCACTCGCCGACGACGACCTCACCGCAGTCAACAACAAGTGGTCGTCCCAGCCCAGGCAGCCGGGCCGGCGTCGAGCGGCGCCTGGATTCATCGAGCTGGGCGGGGCCGAGCTTCCGGCGCGCCCCATCGGGCCCTTCGGAGGCCAGCACGGGGCGGCCGCCGCCGATCAGCGCCCGCCGCCAGCGGTTCGCCGACATCCGGGGCACCCGTAAGCGGGCGGCGACCTCCGGTCGGTCGCCCCTCCTCGATCCGCTCGGCTGCGACCATCCACGCCCGCTCGCGCCGGGCGCGCTCCCCGGCGGTCAGCCCGCCACCATTGGATATCGCACTCCCCCGGCATGGCGCACACAGCGCCGCCCGTCAGCAGGGCCGGACCTCCGCCGTTGATGATCGTCAGTCGGCCAGCATGTCGAGGTGGTCAGGCGCGCCTGGTGCCCTGACTGTCGAATGACACCGCGCGCTGAAAGGCTGGGGCGCGCAGCGCGTCCGGAATTTCCTTCGGACCCCCGACCGCAGAGGCGTTGATGGCCGCCTGCGCCGCTTCTTCGACGATGCCGCCGACGAGGACGGCCAGGTCCGGGGTGTGGTGGAACACCGGCACGCCGTGGTTGGCCAGAAGCACAGCGGGTGTGTCGGGGCGCACCGCAGCCCGGATGTTGGCGATGGCCTGTTCTGAGCCGCGGGGACCGTACGCGGCCACGGGAACGCCCTCGGGAAGGCCGAACATGGCGAGCGCCTCGACCCAGCAGCCGATGGGCCGCTGCGCCACGGCGAAGGCGGTGGCGTACGGAGAGTGGGTGTGCAGCACGCAACCAACGTCCGGCCGGTCCTGGTACATCGCCGTGTGCATGGCCTCCGACCGCAGCCTGGATCGGTGGCAGCTGCCCCTCGCGGAGCGTGCCGTCGAGCCCGACGCGCGCCACCAGGTCCTCCGGGTGGTTGCGCAACGACGACCCGCCGGTGAAGTACATCTCGTCCGGCGTCACGGTCGCGGACGGCGTGAAGCCGCGAACTTCCGCGCCGAACCGGTGCTCAGCAACCCGATCGGAACCGCCGAGGCCACGAGAAACGCCGCCCCGATCAGGTTGCTCTGCGTGGTCGCTGATCCCACCAGGTCGACCACCTCCCCGATGGACCCGAGCAGGAACACGGCCAGCAAGGGCACGAGCGTCCAGGCGAACGAGCCGCGCCAGGTACGCACACCCCCACCAATCAGCAGAGCCGCACCGGCCGGCCCCAGCACGCCGACGAACACCATCCCCTTTGCGGCATTTCGGTCACCCCAGCCATCCGTTCGGAACAGCACGGCCAACGCTGCGAACCCGAACCAGAGCAGGCCCAGGGAGTACACGGCGGAGAGCGTGGCCGCGACGACAACGGCGGCGGGCCTCGGCGCCGAGGGGTTGGTCACCCCTGGGATATCGGGAGGTACGCCTCCGACGCGGAGAACTCCTTGCCACGTTGCGTTTGCGCCGGATGCGGCCCGGTAGTCGATTCAGCCGGGCCCCATGGATTGTCAGCCTGCCCGTAGCGGCGTTCCTCATCCGGTCCGGATGGACAAGGGTGGGCACCGGGCCTACGGCGTGGGCGAGGCATCCCTGGTCGTGTGGACCGTAGGCGTGGTTGCCATGGAGTCCTGGAACTTCCGCACCCTGTACCTCGCACGAGGACGGCGTGCCGAAGCCGTTCAGCGCGCAATGGACGAGCAAGGCGCACCCTGAGCTCTGGTGGATCGCGCCGGTCCTTCAGTGTCTCTCGAGCCGTCCCCCGGGTCGCCCTGAGCGGCCCCTTCAGAGCTACCCCTCGGCTTGACGTGGCCCACCGACGGCAGGTCCGGCGGTTGGATCCAGGCGAGTTGAGGGTGGCGCGCGCCCGGCGTGGGGTCTCCGAACCGCCTCTTGACACAGCATGAGGCCCCACCTACCTTTACAGCCAGTTACTTGTACAAGTAGCGACCTGTCAACGTGAATGGAGACCGAGATGACCAAGACGGGTACGCCGACCGAGGACTTCACCGCAGTCCTGCAGCTCCCCGCCAGCCCCGAGACCGTGGCGGCGCTGTTCACCTCCGCCGCCGGCGTCAGCCGCTGGTGGGGCCCCACGGAGGGCGATGGAGCAGTCGGAGGCACCCTGGTCGTCAGCTTCGGCGACTACGGCGTCAACGCCGTACGCGTCCTCGAGGCCGGACCTGCCCACGTGGTCTGGGAGTCCATCGCGGTGCCCGGTACGACGCCCACCGGGCACACCGGCGAGTGGCTGGGCACGACGATGGAGTTCGACCTCATCCCCGCCGGCGCCGGTACCGAGCTGCGTTTCCGGCACGCCGGCCTGACGCCGGAGCTGGAGTGCTGGGCCGACTGCTTCGCCGGCTGGACCTACTTCATGGCGAGCATCGAGACCCTGGCGAACACCGGCACCGGCACGCCGTTCGGGATCTGAGAGGCTGATTTGATGGCCGAGCGGAGGCAGTCGACGTCCGCGGCACCCGATGCGGTGCTGCGGGCGCTCGCTGACCCGCACCGCCGCCAGATCCTGCGCCTCGTGCAGCATGCCGAGCTGCCTGCGGGGCAGATCGCGGCGCGCTTCCCACTCACCCAGCAGGCAGTCAGCCAGCACATCGGCGTGCTCAAGCAGGCGGGCCTGCTCACCGAGCGACGCGAGGGCACCCGCCGCCTCTATGCGCTTCGCCACGAGTCGCTCGAGCCGGTACGTGAGCTGCTCGCCGAGTTCTGGCCCGACGCGCTCAGCCGCCTGAAGAAGGCCGTCGAGACCGCCCATCCCCGACCCTCCACGAGGAAGCCGTGACCGCCGAGATCCGCAACGACGTCGTCCTCGCCACCGAGCACATCAAGGCCCCACCCGAGGTGGTGTTCCCGTACTTCACCGATCCCGCGCTCATCGTCACGTGGATCGGCCAGAGGGCCGAGCTGGACCCGCAGCCGGACGGAGTGTTCTTTCTCGACATGGGTGAGGTCGCGGCCAGCGGCACCTACGTGACCGTCCAGCCGCCGTACCGCGTCGTCTTCACCTGGGGCATCCCCGGCAACGACGAGCTCCCGCCGGGTGGATCGACGGTCGAGGTGGTGCTGACCCCGGACGGCGACGACACGATGGTCGTACTCACCCACCGCGGCCTACCGACCACCACGATCGACACGCACCGCGCCGGCTGGGAACACCAGCTCGGACGACTGCGCGTAGCGGCCGACTGACCCAGTCAGTCTCGTACGGACCGCCCGAGTCTCCCAGAAGCTGCCCTCTGGGCCAGGTCGTCCGACCCTTGGTCGCAGGCGGACCCCACTCGGTCACGCCGTCCCGGAAGCCGACCGCCCGGGTCAACCATCCCTCTGCGGAGCGGCCATCACGCCCCTCTGCAGAAGACAGAGGTGGTGAACGAGCGGCTGCGGCCCCTCCGTCGCCGACGGGCCGAGCTCGCCGCCGACCCGGGGCCCCACCTCGACGTGCTGGCGGCCGGCAACGCCGCCGCCAACGACCTGGCCGACGCCACCCTGCAGCGGGTACGCCGACACATGCGCATGGAGTACCGACCCGTTGCGTGATGACACGTGGCACCGTTCTGCGGCGCGCCCGAAAGCGTGGGCGACGTCCCCACATGGGCATCCCTCAATGGGACGGCGGACGTCGCCGTAACGCGTCCGCTAACCGGTTGTCCTACAGGACGCCGTGCCGGTGATCGTTCCGGAAGCGGGACCTCCCGACCGCGCGAAGTAACCTGCAGCTGTGATGAGACCGGATCTCACACCGCGGGTGCTCGTGGTCGGGCTCGATCCATATCGGGTGCCCGGACCTTGGGACCCCAAGCCGGCCGCAGACGGCATTGAGGTCGGACGGGCCCGTTTCGTGGAGCGTGGCGTTGGCGCTGAGTTCTGCCTGGTCGGCCTCGACGGCAGCGACGACGTGGAGGCCGTCGTCACCGCGGCTCTGTGCGCGCAGCCGTGGGAGTGCGTTGTCATCGGCGGCGGTGTGCGCCATGACGATGCCCTGTTCGAACAGGTGATCAACCTTGTGCGTCGGCACGCTTCGAACGCCGCGGTCGCATTCAACGCAACTCCGGCGGACACATTGGATGCAGCCGCCAGGTGGATCGAGATTGCAGACTGATGGCAGTGCTCGAGCGGAGGCGACCCGGACAGATCGTCCAGCCATGGTCTTCGGGCCGTCGGGCGCGGGCTGCTGACGAATCGTCGGCCACCGGACACGCGTACGTCGACAAAGCGCCGCAAGCGGATCGGCGGAGGTGCGTCCAGTCCTTGGCCCTCACCGGTGCGAGCCCGAGCACGTTGGCGTAGAACCGCCGCGCATGGTCGAGACGTTCGCTCTTGAGGTCGGGAGCCGCACGCGCCACGGCCCACTCGGCATACTTGCAGTCGCGCACGACAGAACCGTGCGACGTCGGCCCGGCCCATTTCAATACCACCGCACGGCGGCCGCTGCCCGACTGGTCGATGGGAGGTCTTGGTGCCGCAGGTCGTCGATTTCGAGAACGTGTCCACCGTCGGCTTGGAGTCGTCGCCGGTTGCGGAGGCTCTCGCCGGCTTGAGGGCCAATGAGG
>JAODNJ010000570.1 GCA_025465155.1 Frankiales bacterium
AGTTTGTGCTCGAGCAAAGTCACACTCTCACGTCTGCGGATCTCGCTTACAAAATCGTGAGCAATGCGCCGACCGCCGCGCCGATCATCGTCGATTTCTACATTCGCGTCGGCGTCTCTTTCCGGTCGTACTTCGCCTCGGTGCGCCTCGCCGCACCCATCAATCTCTGGACGTTCCACGCCGGTGAGGCGCTGATTCAGACACTGCCGACTGGCACCGCTTCGGGCATGACGGCGATCGTCGCGCCAGACACCACGTGGGCACAGCCCGCTATCCGCTCGATCGACAATTTCGATCTGAACTTCGTCACCAACCCCGGCCGCTACCACGGCTCGGGCCTCGGCAACGCGCCCGACATTTCGCCGTGGTTCGTCGACGTGCAAGCGTTCGGTGGGCACACGTACCAAACACTCATGAATGACGGCAATTCGGGCGCGACGTATCAGCGATTCAACGCGGGCGGCAACTGGTCGGGGTGGATCGCAATTGCCGATTCGGCCGGCGCATTCGTCGGCGAGATCCGCGCCGGCCGCTTGGCCGGGGTCAACCAAGATTTCAGTCAGTCCGATCTCAACGGCTTGCAGACCGCCGGTTGGTACAAGGGTTACGGGTTCACGAATTCCCCTCTCGGCGGTACCGGGTGGTTCTACGTAGACGTGCGAGTCGCGGGCGCTGGTGGCTACGTCTATCAGCGCGCCACCGCCTTTACCGACCAGACCGGCTCGACTTTCGAGCGTCAGCTGGTCAACGGCACGTGGACCGCGTGGACACAGATTGCCGACACGGCCGGCGCGGTCGACCCCACGGCCCGCGCTGCGGCAGCTGTGAAGCCGGTTACGTCGGTGGCCGGCAAGACGGGCGCTGTCACGCTGGCAAAAGCAGACGTCGGCCTCGGCAGCGTCGACAATACGGCTGACGCCGCCAAGCCGATCTCTACGGCGCAAGCGGCTGTCAACGCGGCCAAAGCCGACCTGGTCGGCGGCGTCGTGCCCACCGCGCAGATCCCGGCGCTCGCGCTGACAGCGACGCTGGTGGTCGCCTCTCAGGCCGCGATGCTGGCGCTGACGACGGCGCAAGTACAGCCGGGCGATCTGGCCGTCCGCACAGACGGGGCCGGCACGTTCATTCTGACGGCGACAGACCCGTCCGTATTGGGCAACTGGACGCGCCTCAACGCCCCGACTGACGCGGTGGTTTCGGTCAACAGTCAGGTCGGCACGGTCGTTCTGGCAAAGGCAGATGTCGGGCTCGGCAGCGTGGACAACACGGCCGACACCGCCAAGCCGGTATCGACGGCGCAAGCTGCCGCGCTCGGCCTCAAGGCCCCGCTTGCTAGTCCTACGTTCACCGGCACGGTGGCGGGCGTCACGGCGGCCATGGTCGGCGCTGTGCCCACGACAGGCGGGATTTCGAAACTGGTGCAGATCACGCAAGCGGCTTACACCGCTCTTGCGACCAAAGACGGCGCGACGCTTTACGTCGTGGTCGGCTAATGCCGAGCTACGTGGGCAGCACCGCGCCTAGTTCGTTCTACGTGGGCAGCGTCAAATGCACGGCGGTCTACATGGGTAGCACGCTGATCTGGCCGCTGACGTTCGACTCGGGTAAAGGCGCGAACGTCGCGCAGTACTCGGACACGTTCACCGGCACCAACGGCGCTGCGCCGGCCGCCAGCTGGACAGTCGTCAAAAACGTCGGCACGGTCACGATCCAGTCGAACGCCATGGTCATCGCGCCACCGGCGACCGCGTGGGCTGTCGGCGTCGGCGCGGCCCTCACCGGCCCGCTGATCGTCTCGGATGCGAACTATCAGTTCGACTACACCATGACCAACCTGGCACAGCAATACCCGGCCATTGTGGTGCGCGCGACCACCTCGGCGCTGTCGTCTTCGGGTGCTGGTGCCGGCCTGCCCGCTACCGGCATCGGCATCATTCTCGAGCCGAACGAAGGCCAGCTTGAGATTCAGACGCTTTACAATAACGCCGTGCTCGCGGTGGTCCCGTTCACGTTCGTCTCGGCCACAATGTCGATGGAAATCGACCTGACGAATAAGACTCTCAGTATCAAAATCTGGACGAAAGGCGCGGCCAAGCCGACCGCGTGGACGTACCAATCGCCCATCATGTTCGATGAGTCGGCCGGGTTCATGATGTTCACCGCTGCCAACGGCCCGGCCGCCACCGCCGAGAAGATCACGATCGACAACTTCGTTGCAACGTCGCCCGCCTACACTCTCGGCTCGGCTGTGCCGGCACCGACCGCCGCTGTGACCGGTTTCAACCTGGTCTATTCGGAGAACTTCGACACGGCCGCCGCCGCCAATTCGAGTGTCGGCACGAACACGTCGCCATTTTTGACTGCCTATGCCAACTCGGTACAGGCCTACACCGACGCGAGCCCCTATTACGCGTCGTCACAGTTGAGCGCCCACGACGGCGTGCTGGACGTCACCATGGACGGCACGCACGGCGCGGCGGCCGTCTTCGGCACAGCGGCGACCGCCTACGCCCGCAACGGCGGCAAATTCTCGATGCGCGCGAAAGCGCTGGGGGCGATCGGTAACGGTACGGCCGTCATGGTCTGGCCTTCCAGCGACGTATGGGACGAAGGCGAGATCGACTACCCCGAATCGAATTTCGAGGTCGAGCCGTTCGTGCATCAGCACATCATGAACGGCAGCGGGGACGACACCGCCGAGAACCTGACCTACGGCACTGGTGCGACCTGGCGCGAGTGGCACGTCTACTCGGTGGAATGGGTGCCCGGCGTTTCGCTCAAGTACTACCTAGACGATGTGCTGGTGGCCTCGAGCACCACGCAAATCCCGACCACCGCCCACCGATACATGTTCCAAGTCGGCAACTACGGGTCGGCTGGTCACCTGTATATCGATTGGGTGAACATCTACGCGATCGCCCCTTAGAAGCCGGGCACCGGCTCGGCGCTGTCCACGTAGATTCGGTAAGCGCCGTGCGCGTCACGGCTTGCGCCCACCGGCAAAAGCATCGTCGGGCCGAGCGGCGCAGGGTGCTCCGGCTTCGTCGCGGCCGTAGCGGCCAGCGGCGGGGGCGTGGGCTTACGACCGGCACCACCTACGACGAACAGGCCGCCCGCATCGCCCCGAGCGCTTAGCGAGGCACTGACGGGCTCGGGGGCGATTAGGCCGTCCTCCGGCTTGACCCATAGCCCGGTTGCGGGCGGCGTCGTCAGGTAGTGCCAGGCGGCGAGAAGCTTCGGCGGCGAGTCGTAACCGGCACCGAGAAGATCGTGATTGCAGTTGCTACACAGCAGGCCACGCACGGCACCGGTGCCGTGGTCATGGTCGACGGCGAAGCGCTTCTTCTTGCCGGGCCGGTTGCGGCAGATCGCACACCGGCCGCCCTGTAGCGCCAGGAGTTCGTCATAGCCTTCGGGGGTGAGGCCGTAAACCTTCTCGATCATCGCGCCGTGTGTCTTCGCTGACACGCACGCGCGGCATCGGGTGGCGCTCTTGCCGAAATCCACGTCATCGCGGAACGTCTGGCAGGCAGCACACCACGACGTGCCGGCCGGGGCCGCCGCCAAGATCGCCTTGGATCGCTTCACCCGAAGTGGTTTGGGGATCATCGCCAGGCGGCGGCGGCATTCGGCAACCTGTACGTCGATCGCTTCGTGCCGCAACGCGCAAACCGTGCAGCGCTGCCTCGGAAGATCTTTCGGTCTCACGTGACATTCGATGCACGGTTTCGCGTTGCTCATTAGGCTGTCGGTTCCTGATAGTCGGGGTGCTGCCCGTCGATGTGTGTTTCGACTCTTTCGCGAGCGGCCTCGAGGTCGCGGCCGGCAACCGTGACGGCGTACTTGCACCCCACGACGGGGCACGAAACGGTGTGCTTCATTCGTCGGCCTCGGGGTCATCCTTGATATCCGCGACGTCGGAGTGCTTCGCGGCCTGGTGAGTGTCAAGCCAACCGTTGAGTGTTTCCCAGGTGAAAGCCGGGCCGGTCGTCGACCAATCGCAGAAAGCGCAAGTGATCGTAATCACGACTTTTTCGCCTTCTTCTTCTTGACGTAGGCCGATACGGGCGGCATGAAATCGGCGTCCATGTCGTCGGCGTCAGAGTTCTCGGGGGGCTCGCCACTCTCTTCGGCGTCGTCGGCGTCTTCGGCGGGGCGCTCCGACTCGCGGGGCGACCCTGACGTCTCGAGCGTCAACGCCTCGAAATACAGGTCGACGTCGCTCGAGGTCGCCTCGTTGGGCAGGACGCGGGCGTAGTGCGTGCCGTCACCTTCCCAGCGGATGTCATCGATGTGACCGAAGTTGCGATCGTCCGGGCTTGTGGGGTCGTCCCATGACACGTAGTCGCCGACCGCGAAAGGGCGCGCTTCCGACTCTTCGTCGACCACCGCTTCGGGGTAGAGCGTGCCGGGGTAGTTGGCCTCGATCCACGCGTCGAGCACGTCGGCGATGCGGTTCAGGCTTCGCGCCTGGTCGATGTTGGCGAGAGCGTTCGCGGTGGCGATATCCGCGTCACGGATCGCCGGGTTGGTCTTGCCGAGTGCCGTGGCGATGTTCGCTTCGGCGTTGTCGTAGTCGAGCATTCTGTGACCTTTCGTAAGGCGGGGCAGACCGTAGAGGTTCGGGCCAGCTACGGGCTGCCCCGCCGTGAGGATGATGCGAGGTTACTTCTTGGCTTTCTTGGACTTCTTGCCGTCGTCGCTGGGGGTGGCGAACGGGTCGACCGATGCGAGGTAGGCCTTACCGGCTTCCACCTGGTCGTCGTCGGCGTCCTCGAGCACCCACGCTTTGTTCTTGCCCTGACCCTTGTCGGTGTCCTGCTCGAGCACGCCCAATACCATGTCGGTGCCGATGTAGCCACGAAGAGATCCGCGCACCCATCCGCCGTACGCCCAGATGTTCTTGTGAACGACGCTCTTCTCGGGCTTCTTCTCGTTGATCTCCACGACGTCGCACACGATGTGTTGCTTGACTGCGCCGGGCGTCTTCGAGAAGGTATCCGGGTGGTCTTCTTCCCGGTACGGGGTGATCAGGAACAGCTTGCCGATGTGGTCTTCCACCTCGAGCGACCACCCATCGCCACCGGTGGCCGGTGCCTCGGAAGGCTTCGCGAAACCGGCGCTCGGCTTCGACTTCTTGGCGGGTTTCGCTTCCGGCTCGGCGGCCTTCTTCGACTTCTTCATCTTCGTCTCTTCGACGGGGGCTTCGGTCTTCTTGCTCTTGTCTTTTGCCATGATGCTTGTCTCTTTCATTCGGGGGTGTAGTGGTGACCAGTGATACAGCAGGGGGCGCGCGACGCGAAGGGTCACCGAACTCGTCGCGCGCCCGGTCTAGGAGGCGTCAGCCCACGTCTTCGGGTCGGCCAGGTCGACAGTGGTGTCGATGCCTTTCTTGCCGGTGTTGCGGAAGGCGCGAACCTCTTCGGCCAGTTTGTTGCCGATGCGCCCGGTGCCCAGATCCACGACGTAGATCGAACACGTCGCCGTGCCGGCCGGAAGGTGGATCAAAAGCGCCTTCGTGCGTGACAGCTTGAGGTCGCGGCGCACGTCCGGCTCGGTGGGGTCGTACGCTTGCATGTCGGCGTAGTTGTCCAGCTGTAGCGGGATTTTCACGCCCATGTCGATGCGGCCGGTTTTGATATCGGCGACCATGCGCGATGCTCGAGCCGCGCCAGGCATTCGAGCCATCACGATTTTGTCGAGACGGCCAGCACGCTTCTTCTCGTCGTTGACGACCATCACTTCGTTCTCGAGCACCTTGAGGCCGGCGACCTGCATGGCACGCAAGTACGCTTCGACGTCGGCCAGGTCGGCAGGCGTGATCTTCCCGGCCGTAAGCAAATCGCCCACGGCGTCGATACCTTCGACGTCGGCAAGCTCGCACAGCGCGTGAAGCTCGGTGCCCTTGTTGGCCTTCACGTGGATACCGCCGACCTCTTCCAGTTCGACGATGATCGGGTCCACGCCGTCTTTGAAAGCCTTCTCGGCCGACGTGATCAGCCCGGCCAGTTCGCCAGTACCGATCTTGCCTTTACGGTCGGCCTTGCGCGCCTTGGCGATCGCCACGTCGCGATTGTGCACGAGGTCGCGCACCGTGCTCAGACGGTCGGCGATCTCGCCGGTGGCTTCGTCCGGCGTCTGATCGAAAAGGATGCCTTCGAGAAGAATGCGCTTCGCCCACTTTTGCAGCGCCGTCTTGTCTTCCAGGCAGTCGATGAACGTGGTCACGCGGGTGTAACCCTTGAGCTTCCCGTCCACCGGCGACTTGACGATGTACTGCCCGAGCCCGTTCTTTTCGTAGTCGGTCGGCTTCGCATCGCTCGGCACGGCAAACCCGCGCTCGGCGATCGTCTCGGCCTTCTCGGGATCGCCCACGATTGCCGGCGCGGTACCGGCGACGAACTCGCGGCCGTGGTCGGTCTCCACTTCGGTAACGGCCGTCTCGACGGCGACCAGGGCGGCGTCCATGTCGGCGACGAACGCTTCGTCGGTCGTCTGCGGCGGCGTGGTTTGCATTTGCACCATGCCTTTGACGCGGTGATCGCTTGCGGCCTTCTCGTCGTCGCTGGTGATGTAGCTACCGGTCGCCTTCCCGTAGGTGTCGTTATAGGTCTTCACAGCCTCGGCGTCGGCGCGGTCCACTTCGGCCAGGGCGGCCGGTGCGTCGATGCGCAGTTGCTTTCTGGCCGCCACGGTCGCTTTCAACTCGGCGTCGGTGGGCGGCGTGATGACGGCCTCGGCTTTCGCTTTCGCCTTCTTGGCGGATTCGACCGCGCCTTTCGACGACTTGCCGTTGATCACGGCGTCGGCAGCGGCGATCACCGTTTCGGCGGCTTCCATGTCGCGGAGGCTTTCGACCGCCTCGGCAGCGGTCGCCTTCGGCGCCAGGGCGTCGCGGTCCGCTTTAGACAGCGGCTTCACGTCCGGCTCGGCGTCGTGCTTCTTGCCTTTCTTCTTCGCCTTCTTGGCGGCCTTCTTCTCGCGCTCGGCCAGTTCGGCGGCGAGCGTCGCTTCGCGCTCTTCCAGAGCCTTGCGCTCTTTCTTGGACAGCGCGGGCGCTTCGGTCTTGGCGTGCTTCTTCTTGCTCTTGTCTTTCGACATCGGGGGTGTGCCTTTCAGTACGTGAGTTCGGAAATGAGAACGACCGGCCCGAAGACCAGGACGAGAAGAGCGGCCAGGCCGCAACCCGCCACGGCGATATAGGCCAGCGCCACCCATACGGGGCGGCTGTGGGTGAAGAAGCGGCGGGCGTCGCCGCGCAGTGTGCGAGTCATTTCTTCATGCCCCACCGCGCGAGGTCGTCACCCGAGACGGGTATGGCGTACTCGTCATAACGGGCAACGACGCCGTTGAGATAGGCGGCGGCGGTCGAGAACGGAATGAGATTCTTCCGTGCGGCGGAGGCGGTAGAAGCCATGATGAGACCCTTCGTTGTGGTGCGTTTCGGTGACAAGAGAAAGTCAATCACACTTACCTTGACGAGTCAAATGCGTTTCGAGAAGCGGCCTCGGCGATCGCGGAAGACGACGCGGCGCTTCGGCTTCCACTTCGGATCGTGGCGGGCCTCAAGCCACGCTTCTAGTTCCGGCGTCATCGGCCCGAAGCCGCGATAGTGCTCGTTCATGGTCTCTCTTTCGTGTGCCAGTGATTCACGGTCATTGCCGCGCCGGTGGCGGCGTCGGCGTGCATGTTTGCGTGCAGCGTCAAAGCGTCCGTCGTGGCGGCGTACTGATCGCCCCCGACGCCGTGGAACAGCAACAGGTGAGCCGCCACGGTTGACAGGTCGATCGGTGGCACGTAGAAGCCGGCGTCTTCATCTTCCGCTTCGCCCACCAGAACAGCGCCCAGAATGTCGGCGACCGCTCGTTCCGCCTTACCGCGCGGAGACTCCCACGGCCCGCCTGACGCCTTATGGGGGCGCTTGGTCACTTCCGGGTCGCCTACCGGCAATGAGGCGCGCACCGGCTCGTCGGCGGCCTCCTGCTCGCGCTTGGTCGCCCATCGCGTCTGCTGTTCGCCCAGACGACCCGAATTGGCGACCTCTCGATACAGCGGCTCTTTGCGCTTCTTCGGGGCCTTGACGATCTCCACGGCGTCTTTCGCTTTCACCGTGGAGGCGAACGTGCCGGCCGCCGACGTCACTTTGACGTCGATCTTCTTCCCGTCACGCTTCACTTTCACGACCACGAAGTCATTGCCGCGCACGGTGATGTGATCGCCTTTCCCGACGTCGGCCCACGTGCTCACGAGATCGCCCCGGAACGGATTGCGAGTCGTACGGCGTGAGTCGTGTTGGCCGCGTCGAGGCGGTGGCGTGCTCGAGCGGAAAGCGTGTCCACCGTGGAGATCGCAACCCCCAGGGCGGCGGCCGTCTCGAGGCGGGTTTTCCCGTCCGCCATAAAGGCCAGCACCCGTCTCTCGGCGACAGTCAGCGGCGACCCTACAGGCGGCACGTAGTTCGGTTGGTCTCTCATTCGTAATGCTCCGAGACGAGTTCGGCGACGTCGTGCAGAAGCGCGGCGGCGTACTTGGCTAGCAATTTGATCAATTCGTCTTTCATAATGCCTTCCCAGCATTGGCGTTGATCGACTCCCACTCTTCGAGCGTTTCGGGTAGCTCGTGATCAGACGCTTGGTCTGCTATGGGGTAGTGAATACCCGCTATTGGGTAGGGCCGTGTCTCAGGGATGGCGCTCACGATAACCGCCTCGCGCTTGGCGAGTTCGGCCTGCGCGATAAATAGGGCCGCTTCCGTTCGAGTGAAGTCGGCCTCAGCCCTGTCTCGTTGTTTCCTTGTTGCCGCCAGGACCTCTTGCGACTGCTCAGCCCCCGCGTTGTGAGCGTCACGGGCCCACGCAAGCAGGCGTTCTCGGTCCGGCATCTGCCACGTGTCGTCGTCCTCGTAAATCCAGGTAAACCACGCGTCGGCCATTTGTTCATGGGCGTCGGTCACGAGGCCCACCGCGCGTAATGTTCGACGTTCGCGTACGGACGAAGCGCGTCCGCGACACGTGGGCGATCCAGCTTGGCGGCCAAGTCGTAGAGCTTTTTCGGCGTCGAGCCGACCGACGCGGCGACGGTGGGCGGCCACTCGCCACCCCTGATCAGCCATTCGGCCTCAGTCAGCATATGCTCGGTTTCGACACGCTGCGCCGCTGCCCACTTCTTGTGCGCTGCCGCTGCCGCCGTGATATCGCGGCTCACCAGATCTTCCCAGCGTCGAACAGGACCGTGAAGCTGCCCGCATGAGCGAGAGCATTGGCGTCCAAGATGCTGCCGTCACGGAGCGACGCCCAGCGGTAGTCATGGCGCAGTTGCCACCGCGACCCGCTCGAGGAATGGACGACCGAGCCGGGCTCGGTGGGAAGCTCTGGCGGCAGCGGTTCCCATTCGCCGACGACGCGGCGCACCGCTTCACCGCCCCATGACCTTTGCCCCGTTCGCGCGTCTTCGGAGCTTTCGTAGTGAACGACAGTGCCGTCTTCGTCGCGGCGGCCGTATTCGTAGTTCGTCATTTCTTGTGCTTCCGTTTCTGTCGGTGGCGGCCTCGAGGCTTCACCAAGGTGAGTTCGTGGAACAGGTACCACGTGCGGCGTTTGCCGCGCGTGATTTCGATCTTGTCGGGGTGCGGTGTGAACATCCATTCGGGGGTGTAGACGACCGCTGTGACAACGCCCGGCTTGCCTTTCTTGGCGCGCATGGTCGACCCGAGAAGGCCGGTGGCGGCGGTGGTCATCGCCTCAGTTTGTGAACAGGATTGCGGCATCGGTGCCGACACTCGGCGTCGCCGACAGTGTCAGCGTGGCCGGATCGGCAACCGAAAGGCCCACCTTCCACGTGACCGACGCACCAGGCAGGATCGGGGTGGACGGGGCTGAGTTGATCCCGGCGTCAGTGTCGAACACTTTGGACGCTTCCACGCCACCCGACGACGCCGTGATGTAGGCCAAGCTGGGATCGAAATTGGCGGTGCCGGTGTTTGTGACGGTGATCGTCACCACGACGTCGGCGGCCTGATCCGCGCCGGCCGCGTACTCGCTGGGGGTGAAAGCGACCGGCGCGGCAGCTGTCAACGTGACACCCGGCCATTTGGCCGTCATGCCAAACGTCGGGTTGGTCGCCTTGGCGGGCGGCGGCGTGGTCGCGGCGGCCGAATGCGACGTCTTGGCGGGTGCCGAAACGATCGACGGGGACGCGCTGCACCCGGCCAGTGCGGCCACGGTGACGGCGGCGACCGCTGCGGAAATAAGCCAAGATTTCGTGTTGTCGTTCATGATGTTGCCTTTCGGGGGTGTGAAGCGGTTGAGGGGCGGCACAGGTCGCGCCGCCCCGGTGAAGCTAGAACGTGATGCGCTCGCCGTGACGAACGATGCCGACCAGATCGCCGAAGCCGACGAAGTGGACGCAACGCGCGAAAGCGTCGGTGAGAGACGGGGCGTTGAGGTACTCGCGGTGGCGAGTGTCGCCTTCGCCTTCGTTGTCGCGGCGGGAGAAGACGGCAACGAAATCGAAGGTTTCCGGGTTGACCTCATAGAGGTCGTTCCCGATCATGCCGACCACGCCGGCCTTGACGAGGCGGTTGACCTCGGCCAGGAATTCGGGGGCCAATTCGGTGTCTTCGGGCAGTGCATTGAAAGTGGTGACGATTTCGGCGATGTTCGACATGGTGTTGACCCTTCGTTGTGGTGTGTTTCGGTGACAAGAGAAATCGTCTCACGAGGTGCATTGGGTCGTCAAGGTAGAATCGGCATATTCCCGAAAAAACTTTGAAACAGGAGAGACACCGTGGCCCACTACAAGGCGAAAACCTCGAAATCGAAATACCCGATGCAACTGATTGTCATGATCACCCCGGCCATGCATGAGCGGATCACAGCCGACGCGAAAGCCGCCGACGTGTCAGTGTCCGAAGTGACCCGCGATTACCTCGAGGCCGGCATCGACGCGATCGATCTCGGAGCGCCGTTTCTCGATGACGCTCCGAACGTCTAGCGCTTCTTCTTCGTGCGGGTCACGATGTCATCGAACGCGTCGTCGATTGTGGGCGTGCGATAGCGGACGCCGCGCAAGGCCACCGCGACAGGCGGCGGCGCGGTGAAGCTGGCATTCGGCGCGGACGGCTTCACTTTCAGGCCGAAACGCACCTTCATTTTTTCAACGCCGGGCAGGCTTGTGTGACCAGAGAAGCGGCTTGTGATCAGGCCGTCACTCCACGCGTGCTGTGAGCGCTGCTCCAAGAACCGGTTGAAATCGTCGCACAGCTGGCGGACTGGGATCGCATACCCCGGATCGATCACCAGGTGATCGCGCACGTACGCAAGAATCGGGTCGGCGTCGGTGCGCCATTCCAGCGTGTCCTCTGTGACCCTTTTCGGCGCGGCCGGCATGGTCATGCCGCCTTTGTACCAATCGACAGCGCCCGCCACCAGCCACGCCAGAACGGCCTCGTTCGGCTTGGACAGGCGACCTTTGAGGCCCGGATCTCCAAGCCGGTCTTTGGTGCCTTCGATCAGCATTCCCGGTTTCAGAAACGTCCACGGAAAATCGATCAGCATCATGCGCCGCCAAGTGCCGTGATCCGTCTCGGCGACAATCGGGGTGTAGTTGGTCGAAATGAATGACGAATGCGTGGCCGGGAATTCGACAGTGTCTTGCCGCATGCGCCGGGCGCGCAGTGTGTCCGTGCCCACCATGTCTTTGAGGCGTTTCACGTTCAGGTTGCGGCCTTCCGGCAGTTCTTCGATCACCGTGAACCGTGCGCCTTGTAAATCCATAAGCTCGGTCGGGTGGTCGCCCGGATTGGCGAGAAGCACGCGATCGGCGAGCGTGGTCGCGTAGCTGCCCAGCGTGGCGCGTGGGGCGTCCAGAATCGTCGACTTACCGTTCTCGCCGCCGCCGCGAAGAATCGGCATCACGGCATCGTCAGGCGTGCGCCCGGTGATCGCCTGCCCGAATCGGACTTGCATGTAGGCGGCCACCTTCTTCGACGGGAACGCCTCAAGCGCTTTCTCCCAGTCGGCCGACGTCGCGCCGGGCACATAGTCGCACGCGGCAATTTTCGTGAACATGTACGCCGGATCGTGTGGCAGGAGATCGCCCGTCCGCAAATCGACGACGCCGTTTTGCACGTTCAGAAGATCCGGGTCGGCGTCAAGATCGGCGACATCTTCGGCCAGGATGCCCAGCGCCAGGCGGGCAATCGCCATGATCCTCGAGCGTTGCAGCATCGTCGTGATCAGTGCGATGCGATTTTTCTCGTCACGCATGACAGCGCCGCGCACCTCGTCGGCAACGATCGGCTTGAGGATTTTGCGCACCGCCTCGAAAAGCGCCAGGTCGCTCGCTGCCGCCCAAACCCGGCCGTCGTAGCGGAGGATGCCCAGGCCATCGGTCATCGTCCACAGCCCGCGCAAATGCTCGGCCACCTCTTCGGACATGGGGGAATCTTCGGTGTACCGCGCCGCGCCTTGAGGCCGATCGGCCGTCAAATCAAGGGCGGCCACGGTAGGGCGGCGGATGTCGCGGCCTTCCGTGGGGTTTGCGTTTCGGCGCTTGATCTCTTTCCGCTGCGGCTTGGACAAGGCAAACGTGGTCACGGTGGGCGGCAGGCCGAACCGTGTGACGCTGCCGGCCGCCGCGTCATCCCACGACTTCGCCGATTCGGGGTAGTGCGCCAGGTAGGTCGCCCGAGCGGCGTCGTACGCTTCGCCCACGCCGGCCTGCCCTGTCGTGCCGATTCGGATGAGTGTGGAAACCGCCTCGAGCATTTCGGCGTGACCCATGCCTTCGGTGGTTACCGCGTCGCGGGCCGCTTTTGCATCACCGCGCGGTTTGCCGGGGGTCTGCGCGTCCCGCCAGGCGTCAAACGTGTCGTCGCCCGTTCGGGGCGATCCTGAGGGCTTAGACGCCGTTTCGTGGCCTTCGCCGCCTTTGCGCGGTGGCGCTGATTTCAAACGAAGGCTGTGTTCCGGGCTCGGCGCGAGCGTGGGGGCGATCTCAAGCGCCGGGCCGTAGTAGACCACGTACCCTTCGCCGCCGCGCGTGTCCACGTGGTTTGACGGGAAGTTCTGGGAGACGGTCAACGGGATGTCGGCCGGCGCGGTGTAGACGTAGTGCTCGCCGCCGCTCGGCGTTCGGTAGTGGAACGTTTTCGGCAGGTCGTGGCCGTCCAGCGCAAGCTCTTTGTGGCCGGAACCGGTGCAGTCGGCACGGTGCGCCGTTTTCGCTGTCACGTTGGGCATCCCCAGCTGTCGGTCACAGCCTTTCTCGTCCACGTCGACGATGTTCAGCCCCGACTTGCCGGCGTGGATGCCGACCAGTGCGGCGGTGAATTCGCCGGTGAACCATGACGCGATCGTTTCGGCGTCGGTGGTCGCTTCGTCGCCCCACAGCACGTAAGGCCGTTTTGAGCCGTCCGAGCGGACCGGGAACACGTGCCAGCCGATCGCGGCCAGTGAAAGCGCGACGTCAAGGTTGGACGCGGCAGTCGGGGAAGTTTTCGGGGGTTTCTTCGGCATGGAAGTGCTTTCGTGTGAGTTTGGCGAGTGGTGTCGTCGTGCCCCGGAAGGGGTGACGCGGCTCGAGCATGACCGGACAAGACCGACATCACATCCGAGCCGCGTCGTGATCGCCAAATCACAGGTCACGAAGAGCCCGCCTAGATCTTGCGGGATGCGGCGGGAAGTTGTCAAGACTTTAAGCCGAGAGATTTGGAGGTTCTTAAAGTAACTATGTAACCGCTGTAACCGCTCTTACCTATCCTCTTCTCTATACATCATGACGCGCAAGGGTAAACCCGGAGAGCGGTTACATCGGTTACACTTTTCGTTTTCTCGTTGCTAAGGGCGTAGCGCGTGCCGTGATCGCTCACAAGCGACGCGATTTCTCGATCCTTATTAGTGGCGCGAAATAAGCGGCGCTTAAATCCGTTTCTTATTCGGTAGTCATCGTCAAGGTAGGCGTGGTAAAGTCGTCGCATGAGTACATACACGACCGGCGTCGGAGACGATCGCCATATCACCTCGATCGGGAAACCGATCCCCACGCACGCGCTGACACCTGGCGCGGAAGCCGCACGCGCCGCGCTGCGGGCCTTACCGCCGCTGCGGGTGACTGCGGACGGCACCGTCACGCGGAAGCTTCTGACACGCGACGAGGTGACCGCCGCCTACGTGCACCCCGAGCCGGAAGTGCCAGGTCACGAGGTGAAGCCGGAGCAGCTGCGCGGGTCGCCTGGTGCGTTCGTCAAGTTCGCCTTGGCGGCCGGCGCGGATGTGAAAGCGACCGTCTCGCGCGGCACCACGCCGCCGTCATGGGACGTCAACGCGCCCGACTCGAAACCGAATCCCGGCCCGCCTGTCGAGCCGTCTCAGTATCACGGCGACGTCGTGGATGCCGTTGTGGTGTGGGTCGTTGCCGGCGACATCGGCAAGCAACGCATGACGTGGATTCGCGCCGAGTGGAACGACGGCCTGTCGGTTGACGTCATGCTCAACGGCGCACACGTGAAGCTGACTGCCGCAAAGGCGGCGCTGTCGTGAAGGTATGGGTCGTCATGGACTGGATAGCTTACGAAGGCCGCGAGTTGCGCGGCGTCTACGTCTCGTGTGAGGCGGCCGAGACGGCGATCCCGTCGTTGCCCATCTTCGGCGAAGCGGAAGTCGAAGAGCGGGAAGTGCTGTCATGAACGTCGATTGGACTGAATGGCTGGCAATCGGCATCGTTGCCGGATGCATCTTCGTGGCCGGCCTGATCGTCGGCGGGGTGATCGCGGTATGACGCTCACGATGCGTTACCTGTTGGCCGTCATGGCGTGGCGTGATCGCTCGCGGTGGTTCTGGTCTACGCCCGCCTCGAACGCGTGGCGCGAGCAATGGCACCGACGATGAGCCCCGACGAGAAGGCGAAGCGTGCCGAGATCCGCGAGCGCGCCATAACGAAGCGCCTCGGCGAAATGCTCGAGGACAGCGGCGACCGATCACACGGCACGCCTACCGGTTACGTCTACGGGTGTCGCTGTGCGCGCTGCACGCACGCGAAAGGCGTGGCATCCATGAACGAGCGGGCGCGACGTCTGCGGAAGAAAGCGGAGGCATCACTGTGGGCGTACTGATTGACGAGAAGACGCTCGACCAGATCGATTTCGATTTGATCGTGGCCGAAGACCTGATCGACGCCGTGCCGTGCGATTACGCCCGCGATTCGTTCAGGTACAAGTCATGCGAAGCGGCGGCCGTAGTCGCCTTCACGTGCGGCCATTGCGGCGACACGTGCTTACTGTGCGAGCCGCATCGTGTGATGGTCGACGAAGCGGGTAGGCGCGGCAGTCTGTTCGCGTGCGCACTGTGCAAGCTGCCATGGCCGCGCCCGATTCCGTGGGTGACGCTGTGAAGCGGCGGAAGGTGAAGTGCGGCAAGACAGGCAAGACGCGCTACCGCGATCACATCGCCGCCAAGCTCGGTCTGGCGAACATTCAGACGTACGGCGACACGCGCGGGAAGACGCCTCAGCGGGTGTACTACTGCCACGATTGCGGCGGGTGGCACCTGACTTCCCGACCGTCGAGTGGGTCGCGGTAGAATGCGGCCATGGTTACCCCGAGTGGACGCGAGATCATCCAGGCGCGCGTGTGGCGCGAGCAGGAATGGTGTTTCTCGTTGCGCTCACAACACCTGACAATCCGCATGATCAGGCGGCGCACGATACTGCCGCCTGATCTTGGCGGGCTCGGGTATGACCTTTCGGAGCACGCGATCAAAGGTCTGATTCGCGGGTACCTCGAGCGCATGCGCGAAGTGGACGAAGAGTCGTTGGAAGAGCACCGTTCGCGCGAGCTTGCCGACCTCGACATGGTGCAGCGCCTGGCGCTCGAAAGCATGGCGCGCTATCAGCGTGCCGGCCACTACGACGAGAAGGCGACAGACCGCTTCATGAAAGCGGGCGAAATGCGCCGCAAGTTGCTCGGTCTTGACGCCGTGGTGACGTCGCATATCGACGTCACGGTGACGGACGCCACCGATGCGGCGATCGCCGACCTGGCCGCCGAGTTGGATCGCGTCGACAATGGATCGTGACCCGGCGCTAGAGGTCGATCGGATCAAGGCGCGTTTGCAGGACGCCTACGATTACATGTCGTCGTTGGGCATCCATGACGGCGGCCGTGCGGCGCGCATCGCGGCGACACGTGACGATCCGACCGCGTTCGCATGGGTGTATCTGCGCCGGCACATCACCGACAAGAAGACGAAGCGCGTCACGTTCTCGCGCGTGCACATCGCGTGGGCGAAAAGCGCGCTGTCGTGGCGTGCGCCAAGCGATGAACCGATGGGCGATCGCCGTAGCGAGATCGCACCGCGCGAAATGGGTAAGACGACGTGGCACTTTCTCTTGCTACCCATGTGGGCGGCGGCGTTCGGCCACGTGTCGTTCATTGCGGCGTTTGCGGACACCGGCACGCAAGCGGAGACACACCTAGCCACTTTCAAATCGGAACTGGACGGGAACGTTCTTCTGCGCAACGACTTCCCGGATCTGGTGCTTCCGAAGACGCGTGGTCGCGGCACCGTGGAGGCCGACCGCGTGTCGCTGTTCCACGCGAAGAATGGCTTCGTGTTTGCGGCGGCCGGCATGGACTCATCGAACCTCGGACTCAAGATCGGCGATCGCCGCCCCGAGTTGATCATCCTTGACGACATCGAGCCGCACGAAGCGAAGTACGGGCCGGGCCTAGCCAAGAAGCGCCTTGACACGCTGGTGTCGGCGATCCTGCCGCTGAACATCTACGCCCACGTGATCCTGGTGGGCACGGTGACGATGGTCGGTTCGATCGTTCACCAGATCGTGAAGACGGCGTTTCATGCTGACGAATCCGAGCCCGAAGAATGGGTGGCCGAGCAGCGGATCACGGCGCGGCATTTCGACGCGATTGTGACCGACGACGACGGCGAAGAGGTGTCGATCTGGCCGGAGAAGTGGCCGATCGCCTTCTTGCAGTCGATCCGGCACACGCGCACGTACGCGAAAAACTACGCAAACAATCCGCTTGGCGCAGACGGCGACTATTGGAACATGGAAGACATCGTGCGCGCGGCGACGCTGGCCGGCGTGACGCGCGTTCTCGTGAGCGTTGACCCTGCCGTGACACAGAAAGCGTCGAGCGACTTCACCGGCGTTGCCGTGATCGGGTGGTCGCCGTCGTTGAATAAGTGCATCGTGCTCGCGTGCAAACAGGTGAAGTTGGCACCCGACAAACTGCGCCTTCTGGTGATCAACCTGGCCGCCGAGTTTGACGCCGGTCTGGTGCTGGTCGAGACCAATCAGGGCGGCGATCTGTGGAGCACGATTTTCTGGGGCATGCCGATCCCGCTCAAATGGGTGCATCAAACGGTGGCGAAAGAGGTGCGCGCGGCCGACGTCCTCAACCACTATCAGCGTGGCCGCGTGCTGCACCTCGAGGGTGCAAAGCTGGCCGAACTTGAGGGGCAGCTGGTCGCCTTCCCGAACGCCCCGCATGACGACATGGTGGACGCGGTGGGCTCGGGCGTGCGCTACTTTTTGAGCCGCCCGAAGAAGAAACACAAAGGCGTTGCGGGTGCGGCGGTCGGTTATGCGGCCTAGACTGCACGTGGGGCTCTGTCGGGCCTAATGCGAAGCGCCTCCGTCCGAAGCGGGGGCGCTTCGTGCGTCGTCGGGTAGGATGCCGCCATGACGAACGCGCCGGCACTTCTTTCGGATCTACAGGCAGACTTGCAGCGCGTTCTCGATTGGCTGGACGACCATGCCGACGAGTACCGGAAGCGCAAATCGTTCTATGACGGAACGCGCGCCGAAGTGTCGACGTCGCCTGTCATCCGCAAGCTGATCGCGGCCGGGCAGATCCAATCCCCGATCGCCTTGGCGCACATCCCCGTTGACGCGCTCATGGACAAGGTGGAACTGGTCTCGATCACGTCGAAAGATTCGAGCGCTAAGAACGTGCTGTCGGCCCTGTGGGATGCGAACGACGTCGAAGACGAGTCGGATGACTGGGCGACGAAGGCCGCCTACTTCGGCGATTACTACGTGATCAGCGATCCCGCCGACATGCTGGACGAGAACGGCACGGCGTCAACGGCAACGATCATCGGTTCGTCGCCTGTCACAACGGTGATGCTGTACGAACCGCGTGACAGTCGCACGCCGGATTTTGCCGGCAAAGTGTGGAAGCACAAGAAGGTCTGGTGCGCGAGCCTGTTCTACGACGACGTGACTGTCTCGTTGGTCACGCTGGCCGCAACCGAATCGAACGGTTCGAAGGCGGAAGACTTCGTGTTCGACCTCGACGACGAAGGCAACGAGGGGTCGGAGCGGCAGGCGCACCCTGGCGGTAAGCCGCTGGTGACGCACATCCCGATCGACGGGAAGCCGTACGGGAAGCCGGTGCACGGTAAGGCGTTCGGTCCCCAGGATGCGCTCACGAAGGTGTCGGCTGTCAACCTGGCGAACGTGGACGGTCAAGGTTTCGCTGCGCGGTGGGCGATCGCCGACCCCATGGCTGAGATCGACGACGATATCGACGACGACTTCGGCACGGCCGGGCCTGACACGCAAGCGGGCGATTGGTCGGAGGACGGCCTACAGTCGCCGACGACAGGCCTTTCGTCACAGCGTGTGCGCACCATGCCGGGCGCTATCTCGTTGCTTCGTGGCATCAACTCGGTCGGCCAGTTTGCGGCCACCGGTTCGGACGACTTTCTCAAAAACATGGATTGGTACGTTCGGATCATGGCGGTTGCCACCGGCACGCCGATCTTCGAATTCGACATGAACGGTTCGGCGATCTCGGGCGAAGCGCGCCGCCGCGCCGAAGGCCGCATCACGAAGCATGCGCGGAAGGTGATCCGGGCGCTGTCGGTCGCCTATGCGAACCTGGCGGATCTGAATCTTGCGCTTCTGGGCGTGACTGCCGACGTCGAGGTGACGTTCCGCCCGGTCGAAAATCAGACAGACAGCGACGGCCTCGACCTGATCTCGAAGAAGATCGCCACTGGTGTGCCGATCGCGCAGGCGTTCCTCGAGGCGGGTTACACCGTCGAGCAGACCGACAAGTGGTTCCCGGAAGGCCAACCGAACATCGATCCGACGACGCTGACTGTGCTGGCGAAGGCGCTGTTCGATCTGGGCAACGCGAAGACGCTCGGCGTGATCAGCGACGTGGAGCTTGCCGACATGCTGCCGACGATCCTCACCGGTGCCCGCAACGAAGGGGACGGCCTTCTCGAAGTCGGCCCGCGCTTCGGTCCTGGCGGCGGAACGACCGGGCAGGGCGGCGCAACGCCGCCTCCTGGCGAGATCCCTGCCGGTACGGTGTTCACACCCCCCGTACCGGCAGCGGCGGCCGTCGTGCCGCCTGTCGTGCCCGCTGCCGCCAAGCCACCTGTCGTCGTACCGCCGAAATGAGCGCGGAGGTCGCGCTGATTCAACTCGAGCGCGAAGTGCTGCGGACGGCGAGCGTCGGCACCTTCTTGCAGCAAGTGGCGGCGCTGCAAGTGCTGGTGGCTATGGCGTCGCCGGGGCTCAAAGATGCGCTGTACGCGCTGGTGGAACCGAAAGTGGAGGCGACTACGGCGGTCGCTATTCGCCAGGCGTTCGACATCGGCGCGGCGGATGCGTCACGGCTGATCTTGGCGGGCACGACGGCGACCGCGCTTTCGTCGTGGGATGTCGCGGCACCGCTCGGTTTGGGTGCCGGCATCGGCGGCCTTGACGCGGCGGCCACGACGTCACTTCTGACAGCGAAGCAACTGGCGACGGTGGGCGTCGACGCGGCGGTGTACCTGGCCCCGGTGTTCGGTTTCGCGGATCGTTTGCAGCGCACGGTGACGCGCGAAATCATCGGCGGCGGGAACACTGGCACGGTGACCATCGCGGCGGCCGAAAACCTGCCTACGGTGTGGATTGCCGAACGCAACGCGTGTGTCGTCTGCCTGGCATATGCGGGCGAAGTGGCAGATCCGGGCAAACAGTTTCCGGGTGGCCTGACGTACGGCAAGAAGAGCTATTTCAACTTCGGCGTCGTCGTGCCACCGCGTCATGATCGTTGCCGATGCACGCTCGAGCCGCTGGTCTCCATGGATTACGCGGGTGCACTCAAGCGTGAGGCACAGCGTTCGGTGTTGCGCGGCTTCTCGTTGCAGTCGGAGAGCATGGCTGTGCGCGTCGACGCGACTGATCGCCTTCTCAAGCGCAAGTCTTTGGACGCCCCGAAGAGCGTGATCGCGTACGCGCAGGCGGCCGTGAATCGTGGCTATTACACCCGCCGCACCCCTGTACCGCCGAAGGCGTAGTGCTAGGATCGCCCGCATGACACCCCCGAATGGCGCTTATGATCCGGCAACGCTTGTCGTTGCCCCCGGCTTCGTGCCGTACCCTGCCGCTGCGAACTTCATGCCGGTCTCGCACGCCACGCTCTCGGATCTGACCATGCCGGGCGTGCTCAACGATCTCATGCAACTGCGCCTGGCGTTCGCTGCGCATTTCGGTACCGAACTCACGTACGCGGAGGCGTATCGGACGCTGTACGTGCAGACGGTCCGCAAGGCCGAGCAGGCGAAAGGTGGATCGCTGGCGGCGATCCCCGGCACCTCGAATCACGGTGAGGGCGGCCGTGCGTTCGATTTCCGCAATACGATCGGCACGGCGGGCTCGGCGACGTCGAATTGGATGATTGCGAACGCCCCGCGCTTCGGCTTCTTCCGCGATGTGCCGAGTGAATACTGGCACTATCACCACCCTTCGACGACGCCGGTCACGCCGACGTATGTCGCCCCCGCAAGCGAAGGCGCACCCGCGCCGCTCATCCCCGAACCGGAAGAAGAAACCGACATGTTCATTGCCCTTCTCGGCGGCACCGACTCTTTCAACGCCACCGACTCGACCGGGGCGGCCGTCACGGTCAAGCCGGGCGATCAGTGCTTGGTTGCCCCCAGTTTCATCCGTCACATTTGGGACGGTGACGCGTACGCCGCGATCGTCAAGCCGATCACCGATTCCGGCGTGGTGCTGCGGACGGCGCGGTACGACACCGCGCAGGCGTTCGGTGCCATGTGGGAACTCTTCTCGGCGAAGAGCACCAAGGCCAACCTGTAGCACCCCGATCACACACCCCCGAGAACAAAGGATCAGCACGTGATGTCACTCGATAACCGACACCTGTCGGCCATGCCCTTCTGGGCGAATCCCCGCCTTCGCACTGTCGCCGACCCGGAAGGCGGCGGCGGAAACGACGACGACGATGAGTCGAACGACGACGACGACGATTCAGACGACGACGAAGATGACCCAGACGCCGACAAGACTGACGAAGAGATCCGCGCCGAACTCAAGTCGACACGCGACGCGCTCAAGGGTGCGAACGGCGTGTCGAAGAAGCGCAGGATCGCACTCAAGGCCAAAGAGGCCGAACTGATCGAGGCGCGGAAGCCGAAGGCTGTCACCACCGACCCGAAGACCGAAATCGACGTCGACGCGATCAAGAGCGAAGCGACTCGTGAGGCCATGGCGATCGCCGACACTCGAGCGAAGAAAAGCGAAGTGCGCGGGGCGCTGCGGGCGGCCGGCATCAAGCCGGAACGCATCGCGAAGCTGGTCGGCATGGTCAACCTCGACGATCTGGACGTGGACGACGACGAGGTGACCGGTGTCGACGACGCGGTGGACGAACTCAAGCGGGAATGGCCGGAACTGTTCGGCGTCGTAAAGACGAAGCGTCGGCCGGTTGCGGGCGGCGGCGACCGCGACGGCGACCGCGAAACGGCCTCCAAGAAAAGCGCGTCACAGCTGCAAGCCGAGCGACTGGCGGGAAAGCGCTAAGGATCTGCTACTATCTCCGACTAAGGCCCCCTTAGGGCTCGGTGGGCTCGCGATGAGCTAGGCGCTAACCGGCGCAAATCAACTTGTCGCCCCATCGGGGTAGAAGGGGGCCTTTTCCGTGGCTCGCGCAAATGTCGATACCTGGCTTGTCGAAGATCGAGGTTCCGACCTCATTCAGCGAATCGGCTTCGCCTCCGTCGTGGAGACGAACTTCCGGTCGGTCCCCATGACCACCTACATCAAGAGCGAGCCTCGGATCGCCGATATGGACGTCGATGTCATCCCGAAGGGTGGCACGTACGGCGAAGACACTTCCGGCGTCGACGAGGTGCTTCTGACCACCTTCAAGTACGGTAAGGCGCTGCGCCTGGCCGAAGAGGACTCGGAAGACACCACCGTCGTCAACGTGCTCGACGCGAAGAAGCTGTCGTGGGGTCGCTCGTTCGCGACCAAGTACGACAACGCGTCGATCGGCGTCGTGGCCGCGCAGAACGGCATCACCGTGCCGCACACCTCGATCTATCGCACGCTCTCCCAGGCGGACTCGACCACCGGCTATGCGGCCGGTGCGAACCTCCTGTCGGGTGCCGCGCTCACGTACGACGAACTGTCCGCCCTGGTCGGTCTCGTCGAGGTTTCCGGGTACCACGACGACTCGACGTCGCTGTTCTTCGCGCACCCCGCTTTCAAGGCGGCCATTCGTGGGATCAAAGACACGCAGGGTCACCCGATCTTCATCCCCAACCCGGTCGCGTCCGGCATCGCCGGCACGCTGTTCGGCTACCCGGTGAAGTTCACGAATGGTGCCAAGACCACGGCCACCGCCTCGAGCAACCCGACCGGCGCGGGCGGGGCGGCCGGCGTTGCCGGTAACCCCCTCTTCGGTTTCGGGAACACCGAACTTCTCCTGGCGGGCAAGCGTTCCGGCCCCGAGTCGGTCGTCATCCCCGGCCGTGACGGCCTGTCGGCCCTCACCGACGAGGACATCCTCAAGGTGCGCGCCCGTCGTGCGTTCACGGTCGCCATGCCGGCCGCCGTGGCGCTGTTCGAACTCACCCACGCGTGATTGGTCGGGGCGCGCTCTAGGGCCGCGCCCCGCCTGATCCTCACCGAAAGGATGCCGCGATGAGCGACGAAGACAACAAAGACGACGTGGAGATCGAAAACCCGAACTCCACGGTCGACGGTGCTGACACCGTGCCCGAGGAGATCGCCGGCAAAACCGCCGACTCCGACGAGAACGCGCTCGAGGATTTCGTGAAGACGTTCGTGCTCGGGGGCGTGTCGAAGCTCGACGACTACGACCACGAACCAAACAAAATCGGCGTGCGCAACGAAGCCGTGCAGCGCGGCCTGCGCCCGACCGGTGACGTGTCCGAGCCGACCGTGAAGAAGATCAAGGCGTCCGGCCGCACGCCGGCAAGCGTCGAGGTCACCTACAGCGTGCCGGTCGAACCGGCGCACCTCGCCACCGAATCGACTTTCGTTTCGCCTCACAGCGAAGAGAAGGCCGAAGAAGCGGTCGAGGACGACAAGACCGAGGACGACGAATAGTCGTTCTCCCATGGCGGGGCCGGCGCGAACCTCGGGGGTGCGTGCCGGCCCTTCTTTCACGAAAGGCAGAATCATGAGCGACGCACCGGCCCCGCTGTGGGCGACCTTGACCGACATCGAGAATCTTCTCGGCGTCACGGTCGACGCGAAGGCGCGAATGGTCGCTGTCAACGCGATCGAGCTAACCACCGGCGCGATCGAGGCGGTGCCGCGTCCGCTCATGTACGACCGCGACCGGTATTGGCTCAAGCTGGCCGTGTGCTATCAGGCGGCGTGGATCGCCTCACAGCCCGACTATCTCGAGCGGAACGCTGTCACGGCCGTCTCTCAGGACGGGCAGAGTGCGACCGGCGCGAACGCCGAATGGCTGATCTTGGCCCCGTTGGCGCGCAAGGCGCTCAAGCGCGTGTCGTGGCGCGGCCCCCGCAAAATGGCGGTGGGCACGGATCGCACGACGTCGTTTGCAGGCGGCGACGATTCGATTGATCGCCCGCTTCTGCCAGGCGTGGTGACGACGGGCGGCCCGATCGGCCCCGACCCGCTGGGCGACATTTCCGACTACGGCGCGGCCTGGTCGCCGCTCTCGTGACGTATCTTGCGACCACCCGCGCCGACGTGCTGCGCGGCCTGGCAACCGACGAGATCGGCAACGAAGTGGACGTCGATACACCGGTGGATGGCCTGACGAATATCCCGATCAGCCTGATCGAGAAAAGCCGAAACGTCTACCTGCCGGAAACCGACGAACTGCGCACGATCCGCTACGGCATCGGCCGCGCACGGCCGGGCCTTGACATCCGGGAAGCCGATCGCCTCTTGGATCGGAACACCGGCCGCAAATGGTACGTGAACGAGGTAACTGGCGGCGGTCGCACGATTGCGGGCTTCGCTGACCTAGTATTGGACCTGAGAACGGGTGACGGGCCGTCAACGCCCGCCGTTTCCACCGAATCCGCCTAACTCGTCGAGAGAGGGAGAGTACCGCCATGCCTGACATTCGCTACGTGTGGCACACTCCCGAATCCGAAGCGGCGATTCAAGAAGGCGTGTCGAAGTATTTCGACGAAACCTTGGGGCCTCGTGTCGTCGGCAACGCTCGGCGCACCGTGCCGGTCCGCACCGGCCACCTCGAAGAGAACATCGTCGACGAGGTGGGCCGCGACGGTGGCGTGATCACGCTGCGCGTCGGCACCGACGTGCCGTACGGCATCTACGTGGAACTGGGCACGTCGCGCATGGCCGCACAGCCATGGTTGCGGCCCGCCGTGCTGCAAGCTGGGGGCTCACGATGAGCGCTTTCACTGGCCCGTTCCGCTCCGACGCCGAGAAGGTGGCGATCGCGTGGACGAAGAAGCACGTCACCGGGATCGACGTGACGAAGGTCGCCTCTGTACTGCCGGACAAAGAGCCGGTCTTTTTGCAGATCCGGGCGCTTCTCGCTCGCACCGCCGTGCGCGACGTGAACGCCATGCGCTCTTCGGGATTGCAAGTCGACGCGTGGGCGGCGTCGGCGTCGTCACGGCCACAATGGGGCGACGCATCCCAGCTGATTGAGCGTTTCAAATCAGCACTTGACGAAGATCAGGCTTTCGGCGAAACGCTCGACCTTGGCCCCAACTTCTTGCCCGTTCGCGTGCAAGCGCTTTACGCGGATCAGGAACCGCGTCGAGTGGAAGGCGACCCTTCCGGGTATGCCCGATTCACAATGGACGTTTTCATGGATTGGATTCAGTAATGAGCGCTCTCAAGCACCACCTGACGACCACGATCGACCCGACGACCGAAATCACGGTCGACGAAAGCGAGTACACCGACCTCAAGCGCCTCGGCCTGGTCGACACGTACGCGAAAGGCCCGGATGCGGATTCCTGGCCTGCCCCTAAAGCCACCGACGCGCCGACCGGCGACGACGGTAAGACCCCCGAAAAGAAGAAGGGTGAGAGCGCATGAGCGTTACCACGACCAACCTCATTCAGGGGCCTGCGTCCCTGTTCATCGGTGCGTTCGGCGCGACCGAGCCCACGTTTGCCACGCCCGCGATCCCGGTCGGCTTCGTCGACCTCGGCGCGACCAACGGCGGTTGCAAGCTGACGATCAAGCAGACGTACTCCGATAAGGATGTCGACCAGATCGCCGACATCCCCGGAACGACCCTCAAGAGCCGCGAGACGTCGCTCGCCACCTCGCTCGCGGAGGCGACGCTTGCCAACCTGGCGATCGCTCTCAACGAACTGGCGGCGTCGGTGACGTCGGGCACGTTCACGCCTGGCACCGGCCAGCCGAACGAACCGAACTTCTCGTCGGTGCTCATGAAAGGCCTTGCCCCCAACGGCAAGACTCGCCTGGTCATCCTGCGCCGCGCGCTCAACACCGCGTCGACGGAAAGCGAGTGGAAGAAAGACGGCCAGACCCTCATCCCCGTCGAGTTCGCCGGGTACTACGTCTCCGACACGATTCGCCCGTTCACGGTCATCGACCTTCCGTGATCAACGCGGGGCGGTCGACTGGCCGCCCCGCTTCACACCCCCGAGAAGAAAGACGACACATGTCGAAAAGCAACTACAAAGAAAACGGCGACAAGCCGGAACGCTTCGGCGTGCTCAAGATCAACACGGCCGAAAGCGCGAAGCGGGTCGACGAGGCCGAGCGCATCGACCTGATCGAGATCGACGACGTGGTGTATTCGGTGCCGAACGTCCCGCGTGCGGAGGTCGCTCTCGAATACCTTCGGCTCACCGAAGAAGAGGGCACCGACAAGGCGCAGTGGTACCTCTTGCGCGAAGGCCTCGGGTCGGACGCGATCAAGGCGCTGGCCGCTGTCAAGGGCCTTGACGAAGACCTCTGGCACACTCTCGTCGAGCGTGTCGTGAAAATCATCATGCCGAAAAACAAGCGCAAGAAGCTCAAGGGAAAAGCCTAGAACGGTTCGCGCTGTGGGCGTGGGCTCGTGAAAACGTGGAAGACATCGAGAGCGATCTCTCGACGTTTCACCGGATTGACGATGTCCTCGCCATGCGGGCCGACGATTTCATTTCGAAAGCACAACGGCTGGTCGCTTACCGTGGCGTAATGCGGGAACGGGCGATCGCACGTCAGCACGAAGAAGAAAACGGCACCACCGATTATCACGCGCCAAGCTACTCCACCCCGAGCGAGAAGCCGAAAGAAGTGAAGTCCGACCGGGCGTCACTAGAAGCCGATCCCGTTCTTCGGGATCTCATCGACTGGGGTTGACGCCATGGGCGTGAAGCTGCTCGACATGTACGTGGATGTCACCGCCGACACCACGAAGACCGTGCCGGATGCCGTCTCGTCGATCCAGAAAGACGGGTCGAGCATTTTCGGCCGTGTGGGCGGCGTTCTGGGCAAAGGCCTGGTCGTAGGTCTCGGGGCCGCTCTTGTCGGCGCTACGGCCGTCACAGCGGCAGCGGGGGCCGCTGCGGGGTCGATCCTGTCGAAGGGTCTCGACCGTGCGCTTGACATTCAGGACGCGGAAGCCAAGCTTCGCGGTCTCAAGCTGGATGCGGGCGGCGTGACCGAAGTCATGAACGACGCTCTCGCCTCGGTGAAAGGCACAGCGTTCGGCCTCGGCGATGCGGCGACGATCGCCGCCAGTGCGCTCGCGGCCGGCGTCAAAATGGGACCGGATCTGACCCGTACCCTCAAACTGACTGCCGACGCGGCGACGATCGCAGGAGCGCCGCTGTCTGAGATCGGGGCCATGTGGAACAAAGTGGCGGCAGGCGGCAAGCTGACGACCGACGTCGTGCAGCAATTCCAAGATCGAGGCGTGCCCGTCTTGCAGTATGTCGCCTCCCAGTATCACGTCACGGCTGCCGCTGCACAGCAAATGGTGACAGACGGGAAGGTCTCGTTCGCTGACTTTCAAAACGCCATGGAAACCAACCTCGGCGGTGCTGCGCAGTCCTCCGGCGACACTGCTCGAGGCGCTTTCGACAACGTAAACGCGGCCCTTGGTCGCCTCGGCGTCGGCTTCGTTGCCGGCGCTGTCAACGCCGCCCCCGACCTTTTCAAATCCATGGCGGCAGCGCTTGACCGGGCGAAGGTCGCCCTACAGCCCCTGGCCGACAAGTTCGACGAATTCTCGTCCGTCGAAATGTATAAGTTGGCGGCTTGGATCGACCAAATCGACTTCGGCGTGATGCTGGCAAACATCGAGCTTTCGGTAAACACGGCCGAAAACCGGTTCATCATTTTCCGTACCCGGATCGAAGGGTATTGGCAGGAGATCCGTTCCATGTTTTCGGGAAACACGGTCACCCCCAACATGTCGGGGGTCGGTGCCGCGCTCGGCAACATCCGAGACATCGTGGGGCCGCTTCTGCCGATCGCCGGGCAGGCCGCGAAGGCTATTGGCAAGATCGGCGGCTCGGTCGGCGATCTGCTCACCGCTGGGATCGGCCTCCTGCCTCCGATCCTCGACCTGGCGACGAAGGCGCTGACAAGCCTGTCCAAGCACCCGAACGAGATCAAGATCATTTTTGCGCTCCTGGTCGCCGGATTCATCGCCTCGCGCTCGGCGGCGCTTCTTGACACGGCGGCGTCCCTGTCGAACGGCCTGGCAAAGATCATCAACTCGGGTGCCACCCGCGCGAACGCCTCGGCACAGATCGCCTTGGCGAACGAAATGCGCATCGCTCGAGGCGAAACGGCGATGGGAACGTTGCAGCTGACGATTCAGAACGCGCAGTCGAACATCGCCTATGCCAAGTCGCTTCTCCTGGCCGGGGCAACCGGCGTGAAGAGCGCCGCCACGGCAGTCGCCACCGGCATTCAGTGGGCATTCAACGCTGCCATGGATGCCGGCCTCCTGCCGATCCTCCTAGTCGCTGCCGCGATCGCTGCGCTGATCGTCGTAATCATCCTGATTGTCACGCACTGGTCCGAAATCGTCGCGTTTATCGAGGATGTCTGGGCGGGCGCGATGGAACTGGCGCGCCAGGTGATCGCGAACGTGGTCGATTGGATCGCTGCCAACTGGCCGCTTCTGATCACGATCATCCTCGGCCCACTGGGCGCGATTATCGCGCTCGTGATCACCCACTTCTCCGAAATCCAAGCGTTTATCGGCGGCGTCATCGGGTGGATTATCGCCGCCTGGACGACCGGTTGGAACGCGGTCTACGCGGCCGGGGCGTTCATTGTCGGTGCGATCATCGCCTACGTGTCCGGCGTGCTCGGCGGCATCATCTTCATCGTGCAGGCGATCGGTAACGGTGTGGTCGCCGCCTGGCGCGGCGCGTGGGGCCTTTTGACCGGCGTCGTGTCCGGCGTGGTCGGTGCCGTAGTTGGGGCCGCAAACGGCCTCGTGTCCGGCGTCACCGGCGTGATCAGTCGAGTGCTCGACATCTTCGCTGGGCTCGGCGGTCGCATCAACGGGGCGATCGGCGACGTCGGCGGCATGCTCTCCGGAATCGGCGGCAAGATTATCGACGGCCTCGTGTCTGGCATCAAGGGCGCTTTCGGAAAGGTGAAAGACGTCCTCTCGAATCTCACGTCGCTGATCCCCGATTGGAAGGGTCCGGCCGAGCTTGACGCCGTGCTTCTGGTCAACAACGGTGGGCTGATCATGGGTGGTCTCATGGACGGGATTGGCGCACAGATCCCGGCGCTGCGCAAGCAACTGGGCGGCATTACGGCCGACATCCCCGCGATGACGATTTCGCGGGGGTCGGCGGCCAACGCCGCGATGTCGCCTTCGCTCATGACGCGCACCGACACCACGCCCGCTTCGGTGAAGACGGTCAACAATTCGGTGGTCATCAACGAGGCAAACGACCCGCTGGGCACCTCGGCACGCGTGCAAGCCGAGCTTACGAAATTCGGGAAGTAGGGTCTCAACATGACGACCATCACAATCGGCGGGCCGAGCGGCATCGTCTTCACCGGTACGAACATCGCGGCCGGGTGGATCTACGACGACAAGTCGCTTGATTCGTGGTACTCCCTGCCGTCGATCGTCGCCACGTTGAATAAGCGCCCGAACGCCCACGGCGATTACTCCCCCGATCAACTGTTCGCCGAAGGGGCTGTGCTCACCACGCAAGGCCAGTACTTCGGCACAAGCCGAGCCGACGCGGTGGCCGCGTACTCGAAAATCACCGGCCTTTTCAACGAAGGCTTTATGACCACGCAAACGGTCGAAGATGAGTTGGGGGTCAACTCTCGAGCCGTCTTCGTCAAAGGCGTAGACATCACGTGGGGACACGACTCGCATTTCTCGTTCACGGTGTCGGCGGTCGCCCCCGACCCGCGTCGGTATGGCCTCACCTTCTCCCAGACGTCAGGTCTCCCGTCCGGCTCGAGCGGCCTGGTGTGGAACCTCGGCACGTCACCGTCCGGCCTGTTCTGGGATTGGGGAACGCCGGGGCAGCTGGGGCAGCTGGCCTATACGAACGCCGGCAACGCGACCACGTACCCGGTGATCGCAGTCGGCGCAGGCGGCGCGTTCTCCAACGGTTTCCGCGTCACCGAAATCGAGACGGGCCGCGAGCTCACCTATGGGGCGGCGACCAACACGAACGACGTCGTAACCCTTTCCTGCCGCACCCACCGCGCACGAATCAACGGCGGCGACGTAACCGGGATGCTCGCCTCGCGCGAATGGTTCGACATCCCGGCGCACGCCACCCGGCACTATCAGCTTGATACACTCGGCGGCACCACCGGAACGCCGACGTTCACTCTCACTTCCGCACCGGCGAGCATGTAAGGATGCGATCATGACACTGCACAGAGGCTTCGCGAAGAATGCCGCCACGACGCCCGCTGACACCCGACTCATGGATGCCGGCTCGCTGATCAGGAACGCGGACGGCAGCGTGCGCACCGGCGTTCTCGGATCGCCCCTGCCGCTCGTCACCGGCACGGCCGGAATGAGCGTCAACATCGGTGCCGCGAACTTCGTGCAGAGTAAGAGCACGGCAGACGGCGCTATGCGCTTCGCAAACGACGGCGTGATTTCGCAGGCGCTGCCGGCCGCGCCCACCGCGAATTCCCGTTACGACGTCGTCTACGTCAAACAGGACGACGACACGACGGGCGACACGGACGCGCTGCCCGTCTCGGGCGTCGTCTCCG
Source organism: Frankiales bacterium (assembly GCA_025465155.1). Lineage (GTDB taxonomy): Bacteria > Actinomycetota > Actinomycetes > Mycobacteriales > Geodermatophilaceae > Geodermatophilus. Next base: position 30,504 of record JAODNJ010000570.1, read on the forward strand.
GTGCTGCCGCTGCCACTCCGACCGTGCCGGCCGTGCCCACCGGGGCGATCGCCTTGGCCTCGATCCGCGTGACGACCGGCATGACGGCGACCAGTGCCGCCGTCATCACCCCGCTTTTCGATGCCACGGCCGCCATGGGCGGCTCGATCCTGTATCGCACGCTCGCGGACCTGCAAGCGGACACGAAGGTGCAGAACGCGCAAGTCGGGCAGGAGATCGGCAGCGGCGGCGAGTACATGCGCATCGCTGGCGCGTGGACGCCCACGTTCATTCCCAACTTCGTTCGTCACACGAAAGCGAAGTTTTCGACCTCGACTTCGGTGGGCGGCGGATCGGTGGTCCTCACGCACACCCCGGCGACCATGCCTTTCGCACAGCGCGTGGTCATCGAGTCGGTCTCGCACCCGCAAATGGGCACGGCCGGTTACTACTCGATCGGTGCAACAGCCACCGGCGCGGGCGTCTTCGTCGACTCGGACGGCGCTAGTGCGTCGACGACCGGCGTTCCCAACTCGAGTTGGGTGCTCGCCGGCACGGCCGCCACCTATGTGCGCGTGTTCACGGTCGACATCCCGCCGAACGTCGCGTGCACGATCACGCTCACCGACGACCAGTCTCAGACGGCGGTAAAACAAAGCTTCTTCTCGATCACGAAGTTCATGGCTGGCGAATTCGCGTGACAGGCGTCAACTATCGCATCGCCGATTTCAAGACGGGCGGGCTGATCCTCGATCTTCCGGTGCTCGAGGGGTCGTCATGGTCGACGACTCTCGACAAGGCGGATCAGATCACAGCTGTGATCGACCTTCGCGATCCTGACGTGCAAGCGCTCGACATCGGGTCGACGACCACGCCGGACAAGACCGTCATTTTCGCCGAAACCGATGACGGCGCGATTCTGGCGATCGGCCTCGTGCCGGATCGCACATGGGACGACGACGCGCGGCAAGTGTCGATCGACTGCGCCGGGCTGTGGAGCTATCCGGACGCTCGAGTGATCGCCCCTGTCGCCGCCCGCACGACGCCGCTTGTGAATTCGGACGGTTCGCCCAATACGGCGCTTGACACGACGATCACCGATGTCGGGCCGGGCACACGCGGCAAGCGGCTCATGCAACTGATCCTCGGGTGGCCGGGGGCGACCGCGCTGCCGTTCGACCTACCCGACGACGACGTGTTGCCGGCAGGGTCTTCGTCAGTCGCCTACTCGCTTCTCGATCTGAAAACGGTCGGGTCGGCGTTGACCGACATCACCGCGCAAGAATCTGGTGTCGATTTCGCGTTCGACGCCCACTACGACTCGACCGGGATCGCACTCCGGTACGTCATGCGCGCCGGTACGGCGGCCTCGCCGCTTCTGGGCACGTATGTGGGCGTGTGGAGCGAAGGGGCCGCCGAGAGCGACGTCTACGGCCTCAAGGTGAAAGACGACGGCAAAGGGATCGCGACCGCCGTATGGATGACGGCCGGAAAATCCACCTCGAGCGTGATCGCCTCCCTGGCGTTGAACGATTCGCTGATCAACGACGACGGCTATGTGCCGTTCGACGTCGTGGACACGTCGCGTTCCACCGTCGAATTGCAGGCAACGCTCGACGATTACGCGGCCGAAAACCTGTCTTACGGTTCCAAGCTGCGCCGGACGATCACGTTTTCGGTTCGGAAGACGGCGACCCCTGGTCTCGGCCAGTTCCGCCCCGGCGACACGGTGGACCTCGACATTTCGGAAGGCAACCTCTATCTGCCTTCCGGCCCGCTTCGGGTGCGCATTCTTTCGATCAAAGGTGACGAGACCGGCCAGTTCGCCGACGTCACCGTGGCAGACGTGAGCGCCTAATGCCGGGCGGAACGAGATCCGAAGTACCGAGCCCGCTCGCCGGGCTGATCGCCAAGCTGGACGACCTGACGCGGCGAATCACCACGCTCGAAACGCCGACCGCTTCGGACAAGAATCAGACGGTCGCCAAGCTGCAATCGCTCGTGTCTGACATCCAAGCCGAGCTTGACGACTACATCGCCACCGGCACCTACAACAAATCACAGCTTGACACGAAATTCGCGGCCAAGCTGGATACGACGGGCTCGCTGCCGGCCGGACAGGTGACCGGCACGCTCGGCAACGACATCAACAATGGCACCACGAACTCGTCGACGGTGGTCGGCGGCGTCGTCAAAACCACTAGCGGCCCGTCGACCAACATCACGGCGACCCGCGTCGCTTCGTGGCTACAGTCGAGCGATGGAACGATCGGCACGGCGTCGTCGTCTCGGCGGTACAAAACCACGCCCACGCCTGCGGAGATCGCCCCCAGCGCCGTTCTGGCCGCGATGACGGTCTATCAGTTCTCCTACCTGGCCGAAGTGGCGAAACGTGACGACCCGGCCAGCGAAAACTATGTCGGCCCGGATTATCACGTCGCTGTCAACGTCGGCGTCATGGCCGAAGATCTTCACGCGGCGGGCCTCTGGCAGTTCGTCGTTTACGCCCGCCAAGAAGGCGGCGACGAACTCAAGCTCGACGATGCCGGCCAGCCAATCCCAGACGGCGTGCATTACGAACTTCTGGCGCTCGCCTGCCTGGCAGTGCTCCACGATCACGAAGACCGTCTCTCGAAACTCGAGGGCGACGCCTAGACACTCCTGTCCGTGTGAGAATGACAGCTAACGGATAGGGGCGCACGCGAATATGGACTGGTCACAATTCTTCGACCTGGCCCCTCAATGGGGGGTAACTTTAGGCGTAGGATCGTCACCGTTTATCTACGCGATCCTCACGAATAAGCTCATCACCGGAAAACAGCACTTGCGCGAAATGGCTCGAGTGCAAGCGAACGCCGATCAGCAAGTGAAGACGGCGGAAGAAAACGCGGCAATCCGAGCGACCACGGCGAAAGACAACGCCGACAACGTGGTTGCGATCATTTCAGCCGAATTAGACCGAGCGAATGTTGCGCTTGGCAACGAACGCACTGCAAAAGAAGTGGAGCGCGACCGTGCAGACAAGCTTGCTAGTTCCCTCGCCGATCTCACAACCGAATTCGGGGCGGTCGCAGTTCACGCTCTCGAGTCTCTCCCCCAGATTGGAGACGTCAGTGCTCCCCGAACGTAACGACGACGACACTCTCACGAAAAGCGAACTCGAGGTGATCCGCTCACAGGCGGCTCGCGCCGCCGACGTGCCTTTACTCGACAAGGTGGCGGGCATCATTGCCACGCTACGCGCCGAGCGGACGACCAACCATTGGGTCGCAAAGTCGCGGCAGGCATTTCGCGATCAATCCAACGACGCCGCATAATAGCACCGTGAACAATTCCGATCCGCTCTTGTCTGTCGGCGACTTTATCTTCGCCGTCACGGTGTTCCCGACGATCGTTTTTCTCCTCGTCTACAGCGTCACCGCGAAATGGTGGCGCGACCCGATCGGCCGGATGTTCGTCATCGCGCAGTCGGGTATCTTCGTCGTCTCGATCGTCGTCTTGCTCTCCCTCGTGCTCGGGCAGGATTACCCCGGCCGCGATTGGGTGCGCATCGTCGGTTATTCCCTTCACCTTGTCGGGCAGGTACTATTCGTCACGACGTACCTCCGAGAACGCCGCGACCCCACCGGCCGCCTTCCCAAAACACGAATGGACTCAAAATGACCGACACTACTCCCGCCCCGACCCCCGAGCCCACGCCGACGCCGCTGCCCGCCGCCGTGGTCGCCACCCCCACCACCGAAGCGTCGAACGCCCCCGTCTCGCCCTGGTCCCTGGCCGGTGCGAAGAAAGCCTACGGTGCCGGAATCGCCGGTGCCGTGACGGCGGCCGGCACCGTCTCCCTGTCCGGCGTCTTCGCAGACGGCAAGCTGGACGGTGGGGAAGTCGCTCTCCTGGCCAGTACCATCGTAGGCGGCTTCGTGGTCGCCTTCTTCGGCGCATGGGTCGCCGAAAACAAGCCCTCGGCGTAGTCCCGCGACGTCGAGCTAGAAGCGCCCCGCCCCCGATCCGATATCGGGCAAGCGGGGCGTTTCGTCTATACTGCCCCCATGGCGCTCCCTACCGATCTCACGTACGGCTACATTGTTGGCCGCCTTCTTCTGGCGATCGGCGACACTGCGGGCGATCCAGACCGCCTCCCTGACGGCGTGGCACCGACCGGCACCGTGAAATTCACGCCGGTGCAAACCGAGATCTTCACGGCACAGCCCGCCACCTCTGTCTTTCCGCAAGTCGTCACGTGCACCGTCGACACGGACGGCTATCTTCTGGACCCCACCGCCATGCAAGGCGTGTGGCTGGTCGCCGGCCAGTACAAAGTGTCTTTCGCCTTCCCGAACGTCACCGCCGACTCGTTCACGATCACCGTCACGGCCGCCATGACGCCAGAAAATCCGGGCGATCTCACGCTTCTGGCACCGATCCCGTCATCCCCTGCCGTCGTCTTCGTCGTCAATCAGCAGGTCTATAACGACGCCGTGGCCGCGCGTGACGCCGCGATCGCGGCAGCGGCAGCGGCGGCAGCATCGGCGGCCGAAGCTGCGCAGGCGGTAGGCGTAGTCACGTTCGCCACGGCGAACACCTCCGATTCGCACGCGGGCTGGTGGGCTCGCATCGCCACGGCCTCGATCCCCGGCCAGTTCGCCGATGCGGGCGTGGTCGTCGACCTTCTCAGCCAAAGTGACGGCGACACGTACGCCGCCCACGAAGTGCTGCGCGCCCGCGTCAAATGGCAGAACGCCGGGGGTACAGATCCGCTCGTAGAGTTTGTGCTCGAGCAAAGTCACACTCTCACGTCTGCGGATCTCGCTTACAAAATCGTGAGCAATGCGCCGACCGCCGCGCCGATCATCGTCGATTTCTACATTCGCGTCGGCGTCTCTTTCCGGTC
>JAODNJ010000385.1 GCA_025465155.1 Frankiales bacterium
AACCACGCCGGGCTGTACGCCGAGGAGATCGGGCCCTCCGGGGAGCAGCTCGGCAACTTCCCGCAGGCGTTCACCCACCTGGCACTGATCAACTCCGCGCTCCGACTCGATCAAGCGCTGGACGCGCAAACGTGCGGGACGCCCCCAGCTGGGCCATTCGTGTAACGGCCTGAGCAGGCGACCGCGACTCGTTGCTGCGAGGTGCCGGGGCCCGGTCGCCGCGCTCACGGCGACGTCTCCGACTCCGTCCGGTGGTGATGGGCTCCGTCGGCGGCGCGATGGCCCGTCGTCAGGGTCGGAACAGGGAGCCCGCCCACCTGCCGGAACCCTCCGTCCGGCATGAACGCGCGCGCGTCGGCGAAATCCCAGCCACGGCCAGAGAGAAGAATGTCCGGCTGGACAAGGAGCCGTACCGGGGTGCAACGCCGGTCGACCGGCTATGCGCGGTCGAAGCATGAACGCGCAAGCTCGAGGCATCAGGCCGCGCTGACCCCGGGGCGGCCTGTCCGCGCGGTAGGTGCACCATGGCTCAGCGGACATCACAATGCCGCCGCCCCTGTCGGGCCGACAGTTTGCTTGCTCCACGAGCGATGTGCGCGGAGCCCGATTTTCAGCTCCTGGCGCCCGTCTCGCCGCCGTGGACGGAGCTCCGAAGTACCAGGGTCAGTGCAGGCCATTCCGGCGAGCCCAGGGAGTGGTAGCTGTTTGCGCTGGTCAGAGGCCTATTCGAGTGCGCCCGGCAGGACTCGAACCTGCGACCAAGTGCTTAGAAGGCACCTGCTCTATCCACTGAGCTACGGGCGCTCAGCGCCCGATCATCGCACCTGCGGCGGCGCGGATCGCCTACCCAGCACCCGTCCGGGGGTAGGCGACCCGCGCCGGTCCTTCGACGGGTCAGTCGGCCGGCCCGGTGGCTAGCGTGATCGTCGCACTCTGGCTCGTGCCGTCAGCCGCTGTCCAGGTGACCGTCACTCGGTCGCCCGGGTTGTGGGCCGCCATCGCCGTGCTCAGGTCGCTGGCGGACGTGATCGCCGTGCCGCCGACCGAGGTGATCACGTCGCCCGCGGCGATGCCGGCCTGATCGGCCGGCCCCCCGGTCACGACTGCGGCGATGGATGCGCCGGCGGTGCCGTCCTGCACGGAGACGCCGAGGAAGGCCGGGTAGCCCTGGTGGATGCTGGCGTTGTCGACGCCGGACTCGATCTGCCGGGCGATGGATTGGGCGGTCGTGATCGGGATGGCGTACCCCTGCGCGGCGTTGCCGGACGCCGCCGTGTCCATCCCGAGGACCGTGCCGGAGGAGCCGTACAACGGGCCCCCGGAGTCACCGGGCTGGATGGGCGCATTGGTCTCGATCAGCCCCGACAGCTGCTCCGGGTTCGAGCCGTTCTGGTCCGACGCCGTGATCGACTGGTTCAGCGCGGTCACGGTCCCGGAGGCGGCGGTGAGGGTTCCGGTGCCGCCGGCGTTCCCGACGCCCGTGACTGCCTCGCCCAGCCCGGCGGCGGAGGAGGACAGCTTCGCCGTCTGCAGCCCCGAGGCGTTCGACAACTGCAGGACCGCGACGTCGGCGGTCGGGTCGGTGCCGACGACGCGGGCGGTGTACGTCGCGCCGGTGCTCACGATCGTGACCTTGACGCTCGTGGCGCCGTCGACGACGTGGTTGTTCGTGAGGATCTCACCGCTCGAGGTCAGGACCATCCCGGTCCCGGCCGCCTCGGCGCCCTGATACTGCAGCACCGTCGTGACGTCGACGATCCCGACCTGCTGCGCGCTCGTCGCCGCTGTCGAGCTCCCCGCTGTGGACCCCGTCGAGGTGCCGCCCGAGCCGCCCGCGAACCCGCCGCCGTGGGACCAGCCGCGGCCGTAGTGCGGAATGAAACCGGCCGGAACCGAGGCGCCCTGCGCCGGCAACGTCTGGCCGACGACGGTCGTCGTCCCGGTGGCCGCGTTGACCCCGAGGACGGCGGCGGTCGCGACACCGAGCGTGCCCACCAGGCCCGCGGCCACCACACCCCTCCGGCGGCGCCGCGGCGGCGGTGCAGGCGCTGGGAATTCCGGGGCCGGCGCTACGTCTGTCTCGTTCACGACTTCAGGGAACGAGCCCAGCAGATGACCGGGCTGGGGGCCGCCCTGGAGATTCCTGTGAGAGTCGGGGCGCGGCGTCCCGGCCGGTTCGCCGGCGGGGGAGCGGATTCCGGTCCCGCGGCTCAAGCGTGGCCGAGACCGGCAGCCGCTCAGGGGCCGGCGTCGGCCTCCGCCGGTGCGGCGTTGCCGGTTCGCGGCAGCAGTCGTTGCTCGAGGGCGGCCGGTCCCCCCAGCCGCGGGAGACCGACCACCTGCCAGGCGACCTCGGCGAGGACGACGCCGGCGATGACGTCGACGACGAAGTGGTTGCCCGTCGCCAGCACCACGAGCGCCGTGAGCATGAGGTGGGCGGCCGCCAGACCCCGCGCCCAGGACCACCGCGTCGCGACCCACACCACCCGCAGCACCCACGCGGCCCAGGCGACGTGCAGGCTCGGCAGCGCGGCGAACTTGTCAGCGTGCTCGGCGACGTTCGAGCTGGCGGTCTCCCAGGCTCCCCAGGTCCCGGAGTGGGCCACCACGTCGACGAAGCCCGCCCCCGGCAGCAGGCGGGGAGGTGCCACCGGGAGGACCAGGAAGATGGCCAACGCGAGGCCGTTGATGGCCAGTAGACCCGTGCGCGCCCGGCGGTAGCCGCCCGCATGCCAGACGTAGAGGGCGAGCAGTACGCCGAAGGTCACGAGGCCGTGCGCGAAGTCGTAGTAGACCGAGAGCACGCGCCCCAGGGATCCCCGCGCCGCCAGCCACTGGTTGGACCACGCGTCGAACGTCAGGTGCAGGGACCGCTCCAGGTTCAGCGCCGCCCAGCCGTGCCGGAACGCGGCCGCCGACCGGACGTTGGCGATGCTGGCGATGCGGTCGTAGCCGAAGAGCAGGCAGAGCACCGCGACGAGCTCCCACGCCAGGGGAGGCCGCATGGAGGTCTCGGGCGCGGTGGACATCCGGATCAGCCTGTCAGTGACAGGCCGGATCTGCCCGGCGACAGGCGGAGTGACCGTGACCTCAGCGGTCAACGAGGCAGGTGAGGACGGCGGCCATGCGTTCCACGAACCTCATGACGGTGATGTCCACAGGGCGGCACGGCGTCCACAGATCGCCGCCGGCCCTCCGGCCGGCCCTCCGGCGCCGGGAGGGTCGTCAGCACCGGCACCGTGCCGGGCGCGCCGACCCCGGCGCCGCAGATCCGAGGAGCGCCGTGAACGACACCGAAGTCACCGTCGTCGGCAATGTCGTCGACTCACCCCGCCGCGTGCGGCTGGAGAACAACA
>JAODNJ010000394.1 GCA_025465155.1 Frankiales bacterium
GCCGCGGCCTGGAGAGGTGGAGCGATGTACCCGCGTACGTGGGCGGACACCGACCGGCCGGCGATCATCATGGGGTCGACCGGCGAGACGGTCTCCTACCGAGAACTCGACGAGCGGTCCAACCGCCTCGTTCATCTGCTGCGCTCCCGCGGACTGGGCAAGGGTGACGTCGTCGGCGTGCTGCTGGAGAACAATGCGCACCTGCACGAGGTGACCTGGGCCGCGCGGCGGTCCGGCATGTACTTCACCCCGATCAACCGCCATCTCACCGGGCCCGAGGTGGAGTACATCGTCGCCAACTCCGGCGCGAAGGCCATCGTCTCCTCGCACGTGCTCGCCGACGCGGCCGCCGCGCTGACCCCGCAGGTCGCACCGGCGCTGCAGGTCCGGCTGATGATGGGCGGGACGATCCCGAGCTGGGAGTCCTACGAGGACGCGACCGCGGGCCAGTCCTCCGAGCCGGTCGACGACGAGGAGGAGGGCGACCTCCTGCAGTACTCCTCGGGGACGACGGGGCGGCCCAAGGGCATCAAGCGGCCGCTGTCCGGCCGGCCGATCAACCTCGAGGGCGACCTGACCGTGCTGTTCCTCCGCGCGATCGGCTTTCCCGAGGGCGGGATCTACCTCAACCCGGCGCCGCTGTACCACACCGCGCCGATCCTGTGGACCATGGGCGTGCACCGGCTCGGCGGCACGGTGGTGATCATGGAGCGGTTCGAGCCGGAGCAGGCTCTCGCGCTGATCGGGCAGCACCAGGTCACCCACGCGCAGTTCGTGCCGTCGATGTTCGTGCGCATGCTCAAGCTCGACGAGGCGACCCGGCAGAAGTACGACGTCTCCAGCCTGCAGACCGTGGTGCACGCCGCCGCGCCGTGCCCTGTGGAGGTCAAGGAGCGGATGATCGAGTGGTGGGGCCCGATCATCTCGGAGTACTACGGCGCCACCGAGGGCATGGGGGCCACCTTCATCACCGCACCGGAGTGGCTCGGCCACAAGGGGTCGGTCGGCAAGCCCCTGCAGGGCCTCCCGCACGTGCTCGACGAGGCCGGCCAGGAACTGTCCCCGGGCGAACCCGGCCAGCTGTGGTTCGAGGGCGGCGTCCCGTTCGAGTACCTCGACGACCCGTCCAAGACCGCGGCCACCCGCAACGACCAGGGCTGGGTGAGCGTCGGTGACGTCGGCTACCGCGACGCCGACGGTTACCTCTACCTGACCGACCGCGTGTCCAACATGATCATCTCCGGCGGAGTGAACATCTACCCGCAGGAGACCGAGGACCTGCTGCTCACCCATCCCGCGGTCATGGACGCCGCGGTGATCGGCGTCCCGGACGACGACCTCGGCGAGGTGGTCAAGGCCGTCGTCCAGCCGGTCGACTGGGCGCAGGCGGGACCGGCCCTGGAGCAGGAGCTGATCGAGTTCTGCCGGACCCGACTGGCGAAGTACAAGTGCCCGCGCAGCGTGGACTTCGACCAGCAGCTGCCCCGGCTGGAGAACGGCAAGCTGCTCAAGCGGCTGCTGCGCGACCGGTATCGCGCCGTTGCCGCGACCGCTGCCGCTCCCTCTGCGGCCCCCGCGGCGGGCTGAGCCCGCGTGGCGTCCGCGGAGGTGCGCACCGGCGGGGGAGCGGCCGGGCTGCAGGAACTGCTCGACCTCGAACAGCTCGGCGAGCACGTGTTCCGCGGCCGCTCCCGACAGCCGGCGACCACCCGCGTGTTCGGCGGCCAGGTCGCCGCCCAGGCGCTCGTGGCGGCCGGGCGCACGGTTCGCGACGCCCACCCGGTGCACTCGCTGCACGGCTACTTCCTCCGCCCGGGGAACCCCGCCGAGCCCATCGACTACCTCGTCGAGGAGGTCCGCGACGGCCGGAGCCTGGCGACCCGGCGGGTCACTGCGGTGCAGGGGGACGAGGAGGTGTTCATGTCCGCGGCCTCCTTCCACCGCCTGGAGGAGGGGGTCGCGCACCAACTCCCGGTTGCCGAGCCGTTCGCGGCGGAGGACGTGCCGCCGGCCGAGCGGGTGATGGAGCTCGCCGACGACGCGACGCGGACCTGGCTCACCGCCATCCAGGACCTGTTCCCGCTCGACGTCCGCTTCCTGGACGAGCCGATCCGGGCCGCCGTCGTCCGGGGGGAGCGGCCGGCCCCCCGGCAGCGCTTCCTGGTCCGGTCGTCGTCCTCCCTGCCCGACGACCCGCTGGTCCACGTCTGTGCGGCCGCGTACGTCTCGGACCTGTTCCTGCTGTCGACGGCGCTGGCACCGCACGGGCTGCTGATGGGCCACCCGGCCGTCTCGGCGGCGAGCCTCGACCACGCGCTGTGGTTCCACACCCCGTTCCGCGCCGACGAGTGGCTGCTCTACGAGATGGAGGGCATCTGGGCCGGCCACGGCCGGGCGCTGTGCCGGGGCCACCTCTTCGACGCGCGGGGCAACCTGCTGGCCTCGGTGGTGCAGGAGGGCAGGGTCCGCCCGAGGGCCCCGGAGGGCTCCCGGGACTGACCCGGCCGGTGGCCCTACGTCGGGTTGCGCTCGCCGAAGTCGATGTCGCGGACGGTGCGCAGCGGTACGACGTCGGTACGGCCGAGCCAGGACGGCTTCGCCTGGTGGCCCGCGGGGGGTCGGGCCCAGTCGACCCTGTCGCCCCAGTTCTCCCGGGTCATCTTCTGCGGGTGGTCCGGGTCGTGCCGGGCGCACGCGGCCGCGTAGTCCCGGGCGAAGCGCTGGGACTCGTAGGCGATCCACCAGTCCTCCTCGCGCGACCACTGTCCGCCGCCGGCGTAGGTGAGGATCTGCAGTGACTCGAATCCGAACGGCTCTGCGCCGGGCTCCGGGTTGTCCGCCCGGTTCACGCCCTTCCACACCACGCGGGACCCGTCGATGACATACCAGATCATCGGCGTGTAGACGGCGGGCGCTTCCGACATCGTGCCGTCGAGGAACAGCTCGATCTCCCGGGGGCCGCGGAACCTGCCCCAGTAGTGGTCCCAGTAGAGGGCGTCGTCGGTGAAGAGCTCCGACCAGGCCTTCCAGTCCTCGAAGACAGGCCCGGTCAGGTAGTAGTGCCGGAAGGCATCCTCGACCTCGTCCCGGCTGAACTCGCTCATCCGATTCCTCCTCATCCCCGCCCGCGTGCCGCTATCGTCCAACTGATTGCACTCAAACCACAAGGCCGGGAGGACAGCCCGTGACCGACACCGGTCCCCACGGAACCGTGGGCTTCATCGGTGCCGGCTCCATGGGCGGTCCGATGGTCGAGCGGCTCCTGGCGTCCGGCCACGAGGTGCACCTCTATGCCCGCCGCGCCGAGGTGGCCGAGCGCTACGCCGCCCTCGGTGCGGTGGCCGAGCCCTCCCCGGCGGTGGTCGCCGGGGCGGCCGGGGTGCTGGTGCTCTGCCCGTTCTCCGAGCAGCAGCTCGCCGAGCTCACCGAGGGTCCGGACGGCGTGCTGGCCCACCTGCGGCCGGGCACGGTCGTCGTCCAGCACGCCACGGTGTCGATCGACGCGGTGCGGCGGCTGGCGGCCGGGGCGGCCGAGCGGGGCGCTGCCGTGCTGGACGCCCCCATCAGCGGTCGGGCGGAGGACGTCCGCGCCGGGCGGCTGACCGTGCTCGTCGGTGGTGACCCCGCAGTCCTCGCCGCGGCAGCCGCGCCGTTGCGCGCCTACGCGGGCACGGTCCTGCCGACAGGACCGGTGGGCAGCGCCACGGCGGCCAAGCTGGTGAACAACCTCGTCTTCGCCGCGCACGTCCAGGTCGCCGCGGCGGCGCTGCGCCTGGGTCGCGATCTCGGGATCGCCGAGAGCGACCTGCTGGCGGTGCTGACCGCCAGCAGCGGGGCCAGCACGGCGCTCGCGATCCTCCGGGAGGTCGGTGATCTCGGCGCGTTCGTGGCGTCCGCCGGCCCGTACCTGGTCAAGGACGTCGCCGCGGCCGAGGCCGCCGCGACCGCGCTCGGCGTCGACACCGGCGCGCTCGGTTCCGCCGCCCGCACCGGTCCGGTGGACCTCACGCCCTCGTCCGAAACGTCCTGAGGAGGACTCATGGCAATCGATGGACCCCGCCCGCCGGAGGGTGACTGGCTGGGCACGCCGTACCTGCGCTTCGATCGGCTCGGCCCGTTCGCGCGGGTGACCGTGGACCGGCCGGAGGCGCGCAACGCGTTGAGCCCCGCCATGTACTGGGGGATCCGCTACGCGATCCAGCGGGTCGAGCGGGATCCCGACCTGGCGGGCCTGCTGCTGACCGGGACCGGCGACGTGTTCGTGCCCGGCGGCGACCTGGGCCGGGAGGGCCCGGACGGGTGGACCGACTTCTCGCAGTTCCTCATGGACGCCACGCCGTTCGACACGCTGCGTCAGGCGGTCAAGCCGGTGGTGTGCGCCGTGAACGGCATCTGCCAGGGCGGCGGGCTGCAGATCGCACTCTGCTCGGACCTGGCCGTCGTCAGCGAGCGGGCGACCTTCCGGGTGCCCGAGCTGTTCCGGGGGATCGCCGACACCTACTACAGCCAGATGCTCGTGCGCACGGTCGGTCCGGTGCGCACCCGGGACCTGATGTTCACCGGCCGGGTGCTCACGGCGGCGGAGGCCCTGGACTGGGGCCTGGTCTCGCGGGTGGTCGCGCACGAGGACCTGCTGGACGCCGCGACCGCCGAGCTCACCACCATCTGCCGCACCGCCCCCGGTGCCCGCAACGACATCAAGCGCAGCCTGGATGCGCAGATCGGTCTCTACGACCGCATCGCCATGCGCACGAGCATGGCGGGGGAGGAGTCCCGGGAGGGATGGCGCGCGTTCAGCGAGCGGCGCTCGCCCGAGTGGGTGCCCGCCGAGCTGCGGACCAACGGCCGCCTGTAGCCGCTCAGACCACCGCGGCCGCGCGGTCGGCCAGCCGGGACCGCAGGAGCTTCTTGTCGATCTTGCCGGTGGGCAGCTTGGGCAACTCGTCGACGACGACCACCTCGCGCGGCGCCTTGTAGCGGGCGATGCGCGCGCTGACGTGGTCGCGGAGCTGCTCCGTGGTCGGGGCCTCGGGTCCCGCGGGGACGACGACGGCGCAGACGGCCTCGCCCCAGCGGGGGTCCGGGACGCCGACCACCGCGCACTCGGCCACCGCCGGGTGGCCGGCGACCGCCTCCTCCACCTCGAGGGAGTAGACGTTCTCGCCGCCGGAGATGATCACGTCCTTCTTCCGGTCGACCAGGTGCAGCAGCCCCTCGCCGTCCAGCAGCCCGATGTCGCCGGTGGCGCACCAGCCGTCGCGCAGCGTCGCCGCGGTGGCCACGGAGTCGTTCCAGTAGCCGCGGAACATCGCCGGCGAGCGGACGACGATCTCGCCCGGTTCGCCGGGCGGCACGTCGCGGCCGTCGTCGTCGAGGATGCGCACCTCGGTGTCGGGGAAGGGGTGGCCCACCGAGCCGAGCCGGGCACGGTCCCGCTCGCTGTCCCCCCGGTGCAGCTCCCGGGGGAGGCCCGAGGTCATCACCTCGGTCTGGCCGTAGAGGTTGAGGAACCCCGCGCCGGGCATCGCGGTCAGGGCGGACCGCAGCGTGGCACTCGTGATCGGGGCGGCGGAGTAGACGACGGTCCGCACACCGGCGAGTGCGCCGGGGTGGGCCGGGGCCTCCTGCAGCAGGGCCTGCAGCATCGTCGGGGCCAGGTGCAGCACCGTCACGTCGTCGGCGGGGATCGAAGCCAGGGCGGCGGCCGGGTCGAAGGCGCGGTGCAGCACCGCGGTGCCGCCCCGGGCGTGCAGACCTTGGCCGATCGCCATGGCGCCGATGTGGAACAGCGGCATCACCAGCAGGACGCGGTCGGAGCTGCCCGTGCGCATCTCGACGTTCATGACGAACGCGCCGCGGCGCATCTCCCGCTGGCCGAGCACGCAGCCCTTGGGGCGTCCGGTCGTCCCGCTGGTGAAGATCAGGCAGGCGACGTCGTCCGGTCGGGCGGCAAAGGGCAGATCGCGTCCGGAACCGGACGCCAGGACGTCCTCGTAGCCGGTCGCACCGTCGGTGGTGGGGCCGTCCAGGCACACGACGGTCTCCAGGCCCGGCAGCCCGGCCCGCAGGGCCGCCATCATCGGTAGGTACTCCGCGTCGGCGAACAGCACCCGCGGGGCGGCGTCGGCCAGGATCGCGGCGATCTCCGGCGCGGCGAGACGGAAGTTCACCGTCGCGACGATCAGCCCGGACAGTTGCCCGGCGGCCAGCACCTCGCCGAAGGGGATGCTGTTGCGGCCGAGGACGGCGATCCGGTCCTGCCGGCGCAGGCCCAGGTCCGCGAGCGCCGCGGCCAGCGCGGTCGCCCGCTCGCGGAGCCCGGCGTGGCTGCGCACGTCGTCGCCGGACACGTACGCCGGCACGTCCGGGAAGCGCAGGGCGTTGTCGAGCACGATGTCGCCCAGGGTGAGGTCGAACGGCATGAGCGGCTCCGGGGCATCGGCATCGACGGACTTGACGATCCTGTCAAGCGAGCGGCCGGCGGGGCAAGGAGCGCGGCTGCGGAAGGTCTGCTCAGAGCGGCCTGCGGACGTATCCGCCGTCGACGAGCAGGGTCTGCCCGGTGATGAACGAGGCCTCGGGCGAGCAGAGGAACAGGCCGGCGTCGACGAGGTCCGCCATGCGGCCCGGCCGCTTGATCATCTGCTGGGCGACGATCGCATCCTGGACGCCGGTCCGCGCCGGGTCGTTCGCCCAGACGACGGCCGACTCGGAGTCCACCAGCCCGGGCGCGATGCCGTTGACCCGGATCCCGTCGGCGGCGAAGGCCTCCGCCAGGCTGACGGTCAACGAGTTGACGCCGATCTTGGACACGCCGTAGGCCCCGGCGCCGAGCCAGGCTGCCATCGACGACATGTTCACGACCGCCGCACCCTCCCGCCCCGCCATCGCCGGCCGACAGGCCGCCGAGCAGGCCAGCACCCCCAGCACGTTCACCTCGAGCACGTGCCGCCAGGCCGGCAGCGCCTCGAGGCTGAAGGGCAGCTGGGCGTGCTCGAGGTGGATGCCGGCGTTGTTGACCAGGACGTCGATGCCGCCGAACCTGTCGACCGCCGCGGCCACGGCGCTCTCCACCGCGGAGGCGTCGGCGACGTCCATCGCGAGGCCGATCGCCGTCGCCCCGTGCGCTCGCACGACCTCCACCACCCGGTCGGCGGGTTCGGCGTCCACGTCGGTCACGACGACGGCGGCCCCCTCGTCGGCGAAGCGGAGGGCGAACCGCCGCCCGATGCCTGCGCCGCTCCCCGTGATCAGCACGACCTTGTTCTCGAACCTGCGCACGGGGGGCCTTCCGGAGGGAGGGGGCGGGTCAGAGGTGGGCGCTGCCGCCGCCGACGACGGGGATGGACTGACCGGTGATCCGCCCGGCCTGCCGCGAGCAGAGGAAGGCGACGACTGCGGCCATCTCCTCCGGTTCGCCGAACCGGCGCAGGGGGATGCCCGCGGTGAACCCCGCGGTGACCTCCTCCACCGTGGAGCCGCGGTCCTCGGCCAGCCACCGCCAGTAGGCGCGGTTGCGCTCGGTGAGGATCGAGCCGGTGAGGAGGTTGTTGACGGTGATGCCGTCGTCCCGCAGCCGGGCGGCGAGCATCCGGTACATGCCTGCGACCGCCGGGCGGACCGCGTTGGGCAGCACGTGCGGCAGGTGCGTGGCCGGCTCGCGGGCCACGCCGGAACCGATGTTGCAGATCCGGCCCCACCGCTGGTCCCGCATGTCCGGGATCACCGCATCGGCCAGCGCCCAGGCGGCGACGAGCAGGTGGTCGAACTCGCGCCGGTACTCACCGGCGGGCATCGACGCGAAGGTCCCCGCGCCCGGGCCGCTGCCCTCCTTCCCGGCGTCGATCACGTGGCCGATCACGTTGCTGACGGCGATCCCGACCGGTCCGAACCACTCCCGTGCGACGTCGACGACGCGGCGCACCTGCTCCGGGTCGGTCATGTCGGCCGGCACCGCCTCCACCCGCCCGGGGGCGAGCGCCCCGAGCGCCGCGGCGGTCTCGTCCAGCGACGCCGGCGTCCGGGCGGTGACGACCACGGACGCGCCTTCCCGGACGAGTGCCGCCGCGATCGCCCGGCCGATGCCCCGGCTGCCGCCGGAGACGACCGCGACGCGGCCGGCCAGCCCGTAGTCCATCAGCGGCCGCTCATCAGAACATCGCCGAACCGGCGCCGCCGTCGACCGTCAGCGTGACGCCGCTGAGGTAGCCGGCGCCGGTCGAGCACAGGAAGGCGACCGTGTGCGCGACGTCCTCGTCCGTGGCGCTCCCGCCGCGCAGCACGGCATTGGCGGTGACGGCGTGGGCGCCCTCCTCCGCGGTGACCACCTTGTGCAGGCCCATCATCGCCAGGGAGACGACGGCGCCGATCTCGTCGTCGTCGGCGTCCATGGCGCGGGCGCGGGCCGATCCGATCCACACCAGCCGGCCCCACCGCCGCGACACCATCCCGGGCAGCCCGGTCCGGTAGTCCTCGACGGTCCGGACGACCGCATCCCAGGCGGCGGTGAGGTCGCCGAGGGCGTCCGGACCGAGCAGTGCGCCGGGGGAGCGGCGGTCGCCGTGCGAGACGACGATGTCGCAGCCCACCGGCGAGTCGGCCAGGGTCACGCCCTCGGCGGCCAGTACACCGGCGCAGGCGCGACCCAGGCCGCTGTCGCGGCCGACCACATAGGCCGACCGGCCGGTGATCCCGAGGTCCACGGCGGCTCAGGCGGGTACGGCGCCGACGACCGGCGCCCCGGTCCCGAGCGCGTCGAGGACGTGCAGGAACCGGTGGCCGCCGACGAGGTTGCCGGCGTACCAGGTGATCTCGACGATCTCCTCGACGGTGAAGATCTCGGCCAGCCGGCGGAGGAACTCCGCATCGACGGCGTGGTGGTCGGTGGCCATGAGGTCGACCAGCCGGACGGCCATCTGCTCGCGGCGGTCGGCGCCGGTGCGCTCGGGGTCGACCAGGCAGGCGACGTCGTCGTCGGTGATCGACCCGTCCTTGCGCGAGGCCGAGCAGGGAGCGCACTCGCCGAGCTGCGCGCTGCGCAGCCGCATGAGCTCGATGATCCGGGAGCCGACGGCGGCGCGGCCGAACACGGCCTTGTAGGCCTCGTCCATGCCCTGCAGGGCGACCGGGCTGTGCGCGACGATCTGCAGCGGCAGGGACGTGGTGTACATGCCGGTGGCCATGCCCTCGGCCATGCGGCGGCGGGCGGCCTCGTCGAGGTCCTCCCACGCGATCGGCGCGATCCTGGGCACGCAGCCTCCTCGGCAGCCGACGGTGACGGTGGACACACTGTCAGATTCCGGTGCGGGCGGACAAGGGGCGGGCGGGGCTGCGGTCAGCCGGCGGCGCCGTCCTCGGGTGCATCGGCGACAGGAGCCCCGAGGCCGGCGAGCAGCGCCTGGAACCCCCGGAGGAGGACCCGTTCACGGTCCAGCCCGTCCGCGTCGCGCAGCACCTGCGCCAGGACCGGGAACCCCGCGGCGTCCGCGGCGTCGGCGTCCTGCCGGAGTGCGCAGATCCACCCCACCAGATAGGCGTTGGCGATGACGAAGGCCTCGGCCGGCGAGGTGCCGAGTTCCTGGCTCATCAGGAGCCGCACGAGCCGGTCGGACTCCTCGAGGGGACGTCGTTCGTTGCGTCCCTGCGTGGCCAGGTAGGGGATGACCTCCGGGAACCCGCTCATCAGCCCGGCCATCCTGTGCAGGGCCCGCTCCTCCCAGGCGAGGAGGGTGGCCGCCCCCGAGGCCGTGGCTTCGCCGGTGGGCGGCTCGACCGTCGAGATGGCCTCGATGACAGCGGTGCGGAGCTCCTCGAAGCCGCCTGGCAGATGGTGGTACAGGGACGGTCGCTGCACGCCCAACCGGTCGGCGACGGCGTTGAGCGTGAGCCCGGAAAGCCCCCGCTCCGCGGTGATCGCGACACCTGCGGCCACGACGTCGGCGCGCGAGAAGCCCTGTCTGGCCACGGCGGCCACCTCCAGCCCTCGGGTGCCACCCACCTCTCGCGGGGCGTCAGGCTACAGCGGCAGGAAACCTACGCCCCGTAGGTTCGGCGTTGACGTGACTGGGGTCACGGCCATAGCGTCCGGACTCGTTACCCGGATTCCTTGCAATAGGTGATCTGAATGGGTGCCCGCGAGAAGCCGATAGTCGGTCGGTAGCCAGGTCGCCGGGGTCGGCCGAGTCCGACCGGCCGAGCACCACCCAGACCGAGAACCACCCAGACCGGGAACCACCCGGACGAGAAGGAAGGAGCGTTCCGTGGCAGGACGCATGGAGGGCAAGGTCGCACTCATCACCGGGGCGGCCCGGGGGCAGGGGCGCTCGCACGCGGTGCGGCTGGCGGAGGAGGGCGCCGACATCATCGCCGTCGACATCTGCCGGCAGATCGAGTCCAACCCGTACCCGCTCGCGACCGAGGAGGACCTCGCCGAGACCGTCGCCCTGGTCGAGAAGACCGGCCGGCGGATCGTCTCCCGGGTCGCCGACGTCCGTGAGCGCAGCGAGCTGGCCGCCGCCGTCGAGGCGGGCGTCGCCGAGCTCGGCCATCTCGACGTCGTCGTCGCCAACGCCGGGATCCTCCCGATGGCGATGGGCGACCCCGACCCGATGGACTTCGTCGACGCCGTCGACGTCGACCTGATCGGCGTGATGAACACGGTGGCCGTCGGGCTGCCCCACCTCCCCGACCACGGCGCGATCGTGATCACCGGGTCGACGGCGGCGATGATGCCCAACACCACCGACAACCCGATGATGGGCCCGGGCAGCGCCGGCTACGGCTGGGCCAAGCGGATCCTCATCGACTACACCGAGCAGCTGGCGCTGCAGCTGGCGCCCAGGTTCATCCGGGTCAACGCCGTGCACCCGACGAACGTCAACACGCATCTGCTGCACAACGACGGCCTGTACGCCATGTTCCGGCCCGACCTGGAGAATCCCACCCGCGAGGACGTCGAACCGGCGTTCACGATGTTCCAGGCGATGCCCATCCCGTATGTCGAGCCCCTGGACATCTCCCACACCGTGCTCTTCCTCGCCTCCGAGGAAGCCCGCTACGTGACCGGCCAGCAGGTCCGCGTCGACGCCGGCTCGTTGCTCAAGTTCCCAGCGGGGCCGCCGAGCTGAGCCGGCGTTCGACCAGAGCGGAGGAGACCAGGTATGGACATTCCCGAGCAGAAGATGCTCATCGCGGGCGAGCTCGTCGTGGCCGGCAGCGGCGCGCGGTACGACAACGTCAACCCGGCCACCGAAGAGGTGATCGGCACCGCGCCGGACGCCGGGCCGGAGGACGTCGAGCGGGCGGTCACCGCGGCGCGCGCCGCCTTCGACGAGGGCCGGTGGGCCACCGACGTCGCGTTCCGCCAGCGCTGCCTGCGCCAGCTGCAGGAGCAGTTGCGCAAGGACGTCGAGCGGATCCGTTCGGCGCACACCGCGGAGACCGGCATGCCGGTGTCGCTGGCGATGGGGATCGGCGTCGACGGGCCCATCGAGACGCTGTCGTACTACACCGACATGATCGGCGACTTCGAGTGGGAGCGGCCGCTGCCGACGAAGGAGATCATGGGCGGCCCTGCACAGCGGGTGGTGCGCAAGGAGCCGGCCGGCGTGGTCTCGGCGATCACGCCGTGGAACTACCCGTTCCAGCTCAACATCACCAAGCTCGCGGCCTCGCTGGCGGCGGGCTGCACGGTGGTCCTCAAGCCCGCACCGGACACCCCGTGGTCGGGCACGCTGCTGGCCGCCGCCGCGGCGGAGACCGAGTTGCCGCCGGGCGTGCTCAACGTGGTCACCACGTCGGACAACGCGGTCGCCGAGCGGCTCACCACGCACCCTGGGGTCGACCAGATCACCTTCACCGGCTCGACGGCCACCGGCCGCCGGATCATGCGGAACGGGGCCGAGACCATCAAGCGGGTCTCGCTCGAGCTGGGCGGGAAGTCGGCCTCGATCGTGCTGGACGACGCGCTGTTGCCACTCGCCGTCGCCATGACGGCGGGCGGCGTGTGCATGCACGCCGGTCAGGGGTGCGCGCTGCAGACCCGGTTGCTCGTGCCGCACGGGCTGATGGACCAGGCGGCCGAGATCGCGGCCGGGTTCCTCGGCCAGCTCCCGTACGGCGACCCCACCGACGCGACGAACATGATGGGCCCGGTGATCAACCGGTCGCAGTACGACAAGATCCTGGGCTATCTGGAGATCGGCAAGGCCGACGGGCGCCTGGTGGCCGGCGGCGGGCCGGCGACCCAGTTCGAGCGGGGGTACTGGATCCAGCCGACGGTCTTCGCCGACATCCCGGTGACCAGCCGGCTGGCACGGGAGGAGATCTTCGGGCCGGTGCTGGTGATCGTCGGATTCGACGACGACGACGACGCCGTACGGATCGCGAACGACTCGGCCTACGGCCTCTCCGGCGGCGTCTACGCCGGCGACGTCGACCGGGCGAAGGCGGTGGCGAACCGCCTGCGCACCGGCACGATCGCCGTCAACGGCGCCCAGTGGTTCGACGTCGAGTCGCCGTTCGGCGGATACAAGCAGAGCGGGCTCGGCCGCGAATGGGGGCGGGAGGGTCTCGAGGACTTCCTGGAGACCAAGACGGTCAGCTTTCCGGTCTGATCCGCCCACGACCGTCGTGCCCGGCCCGGCCGGGCCGGGCACGCCGGCCGTGCGCCGTCACCTGAGCGGCGGACCCCAGTCCGAACGGCTGCGCAGGGCGGCCTTGTCGACCTTGCCGCCCGGGTTGCGCGGCAGCGGCTCGGCCTGCACGTGTACGTACTGCGGCACCTTGAAGTCGGCGAGCACGTCGCGGGCGAAGGCCACCAGCGTCCCGGGATCGAACTCCTCGCCCGGCCGCGGGACGACGACCGCGCCGACCTTCTGGCCCATCATCGGGTCGGGGACGCCCACGACGGCTATCTCGGCGACGGAGGGATACGCCGACAGTGCGGCCTCGACCTCGACGCTGTAGACCTTCTCGCCGCCACGGTTGATCAGGTCGGTGCGCCGGTCGAGCAGGTGCACCCGGCCCGCCTCGTCGGCCCGCACGAGGTCGCCGGTGTGCAGCCAGCCGCCGGCCAGGGCCGCCGCCGTCGCTTCGGGCCGCTGCCAGTACCCGCTCATGAGCTGGGGCCCGCGGACCAGCAGCTGGCCCACCCCGTCGTCGGCCCCGGGGCCGAGCACGGCCAGCTCGGTGGCGGCGACTGCGCTGCCGACCGAGTCGGCGTGGGGAAGGGCGTCGGCGTGCTCGAGACCGGTCACGCACGGCGCCTCGGTCAGCCCGTACCCGGGCCGCAGCTGCGCCGCCGGGAAGGCCCGCATCAGCGCCTCGACCTGGGCCGGCGGGGTCGGTGCGGCGCCGTAGACCAGGAGCCGGACCCCGGAGACGTCGAGGCCGGCGAACTCCGGATGCCGGAGGGCCTGCCAGTACATGGCGGGGACGCCGTTGAGGACGTCGATCCGTTCCTCGGCGATCGCCCGCACCCAGACACCCACCTCGAAGGCCGGCAGGATCGCCACCGAGCCGCCCGCGGCGAGAGCCGGGAGCCACTGCATGCCCGACGCCAGGATGTGGAACAGCGGGGCGGCGACGAGCGTCCGGGTGGCCTCGGCCGGCCCGAGGTGCAGCGCGCGCCGGCACTGCTCGGCCGCCGACAGCAACGCGCGGTGGGAGAGCATCGCGCCCTTGGGGCGGCCGGTCGTGCCGCTGGTGTAGAACATCGCGGCCAGGGACTCCGGGTCGGCGCCCTCGGCCCCGGCGGCGGTCGGCGGCCCGTCCGGCAGCCGCGCGCCGCTGTCGATGACGACGGCGGCCCCACAGTCCTCGACCAGCGCGGCCACCTCGGCGTCGGTCAGCCGGGTGTTCAGCGGCACCGGCACCGCACCGGCGAGCACCGCGCCCAGGAAGGCCAGGCACCAGTCGGCGCCGTTGGGCAGCCGGAGCGCGACCCGGTCACCCGGGCGCGCGCCTGCGCCGCGCAGACCGCCGGCGACGCGGGCGGCACCGGCCCACAGGGCGGCGTGGTCCAGCCGGCGGCCGGTCCCGAGGTCGACGACGGCCTCGGCGCCGGGGCAGCGCTCGACGGTGGCCCGCACGAGGGTGGCCAGGTTGGGCGACAGGTTCCGGAAGCGGCGTCCGGCCGGGGTGGTGAGCTCGTCGGCGGTGGCGGCGGGACCGGCGACGGTGACGGGTGCGCTCACACGCCCAGCCGGGCGAGCAACCGCTCGTGGTAGGCGGCCGGCCCGCCGAAGAGCAGCTGCGAGGACTTCGCGCGGCGGAAGTAGAGGTGCGCCGGGTGCTCCCAGGTGAAGCCGATGCCGCCGTGGACCTGGATGTTCTCCGCCGCCACGAACATGAACGCCTCGGAGCACACGACGTGCGCGACGGCGGCGGCGACGCCAGGGTCGGGCAACCCCTCGCCCCCGGCCAGCGCCGCGGCGGCCTCGGTGGCGGCGGCGTCGGCCAGCTGGACCCGCACGAACATGTCGGCGCACTTGTGCTTGACGGCCTGGAACGACCCGATGGCGCGGCCGAACTGGACCCGCTCGCGGGCGTAGCCCACGGCGGCCTCGAGGCAGGCGCGCGCGGCGCCGACCTGCTCGGCGGCCAGCGCCGCGGTCGCGACGTCGAGCACCCGGTCGACGACCGCCCCGGCGGCTCCCGGGGCGCCGACGGGCACGGCGGCCGCGTCGGCGAACTCGAGCCTGGCGATCCGGCGGGTCGGGTCGAGGGTGCGCAGCGGGGTCCGGGTGAGCCCCGGGTCGTCGCCGGCGACGGCGAAGAGCCCCGGGCCGGCATCGGTGCCGGCGACGACGAGGACGACGTCTGCGGTCGCCCCGTCGACCACGAGTTGCTTCGTTCC
This sequence comes from Frankiales bacterium, assembly GCA_025465155.1. Taxonomy (GTDB): domain Bacteria; phylum Actinomycetota; class Actinomycetes; order Mycobacteriales; family Geodermatophilaceae; genus Geodermatophilus. The sequence goes on from JAODNJ010000394.1 coordinate 14,858, forward strand.
GCTGAGGGTCCATCCCGAGCCGGCGCGGACGGCCGTGGTCGCCGGCCGGTCGGTCCGCCACGAGCCGTCGGCCTCGGCGACGGCAAGGGTGGCGGTGGTCGTGCCGGCCCCGATCGCCGGGAGATGGGTGGCCTGGGCGGCCTCGTCGCCGGACGCGGCGAGGGCGGTGGCCGCGAGGACGACGGTCGAGAAGTAGGGGCTCGGCAGCAGCGCGCGGCCCTGCTCCTCGAGGACGACCTGTAGTTCGGGGGCGCCGAAGCCGTCGCCGCCGTGGTCGGGCGGGAGCGTCAGCGACAGCAGCCCCAGCTCGTCGGCCATTCGCCGCCACACGGACTCGTCCCAACCGCGCTCGTCGCCGATGAGGCGGCGCACCTGGTCCTCGCCGGAGGTGGTGGCCAGGAAGCTGCGGACCGAGGCGCGCAGGTCCTCCCGCTCGGCCTGGCTGGTGGTCTGGCTCATGCCGTGCCTCCGGACCGTCGCAGCTCCCGGAACGGCGTGGTCGCGTCCGTGCCCGACTCCTTGGGCAGGCCGAGCACCCGCTCGGCGAGGATGTTCTTCATGATCTCCTCGGTGCCGCCGAGGATCCGCAGTGCCGGTGTGGACAGGAGCAGCTCGGTCCAGCTGAAGGTGCCCCACTCGCCGGTGTCGGCGAGCAGCCGCGGGCCGACCACCTCGGCGGCGAAATGGGCTCCGCGGGTGAGGTTCTGGCCGTACATCAGCTTGGACACCGAGGCCTCCGGGCCGGGCTGGCCACCCTCCCGCAGCCGCCGGACGGCCTGGTGGTTGAGGTATTCGGTCGCGGCCTGGTCGGCGTAGAGCTCGGCGAGCCGGCGGCGCGCGGCCGCGTCGCCGAGCCGGTCGTTGGCCTTCAGGAGCGCGGTCAGGAACGGCAGCGACACCGCCCGGCCGGCCGGACCGGCGCCCTCCCCGCCGACGCTGGCGCGCTCGTTCATCAGGGTGGTCAGCGCCACCCGCCAGCCGTCGTTCACCGCACCGATCCGGTGCTCGTCGGGCACGCGGACGTCGGTGAGGAAGACCTCGTTGAACTCCGCGCCGCCGCTCATCTGGCGCAGCGGGCGGACGTCCACGCCGGGAGCCGACATGTCGACCAGGAAGGCGGTGATGCCCTTGTGCTTGGGCCGGTCGGGGTCGGTCCGGCACAGCGCCAGGCCGATCTGGGCGTGGTGGGCGATCGACGTCCACACCTTCTGACCGTCGATCACCCACGCGTCGCCGTCGCGGACCGCCCGGGTCGAGACGGCGGCCAGGTCGGAGCCGGCGGCGGGCTCGCTGAACAGCTGGCAGGCAATGACGTCGCCCGCGTACATGGCCGGCAGATAGCGCTCCCGGATCTGCTGCTGGGCGTGGGCGAGGATGGTCGGCCCGATCATGCCGAGCCCGATCAGCGAGAGCACCCCGGTGTCCGGGACCTCGTACTCGGCCTCGACCGAGTCGTAGACCATGTCGTGCACGGCGGTCAGGCCCCGGCCGCCGTACTCCGGCGGCCCCACGATCCAGCCGAGCCCGGCGTCGTAGCGGCGGCGCTGCCAGGCGCGGGCGGCGGCCACGTTCTCGGCCTCGACGTCGGGTGGGTCGGTGCTGAAGTAGGAGATCCGGTCGATCCCCGTTCCCCAGTCGACCTCGGCGTCGCCGTGCGGCCGGCGGGGCGCGTGGGCGTCGAGGAAGGAGCGCACCTCGGCCACGAAGTCATCCATCTCGATGGGCACGGGGACCCTCTCCTCAGATGCCGGCGACCGGCGCCATCGCGGCTCCGGCCAGCAGGTCGGTCCCGATCCGCTCGGTGAGCTGCTGCCGGCTGCCCAGGAGGGCGTCGAGCGCGGCGGCGCGGGTGACGAAGCGGTGCATCTCGCTCTCCTGCGTGAGGCCCGTCGCGCCGAGAACCTGGACGGCGGCGCGCATGCACTCGGCCTGCGCCCGGCCGGCCCGGACCTTGGCCAGCGTGGCGGCCCACCCGGCGTCGGAGCGTTCCGCCACCTGCCAGGCGGCGTCGAGCACGGCCCGTGCCCCGGTGACGGCGACGTGGGCCTCCGACAGCCGGTGACGGACGGCCTGGAACGAGGCGATCGGCCGGCCGTACTGGACGCGCGCCGAGGTGTGCCGGACGGCCATGGCGAGGGCGGCCGCGCAGACCCCGAGGATCTCGGCGGACAGCGCCCGCCGGCCGGCCGAGAGCGCGTCCTGCCAGGCCGCGCCGGCGGGGAGTGCACGGGCGTCGGACGGCGCGTGGACCCCCTCGACGAGCAGCCATCCGGACGCCGGGTCGAACCCGCCGGCCGGGGTCGCCCGCGACGCGACCGGAGCCGACGGCAGGGTCAGCAGCGCCGCGCCGTCGCCGGTCGCCACCGGCACGACCACCTCGGTGTCCCCGTCGACCGGCGCCAGCAGCAGACCGCGGAGCGGCCCCTCCGCCGCGGACAGCTCCGCGCCGCCGGAGGGATGCGGGTGGAGGACGGCCCGGGCATGGGCCGCGGGCGGCAACACGGGGGAGAGTGCCGCGAGGACGACGTCGTCGAGCGCGCGGGATCCGGCCAGCGCGCGGCCCTGCTCGGTGAACAGCAGGGTCGTCGCCCACGCGGGGTCCGCCGCCAGCACCTCGTCCCAGCCGAGGTCGGCCAGCCGGGCACCGAGGTCGTCCGCCGAGGCGGGCGCCGCGAAGAGCCCGCGCAACGAGGCGGTCAGGAGCTCGCCGGTCGCGGTGTCCATCGACCCGGGGCTCATGGCGGACTCCTCGTCGCTGACCGGGCGTCGTCGCCCGGTCGTGGGGTGCGGTCGTGGGGTGCGGTCGTCCGGTGCGGTCGTGGGGGGATCGGCCGCCGGTCGGGCGAAGCGAAGCTCCATGTCACCGTTGTTTGACGGACCTGTCAAGTTCTCCTAGGGTCGCGCTCACCGCCGGGTGAGCGCCCGGGCGGTGAGCGAGCGACGGGGCTCGGGCCGGCGTTGCCGGCGGGTCCCGAGCCCTGCCGGTGTGGAGGACCGATGACCACGATCGCCGCGATGGGCACCTATCTGCCGGCCTGGGGAACCGACCGGGTCCGCGTGGCGGGGCCCGACGAGGACGCCGTCACCCTCGCGGTCTCCGCCGGCCGGGCGGCGCTGCGTGCGGCCGATCCCGCACTGGTCCGCCGCGTGGTGCTGGTGACCCGCGACCTCCCGCTGCTCGAGGGCGGCAACGGCGCTGCGGTGCTGGCCGGCCTGGGGCTCGCCCTCGACGTCGCCGTGACCGAGCAGGTCGGCGGAGCGCCGGCGGTGCTGGACGCCCTGGTGGACGCCGTTCCCGGCACGCTCGTGCTGGCGGCGGACCTGGTACCGGCCGGAGCCGCTGCCGCACTGGTCGCGGTCGAGGGCGACGCCGGAGTGACGCTGGCCGGACGCGTCGTCCGCAGCCTCCCGGTCCGGGCCCGTGCGCAGGACGGCGTCCTGCACGACTACGACGACCCCCGGCTGGTCCGCGACCGCGGCGTCGGCGTCGCGGTCGACGCCCTCGACCTGCCCGCCAAGCCCGACGTCGTCGCCGGGGTGCCGGCCAGGCAGGCCGCTGCCCTGTGCGCCGGCCGGCCGCCGGCGCTCCCGACGACCGGTGCCGGCTCGGCACTGTTCGCCCTCGCCGCCGTCGCCGGCCTCGCCCCCCGCAGCCTGGTGTTGGCAGTGGAGCAGGGGTCGGCCACGGCGGTGACCCTGGACGGGGAGCCGGCGGTGGTCCGCGACGAGCCGGACCCGCGGCCGGAGCCGGCGGCGACCCGCACCCCTGGGCCGGAGATCAGCATCTCGCTGCCGGCCTACGAGCGGGCCTTCGAGCCGAAGCTGCGCTGGGAGGCCGGGCGCTGCCGCGCGTGCGGCACGCCGGCCTTCCCGCCGCGGCTGCGCTGCCTCGGCTGCGGCTCCGAGGACGGCTGGGACGCCGCGGCGCTGCCGCGCACCGGCGAGGTCTATTCGGCCGTCACGGTCCACGTCCCTGTCCCCGGACTGCCGACGCCGTACTCCCTGGCGATCGTCGCGCTCGACGGCGTCGGCGTGCGCGCCCTCGTCAAGGTCACCGGCGCGCCGGCCGGGACCGCCGGCATCGGCGACCGCGGGCGGCTCGTGCTGCGCCGCGTGGCGGTGCGCTCCGGCGTCCCCGACTACGGATATGCGTTCCTTCCGGACGCCGCGTGCGTCCCGGAGACCGAGCAGAGGGAGGCCGGCCGGTGAGGCGGGTGGCGGTGGTCGGAGCGGGCATGACGGCGTTCGGCGAGCACTTCGGGCTGGGCATCAAGGAGCTGCTCCCGATGGCGGTCTCGGAGATGGCTGCCTCGGTCGACAAGGGCATGGACCGGGCCGACATCCAGGCCGCCTGGTTCGGCGAGCTGACCACGACCGACGGCTTCCCGTCCGGGATCCTCGCCGACTCCTGCGGCCTGCTCGACATCCCTGTCACCCGGGTCGAGAACGCCTGCGCCACGGGCAATGACGCCGTTCGCAATGCCACTTACGCGGTGGGCTCCGGCATGGTCGACGTCGCGCTGGTGGTCGGTGCCGACAAGGTCCGCGAGTCCTCCGCGCGCGGCACCTTCTGGGAGTGGGCCGGGCTCACCCGCGACATGGCCTGGGACTACCCCCTCGGCCTGGTCGCGCCGGCCAACTTCGCCCTGCACGTGGCGCGCTACCTGCACGAATCCCCGGCGACCCGGGAGCACATGGCGATGGTCGCGGTGAAGAACCACCGCCACGCCGTCCCCAACCCCAAGGCGCAGCTGCGGTTCGAGATCACCGTCCAGCAGGTGCTGGACGCGCCGCGGGTCGTGGAGCCCTTCGGGCTCTACGACTGCACCCCCCAGAGCGACGGCGCGGCGGCCCTGCTGCTCGTGGCCGAGGACGTCGCCGACCGCTACACCGACCGGCCGGTCTGGGTGCGCGGCGTCGGGCTCGGGCTGGACCGCGTGATGCACCAGCACAAGCAGGACATGACCACGTTCCCGCCCACGGTGAAGGCGTCTCGCGCGGCGTACGCGATGGCGGGCATCGGCCCGGAGGACGTCGACGTCGCCGAGGTGCACGACTGCTTCACCGGGGTCGAGTTGATCAGCTACGAGGACCTCGGGTTCGCCGAGCGGTTCGGCGCCTACAAGCTCATCGAGGACGGCGTGACGGCCGTCGGCGGCGCCAGGCCGGTCAACCCCAGCGGAGGGCTGAAGGCCAAGGGCCACCCCCCGGGCGCGACCGGCGTGGCCCAGTGTGTCGAGCTGTTCGAGCAGCTGCGCGGCGAGGCGGCCAACCAGGTCGACGGCGCCCGCGTGGCCCTGGCGCACAACATCGGCGGCCCCACGGCCGTCTCCGCCGTCACCGTGCTCTCCTCCGACCGGGGCTGATCATGACCACCACCGACCGGCGGGCGGCGGCCCGCTGGCCGTGGCTACTGCGCGCGGCCACGTTCACCGAGTTGGTGCAGCGGCGGGCCCGCGCGACCCCCGGCGCCCTGTTCCTGGTCGACGAGCAGGGAGTCGAGGTCACCTTCGCCGGTTTCGTGGACCGCGTGGACCGGGTCGCGACGGCGCTGGCTTCCGAAGGCATCGGCCCCGGCAGCCGGGTGGCCTGGCAGCTGCCCACCCGGATCGGCACCGTGCTGGTGATCGCGGCACTGCGCCGGCTGGGGGCCGTGCAGGCGCCGATCATCCCGCTGTACCGGGAGCGGGAGGTGCGGGCGGCGCTGGCCACCAGTGGCGCCGAGTTCTTCCTCGTCCCGGGGACGTGGCGAGGCTTCGACTTCGCCGAGATGGCCGCGGCCGTCGCGGCGGGCGGCGGCCCCCAGCCGCGCGTGCTGGTCATCGGCCACGAACCCCCCGAGGCCGCGGAGCCACCCGCGGACGGCGCGCTGCCCCCCGAGCCGGCCGATCCCGACGAGGTCGCCTGGATCTACTTCACCTCCGGTTCGACCGGGGCACCGAAGGGCGCCCGGCACACCGACAGCACTCTCCTCGCGACCGGCACCGGCTTCGCCGGCAACGGCCGGCTGGGCGCGCGCGGCCCGGAGATGGGCGCCATGGGCTTCCCCGTGGCCCACGTCGGTGGCATCCAGTACCTGGTGTCGGCGCTGGCCGGAGGCTACGGACTCCTCCTGCTGGAGGCTTTCGTCCCCGATCAGGCGGTCGCCCTCTTCCGGCAGCACCGGGTGACCACCACCGGTGGAGCGCCGCCGTTCTACAGCGCGCTGGTCGCGGTGGCCCGGGCCACGCCCGGCGAGGAGCCGCTCCTCCCGGCGCTGCGCACGCTCAAGGGCGGCGGGGCGCCATGCCCGCCGGCGCTCTACCGGCAGGTCCGTGAGGTGCTCGGCGTGCAGCTCGCGCACGACTACGGGATGACCGAGGTCCCGATGATCGCCGTCGCCGATCCGCTGGATCCCGACGACGTGCTCGCCGAGACCGACGGCCGGGTGCTGCCGGTCAACCGGGTCCGCATCGCCGGGCCGGACGGCGCGCCGGTGCCCGACGGTGAGACGGGCGAGATCCAGGTGAGCGGCGGCGGCGTGTGCCACGGCTACACCGACCCGGCCGAGACGGTCGCGGGCTTCACCGACGACGGGTGGTTCCGGACGGGCGATCTGGGCCGGCTGCGGCCGTCGGGCCACCTCGAGGTCGTCGGCCGGCTGAAGGACCTGATCATCCGCAAGGGCGAGAACATCGCCCCGCAGGAGATCGAGGAGCTGCTCGCCCAGCACCCGGCGGTCGCCGACGTCGCCGTCCTGGGTCTCCCGGACGCCGACCGCGGCGAGCGGGTGTGTGCCGTCGTCGTCCCCGCACCCGGGCGTGAGGTGCCGACGCTGGCCGAACTCACCGCCTGGCTGACCGATGCCGGCCTCATGGTCCAGAAGCTGCCGGAACAGCTCGAGCTCGTCGACGAGCTGCCGCGGACCGGGCTAGCCAAGGTGGCCAAGAGCGAGCTCCGGCGCCGCCTCGACGCCGCTCCCCACCGAAGTTGACGCTTTCGTCAGAAGCGGCGTAGCTTTCGCCCAGGGCAGCACCCAGGACATCCCCGGAGGGACCGATCCCCGTGACCCAGCAGTTCACCGACGCGCCGATCTTCGACGCCGACCAGCACATGTACGAGACGCCGGACGCGCTCCTGCGCCACCTGCCGGAGCAGTACCGGCGGGCGGTGCAGTACGTGCAGGTCGGCCGGGCCACCCGGATCGCCATCCTGAGCAAGATCACCGAATACATCCCCAACCCCACGTTCGAGCGAGTCGCCGCTCCGGGGGCCTACGAGAAGTTCTTCTCCGGCCAGAACTCCGAAGGTCTGACGCTCCGGGAGATGGGCGGCAAGGGGATCGACGCGCTCCCCGCGTTCCGCAACCCCGAGGACCGCATCGCGGTCATGGACGAGCAGGGGACCGAGGAAGCGCTGGTCTACCCGACCCTGGCCAACCTCGTGGAGCACTCCGCGGCGGAGGACCCCGAGCTGGTCGTCGCGATGATCCACGCCCTCAACCAGTGGATGCTCGAGACCTGGGGCTACACCCACGCCGACCGCCTCTTCATGACGCCGGTCATCACCTGCGCGCTGGTCGACGAGGCGCGCCGCGAACTCGACTACGTGGTGCAGAACGGCGCCCGGGCCGTGCTGATCAAGCCGGCGCCGGTCAAGGGCTGGAAGGGGTGGCGCTCCCCGGCGCTGCCGGAGTTCGACCCGTTCTGGGCCGACGTGGAGCGGGCCGGCATCCCGGTCGTCCTGCACGCGAGTCAGCCGCCGCTGGACGAGTACATCAACAAGTGGGAACCGCCGTCGACCAACAACTTCACGGCGATGAGCTCGTTCCGGTGGGTGGCGCTCGGCCACCGAGAGATCGCCGACATGATCACCAGCCTGATCTGCCACGGCACCCTGACCCGCTTCCCGAAGCTGCGGATCGCCAGCGTCGAGAACGGCAGCGCGTGGATCCACCCGCTGTTCCACGACCTCGAGGACACCCACAAGAAGATGCCGCAGGCCTTCGAGGAGCACCCGCTCGACGTGTTCCGCCGGAACATCTGGGTGAGCCCGTTCTGGGAGGGATCGGTCGCCGACGTCGTCGAGACCGTGGGCTGGGACCGCGTCCTCTTCGGCTCCGACTACCCCCATCCGGAGGGCCTGCCCGAGCCCAAGGGCTTCTACAAGTACGCCGAGGGCATGGACGAGAAGCGCACCCGCGACTTCATGGGGGACAACGCCCGCAGGCTGCTGGGCCTGCCGATGCGCAACCCCACCGAGGCCACGGAGCCCGTGCCGGCCTGAGCGGGAACGCGGTGGGCGCCGGGCGCCGGGCCTCAGGTGGTCTCGAGGATGGCCGCGAGGTAGGCGGTCACGGTGTCGATCATGTCGTCGTCGTCCACCGGCAGCCGCTGCCCGCGGGACTGGTACCAGGAGCGGTCCAGCAGCGCCTGCGTCGCCAGGCCGAGCGCCTCGGGCGCGTCGGTGGGGACCTGCTGCCGGCTGCGCAGCGCGACGCCGAGCAGCCAGGCGACGCGCATCTGCAGCCGCCGGCTGGACGCCCGGAACTCTTCATCGGTCGGCGCGGACTGCGCCGAAGCGAGGATGAAGGCGCCGTGCTGGTCCAGGTGCTGGTAGTACTCGCGCACCCAGCCCTCGACGTCCTCGGTGCTGCAGGGCCGCGGGAGGTCGTCCCAGTGGCCGACGACCTGCAGCGTGTCGTGGTAGGCGGTCTCGCCCAGCACGGTGAAGACCTCGCGCTTGTCCTTGAAGTACGTGTAGAAGCCGGCCCGGGAGATCCCGCACGCGTCGGTGATGTTGTTGATCCGCGTTCCGGCGTAGCCGAGGTCGAGGAAGAGCCGCTGGGCCGCGTCCAGGATCGCCCGGCGGGTACGGGCCGCACGCCGGCCGAGCGCCCCCGCGGAGTCGTCGCCGTCGGGGGTCTCGCGGCCGGGCAGGCCGGCGGGCTCGATCGTCCCGGTGGCGAGCCCCGGTGTCTCGTCGATGGGGTTCCCCCGCTGCGGTCTGGATCCGGATCGGTGCTGTCGCGCCCACTGTACCGAGCGGCAGGCATTTCTGACGGATACGTCAGCCCGACGGGTGAGCACCCACCGCGTGCCCCCACGCCTGTCCTGGTCGCGGCGGAACGTGGAGATCACGTTCTCGTCGATCAGGGGAGGAGGGCGGTATGACGGAGGCGGCCGGCACGTGGTCCGACCGCGTCACGGCCGTGCACGACGGCAGCCGGCGCACCGCGGTGGACGACGTCCGGGGTCCGGTCTCCGGCCGGGAGCTGCTCGGCCGGGCGAGCGCCGCCGCGGACCTGCTCGCGGGGATCGAGCTCCCCGAGGGAGGCGCCGTCCCGGCCCTGCTGACGACGAACGCCGACGCCCTCGCCCTTCTGCTGGGTGGAGCGAGCGCCGGCCGGCCGCTGGCTCCTCTGGGGCCGCGGCTGACCGCCGCGGAGCTCGCCGGGCCGGTCCGCGCCTCGCGGTCGCCGGTGCTGGTCACCGAGCCGGCCTGGCGGGCGGTCGCGGAGCACGTCGCCGCGCTGACGGGGGTCCGGGTCCTACCGGTGCCTCCGCTGCCCGCGGCAGCGGCGCCGCCTCCGCCGCCGGCCGGCCCGGTCGCCCTGCTGCTGCACACCGCCGGCACCACGGGCGCCCCGCGGCCGGTCCCGATCACGCAGCAGGTCCTCGCGGCCCGCACCGACGTGCTCGCACCGCTGACCGGGATGGGGCCCGACAGCCGGTTCGCCACCGGCTCGCCCGTGCACCACATCGGTGGCCTGGGCAACGCGCTCGTGGCACTCTCCCTCGGCGCCGCCCTCGTGCCGACCACCCGGTTCTCGGTGGAGTGGTGGCGGGGCCTGGCCACGTCGGGGGCGACGCACTGCCTGCTCGTCCCGTCGATGATCGAGATGCTGCTCGACGCGGGCGTCCTGGACGCGGTCGGCCTCCGCACGCTGATCTACGGCGCCGCGCCCATCACGCCGACGACGCTGCGGCGGGTGCTGGACAGGCTTCCCGGCGTCGGTCTCGTCAACCTGTTCGGCCAGACCGAGGGGAGCCCGATCACCTGTCTGACGCCGGAGGACCACGTGCAGGCCGCGGCCGGCGCGGCGCACCTGCTCGGCTCGGTGGGGCGGCCCGTGCCGGGGCTGACGCTGCGCCTCGCCGATCCCGACGACGGCGGAGTCGGGGAGGTCCTGGCCTCGGCCGCCCACCTCTCCGGCGCCGGGCCCGACGGCTGGCTGCACACCGGCGACCTGGGCGCGGTCGACGGCGAGGGCTACCTGTTCCTGTCCGGCCGCCGGCACGACCTGGTGGTCCGCGGGGGCGAGAACGTGTACCCGGTCGAGATCGAGGACGTCCTGGCGCGGCACCCGGGTGTGGCGGCCAGCGGTGTGGTCGGCGTCCCGGACCGGCGGCTGGGGGAGACGCTGGCCGCCTTCGTCGTCCCGGCCGACCCGGCCCGGCCGCCGGCAGAGGAGGAGCTGCGCGTCCACCTGCGCCGGCAGCTGTCCGGCTTCAAGGTGCCGGCCTACTGGTACTCCGTCGACCAGCTGCCACTCACCGGCGCGGGCAAGCTCTCCCGGCCGGAGTTGCGGCGCCGGCACGAGGCCGCGGGAGGCTGACCCTCAGGACCGGCTCGCCGCCGCGTCGGGGCCGGCGGAGACGGCGGTGCTCTCCGCCCAGCGGTCGGGTGCGGCGTCCATGGAACTCCTCGTCGTGTCGGAGGGAGGACCGCGGCCCTACGGCTGTCCCGGCTTCAGCGCGACGAACAGGCCTTCCGCCTCGGCGCACAGGGTGTCGCCGTCGTGCAGCGTGCCGCGCAGGAAGCACTTGCGGCCCTCCTGCCGGTCGAGCCGGACGCGTACCTGGAGCTCGGTCTCGACGGGGGTGACGGAACGGAAGTCCACGTGCAGGAACGCCGTCCGGGCCGGGCTGCGGCCGTTGGTGTTGGCCAGCCAGCCCATCGCCTCGTCGAAGATCAGGGGGATCGCGCCGCCGTGGACGGCGCCCCGGCCACCGAGGTGGAACCGGCCGAACCTGACGCGGCCGCCGGCCGAATCCTCGGTGACCTCGTCGATCAGCAGCGCAGGGCTGAGCGCGCCGCCGCGCCCGAAACCCATGAGGTGTCGGGTGACCAGTGCCACGTCGGGGGCGGCGAACGGCGCCATCCGATCGGCCAGCTCGCGGACGGTGGCAGCCACCTCGGCGAGGACGTCGGCCGGTGCCGCCGTGCCGGTGATCTGGTCCTGGAGGTCGCGCAGCGCCGCGACGAGGGCCGGATAGTCGGTGTCCTCGTCGGCCTCCGGATGCTCCCACGCGGTCCGGGCGACCCGGTCGTCGTGCTGCGGTGCGCTCACGCGGGAACCCTCATGCCTTCGACTCCTTGGGCAGCCCCAGGACGTGGTCGGCCAGGATCGTGCGCTGCACCTCGGCCGAGCCGCCGAGCATCGTCGCCGACCGGCTGTACCACCAGTCGGCCCGCCACCGGACGTCGTCCGCTGCGCCCCCGAAGAGGAACTCGGCGCCGAGCAGGTCGCGGGCGAGGTCGTGCAGCCCGATCTCCAGGGTTGCCAGCAGCACCTTGTCGACACTGGCCTCCGGGCCCACCGTCTGGCCCGCGGCCAGCCGGCGGACGGTGTCGCCACTGCGGGCGCGCAACGCCACCAGGTCGGTGTAGACCTCGCCCAGCCGGGCCGCGGCGCCGTCCGGCAGCGCCCGGCCGTCCGACATCCGCGAGCGCAGCCGGTTCCTCAGCTCGCGGAGCCCGCGCAGCGCGTCGGCGGCGCTCAGCCAGGCGTACATGGCCCGCTCGAACTGGAGCAGGTACATCGCCACCGCCCAACCCTGGCCCTCCTCGCCGACCAGCCGGGTGGCGGGGACGACGGCGTCGTCGAAGAAGACCTCCGCGAGCTCGTCATCGCCGCTGGCCAGGGCGATGGGCCGCACGGAGACCCCGGGCGTGGCCACGTCGACCATGATCATCGACAGCCCGCGGTGCCGGGACTCGGCGGTGCCGGTGCGGACCAGGCAGACCAGGCGCGTCGCGGTGGCACCGTGGCTGGTCCAGAGCTTCTGTCCCGAGATGACGTAGGCGTCGCCCTCGCGGCGGGCGCGGCAGCGCAGGCCGGCGAGATCGCTGCCCGCCTCGGGCTCGGAGAAGCCCTGGCCCCACCACTCCTCGCCGCGCAGACAGGCCGGCAGGTGAGCCGCGGCCAGTGCCGGGGCGAACCGGACCATCGGGGGTCCCAGCGTTTCCAGCAGCAGGTGCGGCCCGGGAATCGGGAGATCGGCGGCGGCCAGCTCGTCGTAGAGGACGGCGCGGAAGCGCTCGTCGCCGCCGAGCCCGCCGGCCTCCTCGGGCCACCCGTGGCGGCTCCAGCCGTGCCGGTACAGCTCGCCCATCAGCCGGGCGTGGTCGGCCATGCGGTCCTCGGTGCCCGCGTGCGAAGCCGACCGCCATCGGTCCAGTTCCGGATCCGTGGCCAGGTAGGTCTGCAGCGCCTCGCGGTATGCGGAGAGGCCGCCGGCGTAGGAGGTGACCACCGGCGCCGTCATCAGCGGGCTCCGGCCGCCCGCGCGCGGGACCGCTCCAGGAAGGTGCGCACGAGCTCCTGGTGCTCCGGGGTGTCGAAGGATGCGAACTCCTCGCCGAGCGCGTACTCCAGCACGCCCGCGACCGCCCGCTTCATGTGCATGTTCAGTGCCCGCTTCGTGCTCTGCACCGCCTGCGGCGGCTGCGCGGCGAGCTTCTCGGCGAGCGCGAGGGCCTCGTCGAGCAGCTCGCCGTCGGGGACCACGCGGTTGGCCAGCCCCAGGGCGACGGCCTGGGTGGCCGGGATCCGCGCGCTGGTCAGCAGATACTCCTTGGCCTTGAGCATGCCCATGAGCAGCGGCCAGGTCGGGGCTCCGCCGTCGGCCGCCGTCAGACCGACCCCGACGTGCGGGTCGGCCATGAAGGCGCTCTCGGCGATCAGCACGATGTCGCTGCAGACGGCGAGGTTGCAGCCGAGCCCGACGGCGGCCCCGTTGACGGCGGCGACGACGGGGAGCGGGAAGTCGACCATCTCGTTGAGGAGCCGGCGGGCGCCGTCGATCTCCTTGCGGCGCAGTTCCCGGTCCTCCCACAGCTCGACGAAGTGCTCGAAGTCGCCCCCGGCGCTGAAGGCGCGCCCCGCACCGGTCAGGACGACGGCGCGGGCGCCGGGGTCCTCGGCGAGGTGCCGCCAGACCCGGACGAGGGCGTCGTGCAGCGCCTCGTTCGTGGCGTTGAGGACATCGGGCCGGTTGAGCGTCACGAGGCGGACCGCACCACGCGCCTCGACGAGCAGCTCGGGTGCGAAGGTCACGGTTCCTCCTGACGGTGCGTCCCGGGACGCGGAGAGCGGGCCGCCCGATCATCGCCTGCAGTTGACGCGAACGTCAACAAGCGGACGGGCGGCGTCCCGGACCCCGTGTCAGAACGCCGAGCGGTGGTGGCCGCCGTCGACCTCGATCCAATTCCCGGTGACATAGCCGGCCTGCGCCGAGCAGAGGTAGACGATCAGTGACGCGATCTCCTCCGACCGGCCCATCCGCGCGGCCGGGACGTGCGCGCTGGCCCGCATCCAGTCCCGCCGTTCCTCCTCCGTCGTGAGGCCCACCTGGTCGCGGAGGTAGGCGGTGGCGTTCGCCGTCTCGATCCACCCGGGAGCCACGGTGTTCACCGTGATCCCGTACTGCGCGTACTCGTCGGACACCGTCTTCAGCAGGCCCGTCGTCGACGGGCGGGTGGCGTTGGCGACGGCGTGGTGGATGTTGCCGACCGGCTCCTTCGCGGTGGCCGACCCGATGTGCACGAACCGGCCCCAGCCGGCCTCCTGCATCCCCGGGAGGACGGCGTGCAGAAGGTAGATCTGGCTCATCGTGTAGCTGGCGAACGAGGCCTCGTAGTGCGAGAGGTCGGTGATGTCGGCGAAGTCGCCGGGGGCGTTGTACTTGGTCTGGCCGATCACGATGAGCGGAGGCCCGAACGCGTCGCGCACCGCCTCGACGGCCGCCCGGGCTTCGCCCGCATCGCTGATATCAGCGCGGATGCCCATCGCCGTGCCGCCGCTCTCCTGGATGGCCGCGACCGTCTTGTCGATGTCCGGCTGGGTCCTGGCGACGATCGCCACCGCGCAGGCCTCGGCGGCGAGCTGCTCGGCCACGTCGCGCCCCATGCCGCGGCTGCCGCCGGTGACGAACGCGACCCTGCCGGAGATGCCGAGGTCCATCTCCCGCCCCCGTCGCTCAGACCCCGCCGGCCGCGGTCCGGCGCATGGCCGGCGCGGGGGAGGAGTCGGGGTAGAAGGTGTCCGACCACCGCCGGATCCTGCGGAACCCCGCGCCCTCCGACGTCGCCAGTGCCGGCGGATCGAGGTAGGTCTGGTGGTTCCAGATCTCGAGGTCCTGGGGGAGGGCCACCGCGATCTCGTTCAGCCGCCGGGAGCGGTCCTCCGCCGTGCCGGCCGGGAGGTCCTCCAGCCAGTACGTGCCGAAGACCTCGGTCCGGTCGTCGTCGACCGGCGTGGTCGAGATGAGCACCACCCGCCAGCCTTCCGGCGTCTGCTCGGCGTTGTAGGCGAAGCCGATGCCCACCCAGTGGATGGTGATCGTGTTGCGGCGGTCGTCGGGGCGGTCGACCCCGTCGGCCCAGCGGCGGCCGAACCCGGCGACGGTGTGCCAGGTGGAGTCGGTGACCTCTTCCTGGAGGATCACCGGGCTCATCGCCGTGCCGTGGACGAACTGGAAGTGCTCGCGGTCGACGGCGTTCTCGATCACGAACTGCGGGTGTACCTGCATGTCGCGGTAGTGCTGGACCCCGTCCGGCAGTGCCGGCTGGAAGGTCAGTCCGGTGATGTGGGGAGTGATCCCGGTGGCGAGGTCGGGCACCTCGAAGAAGGGTTCACGGCCGTGCACGTCATGCCAGAGGAAGAGCACCTCGTCGCGCTCGACCACCTGCCACGACCGGATCCGCCGGGCCCGGTTGGGGCGGTCCTGGTAGGGGATCGAGACGTTGCGCCCGTCCCCGTCCCAGGTCCATCCGTGGAACGGGCACCGGATCCCGGTGTCGGTCACGCAGCCGCCGTGGGCCAGGTTGGCGCCGAGGTGCTGGCAGTACGCGTCCAGCACGTGCACCACGCCGGCCCGGTCACGCCACGCCACCAGATCCTGGCCGAAATAGCGCAGCGGCACCACGCCCTCGGGCGGAACGGTCGAGGACCAGCCGATCTGGAA
Organism: Frankiales bacterium; assembly: GCA_025465155.1. Taxonomy (GTDB): domain Bacteria; phylum Actinomycetota; class Actinomycetes; order Mycobacteriales; family Geodermatophilaceae; genus Geodermatophilus. The sequence goes on from JAODNJ010000394.1 coordinate 30,088, forward strand.
CCAGCCGGTCGGCTTCATGCTCAACGTCGTCCGCATCGGGGCCGCCTTCGTCATGTGGTTGATTCCTACAGCGGAATCTAGGAGCGCGTCGCGGGTGCGGGCAAGGCATGTTGCGGACCGACCCGTTGAGCTACGGTTTGACGATGCTGTCAACCAGCACGGGGACCGGCCGCGCCCGGTCGTTGGCGCTGGATCCGGCCACGACGGCAGTGCTCGCCATCGAGTGCCAGCAGGGCGTGCTGGGGGAGGGCGCCTTCCTCGGCGACCTCGCGCGCGACGCGCGCGACGTGATCCCGTCGATCGCCCGGCTGCTCGACGCCGCGCGCGCGGCGGGCGTGCTCGTCGCGCATGCGACCTTCGACGGTCCGCTCGGCGCCCGGTACCGCGGTACCGCCCCGCTGTGGCGGGTCGCCGCGCCCCCGACCGACGACTGGCGACCCGGCGACCCGGGCACCCAGGTGCTGCCGGAGCTGCTCGGCGACGGGGACCTGGTGCTCGCCCGGCACCACGGGCTGTCGCCGACGGGGAAGACCGAGCTGCTCCCGGTGCTGCGGGGGCACGGCGTCCGCACGGTCGTCCTGGCGGGCGTCTCGCTCAACGTGGCGGTCCCCCTGACCGCGGCGGACGCCGAGGCCGAGGGCTTCCGGGTCGTGGTGGCCAGGGACGCGGTCGCCGGTACGCCCCGCGAGTACGGCGAGCTGGTGCTGACGCACACCATCGCGATGCTGGCGAAACTGGCCACCGTCGCGGAACTCGAGCAGGCCTGGCGGGGAGGGGCCGTGGCGGGTGCTGCGGGACCGGGGCGATGAGCGCCGACGTCCACCCGGCGGGGGAGGAGGCGCCGGCCGCCCCGCATCACGCGCACGCCGTGATGCACTGCAACCTCAACACCGTCGACGTCGAGCGGGCCGCGGCGTTCTACATGGCGGTCCTCGACGTCGAGCCCCGGATGCGCTCGGTGAGCACCGACGGCGACTCGACCTTCATGGGGCTGGGCACCTCGACCGCGAGCGTCACGACCTTCCTCTACGACCGGCGCGGCCCGCGCGCGGCGCCGGCGCTCGAGCTGGTCGGCTGGTCGAGGCCCGCCACCGAACCGGCGGGTCCGGACACGCTGCCGCCCACCTTCACCGCCGTGGGGTTCCGGGTCGCCGACCTGCGCCCGGTGGTCGCCCGGCTCGCCGCGATCGGCGCGCCGGTGGAACGGGTCGAGCACGGCGCGACCGTTCGCGGGTCGGTGTGGCCGGCGGTCCGGACCGTCGACCCCGACGGTGTTCCGGTCGAGGTGATCGAGGTGCCGCCGGCGGCGGACGACCCGCCGGCGGCCGCCTTCTCGCACGAGCGCGTGCGCAGCACCGACCTGGACCGGACGGCGGACTGGTTCGGCGCGCTCGGCTGGACCGTGCGCGCCCGCGGGACGGCGGAAGGAGGGGGCGGGCTCTCGCTGGTCCTGCCCGAGGACCCGACCTTCTCCCTCGAGTTGCGCCGCCTGCCGCCCCCGTCGGGGGTGCCGCGCCGGGCGAACACCCAGGGCCTGTACCGCATGGCGCTGGCCGTCGAGGACGTGGCCGCGGCGCACCGCTCGCTCGTCGCCGGATCGGCCGTCGGCGACGTGCCCGAACCGGAGTTCGTCCCGATGCCGGACACACCCACCGGTGGGTTCACCGTGATGTTCCTGGACGGTCCGGACGGCGCGGTCGTGGAGCTCGTCAGCCGGCCGCGCTCCGCGGTCCGCCGCCCCCGCGAGCCCCGCTGATGACGTCGCCTGACACATTCATCAAGGTCGCCTGCCGCTCATCACGTGGGACCCGGGACCGGGCCGGTTGCCGGCGCTTCCTCCGGGCCACTTGACGGTTTCGTTGACAGCTCCGGACGCCGCCCCTAGCGTGGCTGGGGATCGGCCGGCACCGGCTCGTGCGGTGCGGACCGCGGGGCTCCCGCCCCGCCAGGAAGGAACGTCGTGACCGCACAGGTGCCCATCGCCGATGACCTGTTCACCTGGCCTGCTGACCGGCCCGCGCTCGTCGCGGGCCGGTCCTCCGACGGGCGCCTGGTCTTCCCGTACCGCACGCACCGCATCGTCGGCGGCGTCCGCGAGGCGCTGGAGCGGGTCGAGCTGCCCCGACGAGGGACGCTGTGGGCGTTCACGACCCAGGTCTTCCGGCCGCCGGCTCCGCCGTACGCGGGGGAGGACGACGCGAGCACCTTCGAGCCCTTCGCCGTCGGCTACGTCGAGTTGCCCGGTGCCCTGCGTGTCGAGGCGCGCCTGACCGAGGCAGACCCCGCCAAGCTGCGGATCGGGCAGGAGCTGGAACTGCGGATCGTGCCGTTCGGCCACGACGCCGAGGGCAACCAGACGATGACCTACGCCTTCTCACCGGTCGACGAGCAGCCCACCGAGGGAGCCGACCGTGGCCAGCAGTGACGTCGCGATCATCGGGGTGGGGCTGCACCCCTTCGGCCGCTACCCCGGCAAGTCGGCTCTGGAGATGGGCGAGGACGCCGTCTACGAGGCGATGACCGACGCCGGCATCGAGTGGTCGCAGGTCCAGGCGCTGTACGCCGGCAGCATGGAGGTCAAGAACCCGGAGGCGATCGTCGGCCTCCTCGGACTGACCGGCGTCCCCGGCCGGGCCGTGTTCACCGGGTGCGCCACGGGTGCCACCTCGCTGTACAGCGCCGCTACCGCCGTCCGGCTCGGCGACGCCGACATCGCGATCGCGGTCGGTCTCGACAAGCATCCCCGGGGCGCGTTCTCCGACCACCCCTCGGTCTCCGGGCTGCCCGGCTGGTACGGCGAGCTCGGACTGTTCCTCACCACCCACTTCTTCGGCATGAAGATCCAGCGCTACATGCACGACCACGACATCTCGCCGATGACGCTGGCGAGGGTGGCCGCGAAGTCCTTCCGCAACGGCGCGGCGACTCCCTACGCGTGGCGGCGCACGCCGATCGGCGAGGACGAGGTGCTCGCCTCGCCGGTGCTCAACCATCCGCTGACCCAGTACATGTACTGCGGCCCGAACGAGGGCGCGGCCGCGGCCATCGTCTGCCGGGCCGACCTCGCGCACCGGTTCACCGACACCCCGGTCTACCTGCGGGCGAGCACCCTGCGCTCCCGCCGGGAGGGTGCCTTCGAACTGCTGTCGCCGTCCTTTCCGCTCGAGAGCGCCCCGAGCCCGACCGTCGACGCGTCCCGCGAGGCGTTCGAGGTGGCCGGCCTCGGGCCCGGGGACGTCGACGTCATCCAGCTGCAGGACACCGACGCCGGGTCGGAGATCATCCACATGGCTGAGAACGGCTTCTGCGCCGACGGCGAGCAGGAGGAGCTGCTCGCGGCGGGGGACACCGAGATCACGGGACGGCTCCCGATCAACACCGACGGCGGGCTGATCGCCAACGGGGAGCCGGTCGGGGCCTCGGGCCTGCGTCAGGTGTACGAGCTGGTCAACCAGCTGCGCGGCCGGGCGGGTGACCGGCAGATCGACGGTGCCCGTGTCGGCTACGCACACCTCTACGGCGCCCCGGGCACCGCGGCGATCACCATCCTGTCGACGTGAGCCCGCCGCGTGCCCGGCTCGCCGATCTGGTGCGGCCGGGAATGCGGATCGCGCTCAGCGACGGCCTGGGCAGCCCCCGCTGCGTGTCCGCGGAGCTGTCCGCTGCCGCCGCCGCGGCCGGGGAGGTCCGTCTGCTCCTCGGCTGGACGCCGGCTCTCGATCCGGCGCTGGATCTCCTCGCGTTCGCCGACGTGCGCACGCTCATGTCCGGCTGGGGGCTGCGCTCAGCAGTCGATGCCGGGCTGGTGCACGCCCTCCCCGTCCGCCTCGGCGCCATCCCGGCGCTGCTGCACGGTCCGCTGCGGCCTGACCTCCTGGTGGCCGGCGTCGTGGCGCGGTCCGGCGGCGGTTTCGGCTTCGGGACCGAGGTCGCCTGGATGCGCGCCGCGGTCGACGCGGGTGCCCGGGTCGCCGCCGTGGTCGGCTCCCGCACACCGAGCAGCGACGCCGGCCCCGCCCTGCCCGACGACCGGGTGGTCGTCGTCGGCGAGTCCGACGACCCGCCGGCCACGCTGGCCTTCACCCCACCTGCCGCGGTCCACCGCGCGATCGCCGAACACATCGCCGCCCTGATCCCGTCCGGAGCACGGCTGCAGGTGGGGCCCGGCGCACTCGGCACCGCGGTCGTCGACGAGCTGCGCACACCGGTGCGCGTCGACTCCGGGCTGTTGCCCGACGGCATCCCGTTGCTCGAGCGGCGTGGGTTGCTGCTCGGGGAGCCGGTGGGCACCTACCTGGCGGGCGGCCCGGAGCTGCTGGAGTGGGCCGACGGCCGTCCCCTCCTGCACCGGCTCGAGCACACCCACGACCTCACCCGGCTGTCGACCGGACTGCCCTTCTTCGCGGTCAACACCGCGCTCGAGGTCGACGAGCAGGGCCAGGTGAACGTGGAGGGGCTGCACGAGAAGGGCAGGGCCGCTTCGGCCGTCGGCGGCATCGGCGGCCACCCGGACTACGCGGTGGCCGCGGCCCGATCCGCCGGGGGGCTGAGCATCGTGGCGCTGCCGGCACGGCACGCCGGTTCGGCTACCCTCGTGTCCCGCCTGTCCTGGCCGGTGACGACGCCGTCGCACGACGTCGACGTGCTCGTGACCGAGGCCGGCGCCGTCGACCTGCGCGGACTGGACCGGAGCGAGCGAGCCCGTGCCGTCGCCGGATTGTGGGAGGCCGAGCCGGTGACGGCGGGCTCAGAAGGCTAGGAGGCGCCGTGGACGTCGATTCCGCCCTCAACCCGGATGTCACGCTGGACATCCGGGCCCAGGCAGCGGCCGTGGAGGCCGAGGGATTCGACGGGCTGTGGCTCAGCGAGGTGAAGCACGATCCCTTCATCGGGGTCGCCCTCGCCGCCACGGTCACCGAGCGGGCCACGCTCGGCACGGCCATCGCGCTGGCCTTCGCCCGCAACCCGATGTCGACCGCCGCGGCGGCGAACGATCTGCAGGCGTTGTCGGGAGGCCGGCTGATCCTCGGTCTGGGCACCCAGGTCAAGGCGCACATCACCCGCCGTTTCAGCATGCCGTGGTCGCATCCCGCGGCGCGGATGCGCGAGTACGTCCTCGCGCTGCGGGCGATCTGGGACACCTGGCACACCGGAGCCGCCCTGGACTTCCGCGGCGAGTTCTACAGCCACACGTTGATGAGCCCGATGTTCGTGCCGGAGCGGCACGCGTTCGGAGCTCCGCGGGTCGTCGTCGCCGGGGTGGGCGAGGCGATGACCGAGGTGGCCGGCGAGGTGGCCGACGGCTTCCTGCCGCACGGCTTCACCACCGAGCGCTACCTGCGCGAGGTGACGGTGCCTGCGCTGCTGCGCGGGCGCTCCCGGCGCGGCGCCGGGCTCGAGGGCTTCGCGATCTGCGGCGGCCCGTTCGTCGTCACAGGAGCCACCGACGAGGAGACGGCCGCCGCCGCGGAACAGGTGCGCGGCCAGATCGCCTTCTACGGATCGACGCCGGCCTACCGGCCCGTGCTCGAGCTGCACGGGTGGGGTGCGCTCGGGGAGGAGCTGCACGGGCTGTCCCGGGCCGGTCGGTGGACGGAGATGAGCGGGCTGGTCTCCGACGAGGTGCTGCGGACGTTCGCCGTCGTCGGTGCGCCCGACGAGATCGGCCCGGAGATCCTCCGCCGCTACGGCGACCTCTTCACCCGGGTCACGCTCTACGCGTCGTCCCGGGCGCATCCCCGGATCGGTGCGGCGCTCCGCGCCGCTCCGGTGGCGACGCCGGTCGGGGCGCCCGCCGCGCCGGGCGGTGCGGCGTGAGCCGGCGCCTGGACGTCGAGGACGCCGGTGCGGTGCGGGTGCTCACCCTCTCCCGGCCCGAGGCCCGCAACGCGCTGGACGGCGAGCTGATCAGCGCCCTGTACACCGCGCTCGACGACGCGGACGACGACGAGGCGGTGCGGGTCGTGGTGCTCACGGGCGCCGACCCGGCGTTCTGCGCCGGGGTGGACCTCAAGCAGGCCGCCGCCGAGGGGCCGGAGTACTTCGCCCGGTTCGACCGCGAGAACTGCGTGGCGCGGGTGGCCGCGATGCGCACGCCGGTGGTCGGCGCCGTCAACGGTGCGGCGTTCACCGGGGGGCTGGAGCTCGCCCTGGGCTGCGACTTCCTGGTCGCCTCCGAGCGCGCCGTCTTCGCCGACACGCACGCCCGGGTGGGCGTCCTTCCGGGCGGCGGGCTGACCGCCCGCCTGCCGCGGCTGGTCGGGCCGGCGTGGGCGCGGCGGATGTCGATGACCGGGGTCGTCGTCGACGCGGAGACGGCCGTCCGGATCGGGCTGGTGACCGAGGTCGTCCCGCACGAGCGGCTCCGCGACCGCGCCCTGGAGCTGGCGGTCGCCGTCGCCGAGGTCCCGCCGGCCACGATGGCGGGGCTCAAGCAGATCTACGTGCGGGGCGGCGCGCCGCTGCTGGCCCCTGCGCTGGAGGCGGAACACGAGATCTCGGGCGCGCTGATGCCCGACGCTGCCGAGATCGGCCGCAACCGGACGGCGGTGACCGAGCGCAACCGCCGGCAGCTCGGCCTCGGCGGACCCGCGGGGAACTGACCCGGACGCCGCCGGCGTCGGCTCAGTCGAAGAGATTCAGCGGCGCGGTCGGGTCGCCCTGCAGTAGGTAGTCGCGCGCCTCGGCCAGGTGCTTGCGCCAGAGCTTCTCGGCCGCGGCGTCGTCGCGCGCCTCGATGAGGTCCACCACCTTGTGGTGCACCCGGATCCCCTTGCGGCTGGCGGTCGCCCGGGTGGCGGACTGGGTGTCGGCCTCGACGCGGGGCCAGACGGCCGAACTGATGATCTCCTCGACGATCCCCATGAGGACGCGCAGTGTCTGGTTGCCGGTCAGCTCGATGAGCAACGAGTGGAAGGCGGTGTGCGCCCGCATCGACGCGTGCGGGTCCTCGGCGAGGGCGTCGTGCTCCTCGACCGCCGCCCGCAGCGTCTTGAGGCCGGCCGCGGTGCGCCGCCGCGCCACCAGGCCGACGGCCTGCGGCTCGATGACGATCCGGGCCTCGTAGACGTCGGCGACCGTCGTGCCCCGGTGCTCGAGGATGAGCCCCGCGTAGCGCGCCGCCACGTCGGAATTGGGCAGCTGCACGCGAGCCCCGCCCCGCGCCCCGCGCCGGACGGTGATCAAGGACTCCGACTCGAGCACCCGGAAGGCCTCGCGCAGGGTCGGGCGCGAGACCTGGAACTGCTGCATCAGCGCGGCTTCGGTGGGCAGCGCGGCCCCCTCGGCCAGCTCGCCGCGGACGATCTGCCGACGGAGATGCGTGGCCACGAGTTCGGCCATCTTGGGTACCCGTACCTGCTGGCCCACGGGGGCTACCGGCCGGCCGTTGCTCAGTTCGAGGTCCGCAGTCATCCCAGCCCCTTAGATGTCGTGTGAGCCGCCCGCGCTGCCGACCCGAACAAATATCTGCCCATTCTAGCTATGTGCACCGGCCGGTCCGCTCGTTCGGACCACCCGAGTGGGGGAGATCAGGGCCGGACTGTCGCGGGGGTCACGCGCACGACTGCGCGGCTCGCCAGGTCACGCGCGGTGTCCTGCTCTTGGACGGGACGGGCGGCTCACGGGCATGAGCCGGGAACGCGCAGGTGTACGCCGCTGCCCGCCGGGCACGGGCGGCAGCCGCCCGCCGGCCCCCGCCACCCCGCAGGGGTCGAGCCGGACGGTGGCCTACGCCGAGACGGCGACCGCCATGCCGGTGATCCATTCCGCCACCGGCTGGTAGACGACGCGGTGCAGCGGCCGCCCGCCGCCCGCGGCCGTGGCGGCCAGCCAGGTGCGGACCTCGTTGGCGCCGGCACCGGCGCTCGCGTGAGCGCCGT
>JAODNJ010000423.1 GCA_025465155.1 Frankiales bacterium
TGACCGAGGCCACGGTGGTGCCCAGCAGCTGGGCAACCTCATCGGCCTTCCAGCGCAGCACCTCCCGCAGCAGCAGGACGGCGCGCTGGCGCGGCGGCAGATGCTGGAGCGCGGCGACGAACGCGAGACGGATCGACTCCCGCTCGACGGCCAGCTCTGCCGGGTCGCCGTCCTCCGGTAGGACGGCACGGTCGAGCATCGGCTCGACCCACGCCGTCCCCGGGCGCTGCGCGGCCAGTGAGCTCTCGACCGGCTGCCATGGCCGCCCGGGTGACAGGTCGATCGGCAGCGCCCGCCGCTGGCGGCCGGCGAGCTGGTCGAGGCAGACGTTCGTGGCGATCCGGTACAGCCAGCTGCGCAGGGCCGACCGGCCCTCGAAGTCGTCGAGCGCCCGCCAGGCGCGCACGAGCGTCTCCTGCACGGCGTCCTCGGCATCGAACGACGAGCCGAGCATGCGATAGCAGTACCCGGTCAACTCGCGCCGGTGCTGAACGAGGCGCGGGTCGAGGCCCTCCTCCGGGCCGAGCACGACGGTCATCCGGACCACTCCCTGGTTCGACGTGGACGCCAGCAGATCACAGGGGACCGACGATCCGGGAGTCTGCAGTGTCGGTGTCTCTGACGAGCTTCGGGGCCAGCAGGACCCCGAAGGCGTCCTGGTGGGCCCCACCGACACCGGCAGCACGTTCATGCCAGGCGGTGTTCGTCGGGCGAGGCACCGGGCGCGCACGTTGAAGTGGCGGCGACGCCGACGACCGTGAAACGGATGCGTCGCGCCATGCACCGGGTCAGCAACGCCGGCCACGCAGGTAGGCCTCGGGCGTCGACCCTTCGCAGTCACCAACTCACCACGTGAGCGTCACCGAAGTCCTATCGGGGGCGCACCTGGACGTGCCGTGACGGTTCAGGCCCGGACGTCAATCCGGCCGCTGCTGGTCGAGCCGTCGTGATCGCCGTCGGAGTCGGTCGGCGCGACGGACTGCGACTGGGCCGCCTTGGCTGCCACCGCCCGCTGCGCCGTCTGCGCGTTCTGCACGGCGGTCTGGTGCGCCGTGGAGACTGTCGAGATGTTCATGGGTCCGTCCTCTGTCCTCAGAGTTGCTGCACTGACAGCTGACCCATCGGCGCCCGGTAGCTACCCCTGAAGTCCTCCGGAGCCCTTCACAGCCTTCGCGCAGGTTGGGTCACTCTGCTGGGTGAGCGGCTGCAGGACGCGCCGGCCACCCATCAGGCTGGGTGGAAGGGGCACCGGCTGCCGGACGGCTCCTCGACGTACAGATCCTCCTCGCGCAGCTCGACGGCATCGAGGCGCGGTGGCAGTCCGTCGCCGTCGCCCCGGCACCCGAAGGCGGCTGGCCCATCCGGGGACTGGATTTCGGCCGCCGCCTGGATGACTCCTAACGGATATCGCCGAGCTGCGCCGGGGCCCACAGAGGCAGGCGGACAACGAAGCGGGCTCCCGGGGCGTTGTCCTCGATGGTGACGGTTCCTTCGTGTGCGGTGACCACGTCGCAGACGATGGCCAGGCCGAGACCGACGCCGCCCGCGCTGCGGCTGCGGTCGTCGTCGAGGCGAGTGAAGCGGTGGAAGACGCGCGTGCGGTCCGCCTCAGGGATCCCTGGTCCGTCGTCGGCCACGGTCAGCACGGCATTCCCGTCCTGCGCCCGTAGCGAGAGCGTGACGCGGCTGGTGGCGTAGCGCGCCGCGTTGTCCAGGAGGTTGCGGACGGTGCGGGCCAGGAGCCCCTCGTCGCCGATGACCCGCACCGGCTGCACGTCGCGGGTGCTGACGGCGAGGTGCGTACGTCGGGCCAGCGACCGGGCCTCGGCGCGCAGCAGGTCGTCGAGGTCTACCTCCTCGCGACGGACCGGGGGCCGGGTGTCGAGGCGGGCGAGGGCGAGTAGGTCGTCAACCAACCGGGACAGCCGGAGGCTCTCCTCGATCAGGGCGGCGTCCGCACCGCTCCCGCCCACCCCGGCGCTGCAGCGCGCGGACTCGGGCCACCAGCACCACGAAGCTGAACGGCTTGGGTAGGTAGTCATCGGCGCCGAGGTCCAGGGCGTCGGCGATGTCGTACTCGCCGTCCTTGGCGGTGAGCATCAGCACAGGCGTCCAGACCTGGGCCGCGCGCAACCGCTTGACGACTTCGTACCCGGACAACCCGGGCAGCATGATGTCGAGCACGATCGCGTCGTAGTGGTACTCGGTCGCCTTCCATAGCCCGTCGTCGCCGGTCGTGGCGACATCCACGGCGAACCCGTGCGCTGCGAGGCCGCGGCGCAGCGCGTCGGTGATGCTGCGCTCGTCATCCACCACGAGGACGCGGGCCACGGCACTCCCTTCCGGAACGGTCCCTAGAGGCTAGGTAGCCGAGGCTGAAGAAGGGCTAAAGCGCTCTTCAGGACTCTTCAGCACCGGTTCAGCCAGGCGAGTGCACGGTGGCGACGTCGGCAGCGGAACAAGCCGCGGCCTGCAGTCGACCCGGAGGTTTGTCATGTCCCGCACCACCATTCGCCGACTCCTTCTCGCCGGCGGGGCCGCGGTGGCCCTCAGCGCCGCCGGGACGGGGGTGGCCCTCGCCGCCGGCTCCGGCCCGCAGGCCCCGGCCACGGCAGGCACGCAGGCCTCGCTGGTCAGCACCGCGCCGTCGGGGCAGCAGGCCACGCCGGACACCTCGACCGAGTCCTCCGCGCCCGAGGCGGAGTCCACCGTCTCCGACGGCCCCGGTGGGCACGCCGATCCCGCCGGAAGCAACGTCGACCACCAGTTCAACGGCAACGAGTGACGTAACGACACCGCGCAGCGCGGTCGGCGACCGGCTCCCGGCCGCCGACCGCGCCGTCACCGGGTCGAGGATGCAGGCCACGAAAGATCGGCAGACCCTCTCCAATGACCACGGAGGGCCCGTACCTGCGAGACCGGTAGGCACTCATCGTGTGCTCATCCCGCGGCAGGCACGGTGACAGCATGACCTCGAACGCTGCGATCGATGGCGGCCGTGCGACCACGGGACGGCCCGGGCCCCGGCTGCTGGGGGCTGTCGCCCTCGGCACCTGCCTGCTCGTGCTGACCGGGTGCGGCGGCTCCTCCGGCACGCCCGCGGCCTCGACCGGCTCCGGGACCGTGGCGGGTGGCGCGCCGAATCCGAACGCGCCGGAGACCGTCGCGGCCGGTGACATCCCGGACAACCAGGTCTACGTGCCCTTCAGCCCGGCAGGCGGCGCGTTCACGATGTCGGTCCCGCAGGGATGGGCGCAGTCGACGGACGGCACGGCGACGGTCTTCTCGGACAAGTACAACAGCGTCCGCATCGAGTCGACGCCGGCATCCGCGACCGACGTCGCCTCCGCGAAGGCGCAGGAGGTCCCGGCGCTGCAACGCTCGGTCCCGGGCTTCGCGCTCGGCGACGTGACGACCGTGCAGCGCAGCGCCGGCACCGGGGTACTGATCACCTATGCGGCCACGTCGGCGGCCAACGCGGTCACCGGCAGGAAGGTGGCGCTCGCGGTTGAGCGCTACGAGTTCTCGGCCCACGGCCAGGAAGCGGTCCTGACGCTGTCAGGGGCCAAGGGTGCGGACAACGTCGACCCGTGGAAGAAGATCACCGACTCCTTCCGGTGGAAGCAGTGACCACGACGGCCGCTCCCCGTCGCCCGGCGCTGGAGGCCCGCTCGCTCTACCGCTTCTTCCGGGCCGGCGAGGAGGAGACGCTCGCCCTGCGCGGCGTCTCGCTCGCGGTGGAGGTCGGGGAATTCGTCGCCGTGTCGGGGCCCTCGGGCTCCGGGAAGTCGACGCTGCTCAGCTGCCTCGCCGGGTTGGACGACCCGGACGGTGGCACGGTCTGGGTCGGCGGGGAACGGATCTGCCACCGCCCCGAAGCCGTCCGGGCCACGCTCCGCGCGCGTCGGATCGGAGTTCTGACCCAGTCGGGCAATCTGTTCGAGCACCTCACCGTCGGCGCCAACGTCCGCCTCGCCCAGGGCCTGTCGGGCCGCTCCGCCCGGACCGCGCCACAGGAACTCCTGGCGTCGGTTGGCCTCGAGCGCCGGGCCGGGGCGCATCCCAGCCAGCTGTCGGGCGGCGAAGCGGCCCGCGCCGGGCTCGCCGTCGCGCTGGCGAACGACCCGGTGCTGCTCCTGGCCGACGAACCCACCGGTGAGCTCGACCGGGCGACGGAGACCGGCGTCGTCGACCTGCTGGTCGCGGCGGCGCGCCGCGGCGTCGCCGTCGTCGTCGTCAGCCACAGCCCGCGGATCTCGGCGGCCGCCGACCGGCTGGTGCGGCTCGCCGACGGACAGGTGATCGCATGACCGCCCCGCTGGACGACGCCGACGGCGGACCCGGGGTGGCCACCGCGCCCGGGCAGGCGCTCGTCCACTGCGCAGCCGTGACCCGGACGTACGGCACCGGGCGGCAGGCCGTGCCGGCCGTGTGTCAGGTCACCGCGACGGTGCGGCCCGGCGCGCGGATCGCCCTGACCGGGCCCTCGGGCTCGGGCAAGTCCACGCTGCTGCATCTCATGGCCGGGCTCGAGCCGCCCACCAGCGGCTCCGTCCGCTGGCCCGGGCTCGGCGGCTCGCCGGCCGGGCGGCCCGGCGTCGTCGGGATGGTCTTCCAGGGGCCGAGCCTGGTGCCGGCCCTCGACGTCCTGGAGAACGTGGCGCTGCCGCTGCTGCTGGCCGGCGCGAACGCGGACGACGCGACCGAGCGGGCGCATGCCGCGCTGGAGCGGCTGGCCATTCCGGAACTGGCCACGAAGCTGCCGGAGGAGATCTCGGGCGGCCAGGCGCAGCGGGTCGCCGTCGCCCGGGTGCTGGCGAGCCGGCCGCTGCTGATCCTCGCCGACGAGCCCACCGGTCAGCTCGACTCCGAGACGGGCGCTCGGGTGGTCTCGGTGCTGCTGGAGACGGCCGACGAACTCGACGCCACCCTGGTCGTGGCCACGCACGACCAGGAAATCGCGGACCGGCTGACAGACAGGTGGGAGATGGCGGACGGCCGGCTGACCGCAGCAGTGCAGACATGGTGACCGGCCTCTGGCTGCGCGGGCTCTGGCGGCGACGGGCGGGTCGCATGGCCGCAAGCGCCGCCGGGATCACCATCGCCGTCGCACTCCTGGCCTCGCTGGGCGGCTTTCTGGCCAGCTCGAAGGCGACGATGACGGCCCGCGCCGTGCACGGCGTCGCCGTCGACTGGCAGATCCAGGTCCGCGGCGGCGCCGATCCGAACACGATTCTGCAGACCGTGCGGGCGGAGGGCGGCCTGCGCCCCGCCGTCCCGGTCGGCTTCGCCACCGCCGACGGCCTGTCGGCGGCCACCGGCGGCACCACGCAGTCCACGGGCAGCGCCGTCGTGCTCGGCCTGCCTCCGGGATACCGGACGACGTTCCCCGGCGAGATCCGCACCCTCACCGGCTCCGCCGACGGCGTCCTGCTCGCCCAGCAGACGGCGGCCAACCTCCACGTCGCGCCCGGGGACACCGTGCAGGTCCGGCGGGCCGGACTCGCGCCGATCCTGGTCCGGGTGGACGGCCTCGTCGACCTGCCCCAGGCCAACTCGCTGTTCCAGGTGGTCGGCGCACCGGCCGGATCCCAGCCCTCCGCTCCCCCGGACAACGTGCTGCTGCTGCCGGCCGATCAATGGCAGGCGGCGTTCGGACCGCTGGCGGCGGCTCGCCCGGATCTGGTCAGCACGCAGATCCACGCCATGCGCACGACACCGCTGCCCAGCGATCCGGCCGCCGCATACACCAGCGTCATGGCGGCAGCCCGCCATCTCGAGGCCGCCACCTCGGGCGTCGCCGTGGTGGGCGACAACCTCGCGGCCAGTCTGGGCGCGGCTCGCCAGGACGCCGCCTATGCCCAGGCGCTCTTCCTCTTCCTCGGCCTTCCGGGCGCGGTCCTCGCCGGCCTGCTGACGGGTGCGGTGAGCTCCGCCGGGGCCGTCCGGCGGCGCCGAGAACAGGCCCTGCTGCGCATCCGGGGGGCGAGCGGACGCCAGCTGCTGGTGCTCTCCTCGGTGGAGGCGGCCACGATCGGCGTCGCCGGTGCCGCCATCGGGCTCGCGGCCGCGGCCGTGGTCGGGCGGGTCGCGTTCGGCACCTTCGGGTTCGGGACCTCGCTGGGCAGCGGCCTGCTGTGGGCGGGCGGCGCCGCACTGGCCGGGCTGGTCATCGCCGCGATCGCCGTCCTTCTCCCCGCCTACCGTGACGTCCGCACCGCGACCGTCGCGGCAGCCCGCCGCGAGATCGGCCGCGAGCGCGCGCCCGCGTGGGCGCGCTCCGGGCTGGATGTCGTCCTGCTGGCCGGCGGCGCCCTGGTGGTCTGGGCCGCGAGCCGGAACGGGTACACGCTGGTGCTCGCCCCCGAGGGCGTACCGAGCATCTCGGTCGCCTACTGGGCGTTCGCCGGGCCGGCCCTGCTGTGGGCAGGTGCCGGGCTGCTCAGCTGGCGGCTGGCCGACCTGCTGCTCGGCAAGGGACGGCGGCTGCTCACGGCGGCGCTGTGGCCGGCGGCCGGCAGCCGGCTCTCGCCCACCGCTTCGGCGATGATGGCCCGCAGAAGGCGTCCGCTCGCCCGGTCCCTGGTGCTGCTGGCCCTCGCCCTGGGCTTCGCCGCCTCGACGGCCACGTTCAACGCCACGTACCGGGCCCAGGCGGAGGTCGACGCCCAGCTCACCAACGGAGCGGACGTGACCGTGACGGAGCCCCCGGCCACGACCTCGGCGAGCGCGGCCTCGGCGCTGTCGGCCGTCCGCGGCGTGCAGCGGGTGGAGCCGGTGCAGCACCGCTTCGCCTACATCGGTGCGGACCTGCAGGATCTCTTCGGCGTCCGGCCGGACACCATCACCGGCGTCACGTCGCTGCAGGACAGCTACTTCCAGGGCGGCACCGCGCGCGAGCTGATGAGCCGGCTGGCCGCGCGGCCGGACTCGATACTGGTCAGCGCGGAGACGGTCAAGGACTACCAGCTGCTGCCGGGAGCGCTGATCAACCTGCGGCTCCCGGACGCCACAACGCACCAGCTGCGCACCGTCCCGTTCCACTACATCGGGATCGTGTCGGAGTTCCCCACGGCACCGAAGGACAGCTTCTTCATCGCCAACGCCTCCTACATCGCGGCCCGGACGGGCAGCGACGCCGTCGGTGCGTTGCTCGTCGACACCGGAGGCCGGGACACCGCGGCGGTGGCCCAGCGCATCCGCGGTGTCGTGGGCACCGGGGCCACGGTGACCGACATCGGCACCACGCGTTCCGCGGTGGGTTCGAGCCTCACCGCCGTGGACCTCAGGGGGCTCACTCGGGTCGAGCTGGCCTTCGCCCTGGTACTGGCCGCCGCGGCAGGTGGGCTGGTGCTCGCACTCGGGTTGACCGAGCGGCGGCGGACGTTCGCGATCACGACGGCGCTGGGCGCCACCCCGCAGCAACTGCGCCGGCTGGTCGCCGCGGAGGTCCTCGTGGTGACGGTGGGTGGCCTGATCGCCGGCGGTCTGATCGCCGGCTTGCTCTCCCGTACCCTGGTGTCGGTTCTCACCGGGGTCTTCGACCCGCCGCCGTCGCTCCTGACCGTGCCGTGGTCCTACCTGGGGATCGCGACGGTGACCACGCTCGTGGCCCTGGCGCTGGCGGCGGCCAGCGCGGTCCGGCAGGCAAGGCGGCCGCCGACGAGCGTGCTTCGGGAGTTGTGATCCTCCGGGCCGTCAGCCTCCGGCGGCGGACGGCAGCTCCAGGACGACGACCGCACCGCCGCCGGGCCGGTTCGCGGCGGTCGCCGTCCCGCCGTGCGCCTCGGCGATGGCGCGGACGATGGACAGCCCGAGCCCGGAGCCTCCGCTGTTCCGGGCGCGGGCGGACTCAGCGCGCTGGAACCGCTCGAACGCACGGGGCAGGAAGTCAGGGGGAAAGCCCGGTCCGCGGTCGCAGACCTCGATGACGACGGTGCCCGACGGGCCGGGGCGCCCTGCCAGCACCACGACGCCACCGTCGGGCGAGTGCCGCGTGGCATTGTCGAGCAGGTTGTCCGCCGCCTGGCGCAGCCGGTCGCTGTCGCCGTCCATGGTCAGCCCATCGGTGCAGCGGACCTCGACCTCGACGCCCCGATCCGCGGCCCGGGTGCGCGCGCCACGGGCGGCCGCGGCCAGCAGCTCGGCGAAGGCCACCGGGCCGACGTCGAGGAACGGCTGGCCACTGTCGGCACGGGCCAGGAGCAGTAGGTCCTCGGCGAGCCGGATCAGACGGTCGGTCTCCCCGGCGGCCTCCTCGACCGCCGCCCGGAGCGACTCGGCGGTCCGGCCGGGTCGCGCGGCCAGCTCCAGCTCGGCGCGGAGGACCGCGAGCGGGGTCCGCAGCTCGTGACCGGCGTCGGCGACGAAGGCCCGCTCCCGCTCCAGGGCGCTCTGCAGGCGGACCAGCAGCTCGTTGAACGTCACGGCGAGGGCGGCGATCTCGTCCTGGGTCCTCGGGAGCGGCAGCAGCCGCCCGGTGTCCCGGTCACTGATGGCGGCGGCCTCGCGGCGCATCCGCTCCACCGGGCGAAGCGCCGCACCCGCGAGCAGCCAGGCACCGGCGCCGACGGCCAGGACCGCGGGCGGACCCCCCGTCAGCAGGGCGGACCGGGCCCGCGCGACCGCGGCGTCGGCCACGTCGGTACCGCTGCCCACGATCACCAGCAGGGGCTGCCCCGACGAGCGGATCGACGTCGCGAGGAGCCGGGTCCGGTCCCCGCCTACCCCGCCGGTGAACGCGATCTCGCCGGCCCATGCCTGCCGAGTCTGTGCGGCGTCGAGTAGGGCCAGCCCCGAGGCGTCCGGCGAGGCCGCCACCACGTGCCCGTCCACGGACCGGACCTGGAGGAGCTGGTCGACCGGACCTGGACGCAGCCCGTCGGCAGAGGCCAGCTCGTCGGCGACAGCGCGAACGCGGGTCCGCAGGCCCGGGTCGAGCGATGCCTCGACGCCGACCCGCAGTTGGAGGACGAACGCGAGGCCGGCAGCGGCGATCACGAGTGCGGCGCACCCGGCGAAAAGCAGGGCCAACCGCAGGCGAAGAGGCACTCCGGGGCCTACACCCGGATCGCGGTGCTCATTCGGGGAGCTCCCGCACCGGCTCGGCCCGCAGCCGGTACCCCACCCCACGCACCGTCTCCAACTGCCGCAGCTCGAACGGGCGGTCGACCTTGCGCCGCAGGTACAGCACGTACTGGTCGACGATGTTCGACCCGCCGTCGTAGGCGAAGTCCCACACGTGCTCGAGGATCCGGGTGCGCGTCAGGACCTCGTCGGGATGCCGCAGGAAAAGCTCGAGGACGCTGAACTCCTTCGCCGACAGCTCGACCTCGACCTCTCGACGCCACACCCGCCGGGTAGCGGGGTCGAGCCGCAGGCCGCCGACCACCAGCTCGCTGGGGCGCTCCCCCGCACCCCGGCGGATCAGGGCCCGCACCCGCGCCGACAGTTCGGCGAAGGAGAACGGCTTGGTCAGATAGTCGTCCGCGCCGGCGTCGAGCCCCTGCACGCGGTCCTCGACGGACTCGCGCGCGGTGAGGATGAGCACCGGCATCCACCGGCCGTCGGCCCGCAGCTGCCGGCACACCTCGATGCCGTCCACCCCGGGCAGCATCCGGTCCAGCACCACCGCGTCGTACGGGAACTCCCGTGCCTGCCACAGCGCGTCGGGGCCGGTGTGGGCGATGTCGATCGCGTAGCCGTCCTCCTCCAGACCACGTTTGAGAAGGGCGGCCATCCGAAGCTCGTCCTCGACGACCAGCACCCGCACCGGGCAAACCTAACGGCGGCGGATGTGAGTCCCGTGAGAGTGCCACAACCATGGAGAAGCACCCCGGGCACATCGTCGCCAGGCTCGGACTCGCGCCGGGTCCTCGCGACACCGAGCTACCTTCGCAGCTGAGGGCTCGACACGGCACAACGGTCGTTGCCACCCGGCGCAGCCCGGGGGCAGCGTAGGCGGCATGCGAAACAGTCGCGTCGTCCTGGCCATCGTCTCGGCCGGCCTCCTGCTCGCCGGCTGCTCGCACGGCGGCGGCACGGCAGCGGCCGGAACATCCACCGCGGCGACGTCGAGCGGCGGCTCCTCGAGCGACGCGGGCTCCCCGACGGCCGGAGCCGGCGGCGGCTCCAAGGCCGGGTGCCCGTCCGTCGGCCGCGCGCTGCCGCCGGGTGTGAGGTCGGCCCCGACAATCGACGTCGACGGCGACGGCCGGCCGGACACCCAGTGGATCGCCACGGGGCCGGCCGCGGACGGCGGCGTGTCCTTCGGGATCCGCACCGCCAGCGGAGCCGTCTTCTCCGCCACGATCCGGTCGGCCAGCCCCGTCGCGCGCTCGGTGATGTTCGCCGACGTGACCGGGCACGGCGAGGTGATCGCGCTGGCCAGCGACGGGCGGCAGGTCCTGCTGTACGCCGTCAGCGACTGCCAGCTGATTCCGGAGGAGAACCAGCAGGGCCAGCAGTACGCCTTCGACCTCGGCTTCACCGGCTACGGCACGGGGGTGGGCTGCGTGGACGCGAACGGGGACGGCGCCCGCGATCTGGTCGGGCTGAAACTCATCCCCGAACCGCAGGGAGCGGGGTCGATCCAGCGCACGATCGTCGTGCTGAACGGCGCACAGGCGCGCAACGGCGCCTCGGACGCCGTCCCTGTGACCCGCGCGAGTCTGGCGGACGAGGCGCGCTCGGTGAGCTGCGGCGACCTCACGCTGACCGCGAACGGCGTGAGCTCGGGGCCCTGAGCACGGAACTCGATGGCGCCGCCAGCCGCTGCCCCGGTAGACAGGCCCGGTGACCGATCCCGCCCCGCAACTGCGCCCCATCGGCACCGACGAGTGGCCGGCCTTCTACCGCGCGATGCACGACGTGTTCGCGGAGGAACCGACGGGCCCGTGGGTCGACCGGCCCACACCCCTCGCCGAGCTGGACCGCTCGCTGTCGCTCTGGGACGCCGACCGCGTGGTCGCGACCGCCGGCCTCTACAGCCGGACGATGACCGTGCCCGGTGGCAC
>JAODNJ010000424.1 GCA_025465155.1 Frankiales bacterium
GCCGTGCTCCGGCGCGCGGCGCCGGGACCGCCGTCCCCGGGGCAGGCGCCGGACCCCGGTCCGGGGGTCCCCCTTCCCGGCGCGCCGGGCGTCGGGGAATCCTGAGCGCGGCCGGCCGGCTCCGGCCGGGGAGACGACCGTACGGGAGGCATGCGTGAGCACCAGGCGGCCGCGAGGTTCAGCGGCGGCCTCGGCGCCGGAGCCGCTCGGGGCGCTGGACGAGTCGGGCCGCAGGGCTCGGGCGGCGCACACCGCCGGCGAGCCGGTCGTCGAGTTCGCCGAGGCGACGCCCTACGAGCAGTACGTCGGCGTGCGACAGCTGCAGGCGCTCGTCCGCCCCGTCACCGACCACCCCGCCGAGCCGTCGTTCCTCGTCGTCACCCAGGTGATGGAGCTCTGGTTCACCCTGCTGCGGCGCGAATGGGAGCTCGCCCAGCGCCGGCTGCGGGACGACGACCTCGACGGCGCCCTCGCGGCGATCCGGCGCTCGGTCCACCACCTCCGCTCGCTGGACGCCAGCTGGGGGTCGCTGATGTGGCTGACGCCCGCGGAGTTCAACGGGTTCCGCGACCAGCTCGGCGAGGCCTCGGGGTTCCAGTCCTACGAGTACCGGCACGTGGAGTTCCTGCTCGGCCTCAAGGCCGAGTCCGTCGTCCGGCCGCACCGCGGCCTTCCGGCCGTGCACGCCGACCTGCTCCGGGCACTGGCCGATCCCTCGCTGGAGGACGACGTGCTGACCTTCCTGGCGCGCCGCGGCCTGCCCGTGCCGGCCGAGATCCTGGAGCGGGACCGGTCCGTCACCCACGAGGCAGACCCCGCGGTGACGGCGCTGTGGGGCGAGGTCTACCGCGATCCGCGCCCCGGCAACGAGCTGTTCACCCTGGGCGAGGCGCTCAGCGACGTCGCCGAGGTGTTCACGACCTGGCGCCAGCGGCACGTGACCGCGGTGCGCCGGTCGATGGGCGCCAAGCCGGGCACGGGCGGCTCGTCGGGCCTGGCCTGGCTGGAGCGCAGCGCCGCCCGCGTCGTCTTTCCCGACCTGTGGGCCGCCCGGACCGTGATCTGAACTTTTCCAGCCAGCAGGGGCGTGGCCGCGGGACGGCGGGGCAGACCATAACGAGGGCGGCGCCGACGGCCGCCCTCCCCCATGGAAAGGACTGAGCGTGGCATCCGTGCCGACCATCACGCTGAACAACGGCGTCGAGATCCCCCAGCTGGGCTTCGGCGTCTTCCAGATCCCGCCGGAGGAGACGGCCGAGGCGACGCTCGCGGCGCTGGAGGTCGGCTACCGGCACATCGACACCGCGGAGATGTACGGGAACGAGAAGGAGGTCGGCGAGGCGATCCGGCGCTCCGGCATCCCGCGCGACCGGGTCTTCGTCACCTCGAAGCTCAACAACGGCTTCCACGCCCGCGACGCGGCGCTGGAGGCCTTCGACGGGACGCTGAAGGCCCTCGGCTTCGACCGCCTCGACCTGTTCCTCATCCACTGGCCGCTGCCCGGCATCGACGTCGACTACGTCGAGACGTGGAAGGCGATGGAGGAGATCTACGCCAGCGGCCGAACCCGCGCGATCGGCGTCTCGAACTTCAAGCCGCATCACCTGCGCAGGCTCTTCGGCGGGTCCGAGGTCCGCCCGGCCGTCAACCAGATCGAGGTGCACCCGTATCTGGCGCAGGACGACGTCCGCGCCTTCGACGCCGACCACGAGATCGTCACCGAGGCGTGGTCGCCGATCGCGCAGGGCAAGGTCCTCGACGACCCGGCCATCGTCGCCATCGCCGGGCGGCTGGGTCGCACCCCGGCTCAGGTCGTGCTCCGCTGGCACATCCAGCGCGGCGACGTCGTCTTCCCGAAGTCGGTGGACCGGAAGCGGATGGGCGAGAACTTCGCGCTGTTCGACTTCGAGCTCGGCGAGGAGGACATGGCCTCGATCACCGGCCTCGACCGTGGCGAGCGCACCGGCCCCGACCCGGACACGTTCGACTACATCCCGTGACGCTCCGCGAGACGTGCGTCAGTCCCCGGTGACGAAGTCGATGAGCTCCTCGACCCGGCCCAGCAGGACGGGTTCGAGGTCGGTGTAGCTGCCGACCCGGGCGAGGATCCGCTGCGCCCACACGTAGCCGGTGTCGTCCTCCCAGCCCAGCCGCCTGCAGACGCCCTCCTTCCAGGGCTCGCCCTTGGGCACGGTCGGCCACGCCCTGATCCCCACGACGGAGGGCTTGACCGCCTGCCAGATGTCGATGAACGGGTGCCCGACCACCAGCGCGGCCTCGCCGGTGACCTGCCGGGCGATCCGCGACTCCTTCGAGCCGGTCACCAGGTGGTCGACCAGCACGCCCAGCCTGCGGCCGCGGGCGGGGCGGAACTCCCGCACGATCGCCGGCAGGTCGTCGACACCGTGCAGCGGCTCGACGACGACCCCCTCGATGCGCAGGTCGTGCCCCCACACCTTCTCGACGAGTTCGGCGTCGTGCTTGCCCTCGACGTAGATCCGCCCCTCACGGGCCACGCGCGCGCGGGCGCCCGCCACGTAGGTGGAGCCGGAGGCACTGCGGGCCGGGGCAGCGGGGCCGCCCCGCTTCGGCCGGACCAGTACCACCGGCCGCCCGTCGAGCCAGAAACCGGGGCCGAGCGGATAGGCGCGGACCTTCCCGAACCGGTCCTCGAGGTGGACGACGTCCTTCTCGCAACGGACCACGGCGCCGACGAAGCCGCTGCTCGGGTCCTCGACCACGAGGTCGCGTTCGGCCTCGACCTGCGGCACGGGCTTCTTCTGCGTGCGCGGGTGGACCAGGTTGTCGTACGGGGAGCGGGGTGGCACCGGACGACGGTAGGCACGACACCGGTCCCGACCGAGGACGACGCGCCGGGCGGCTGGGCCGCCGCAGAACCATCGTGCGCGACACGCCCGGGCGCAATTCTGTTCGCCAGTCGATCCGGCGCGGCGGCGCACCGTCGTCCGGCCGGGCCCCATCGCGTGACCTGCGCGGACCGACGGTGCCGCTACCACGGTCGCCGTCCCCGGCCGGGCCCGGCGCGCCCGGCGCGCTCGCCGCCAGGGGCGACGCGTTTCGCCGTCCTCGTGACGGCAATCCCTTCGGGCGACGGAGACCCCGTCCTCAGAGGGGAGCGACATGATCGGTACCGACACCATCAGCCGTGTGATCGGCCAGGACGTCTACGACGAGTCCGGCAGCAAGATCGGATCGGCGTCCGAGGTGTATCTCGACGACGAATCGGGTCAGCCGGAATGGGTGACGGTACGCACCGGCCTGTTCGGCACCAGGGAGTCCTTCGTGCCGATCCGGGACGCCGACCTCACCGACGACGGCGTGCGCGTGCACGTGTCGAAGGACAAGGTCAAGGACGCCCCCAAGATCGACGCCGACGGGCACCTCTCCCCCCAGGAGGAGCAGGAGCTGTACCGCTACTACGGCCTGGGGGCCGGTGCGCCCGCCGCCGGCACGGACCCGACCCGGTCCGGCATGGACCCGACCCGGTCCGGCATGGCCGACGCCGGCACGACCACCGGTCGCCGGGACGCCGACGGGGACGGCGTCTTCGACGACGTCGCGCCGCGGGCCGTGGGCCGCGACACCTCGGGCCCGACCACCGACGACGCCATGACGCGGTCGGAGGAGCGGCTCGACGTGGGCACCCGCACCGAGGAGGTCGGGCGCGCCCGGCTGCGCAAGTACGTCGTCAGCGAGAACGTGACCGAGACCGTGCCGGTCACCCGCGAGGAGGTCCGGGTCGAGCGTGAGCCGATCACCGACGCCAACGCCGGCCGGTCGATGGACGGGCCCGCGATCAGCGAGGAGGAGCATGAGGTCACCCTCCACGCCGAGCGCCCGGTCGTGGACAAGGAGGCCGTGCCGGTCGAGCGGGTCCGCCTGGACACCGACACCGTGACCGATCAGGAGCGCGTGTCCGCGGACGTCCGGAAGGAGCAGATCGAGGTCGACGGCGCCGACCGGCGCAGCTGACCGCCCCCGGCCGTCCGTCCGCGCGGCGCCGGGGGTCACCGAGCGGCGGTGGCCGGCCGAGGACGACTCCCGGCCGGCCACCCGCTCGTCGTCCCCCGCCCGCCCCGCCCCGTCCGGGGGACGTTCAAGCAGGAGGGCATGGCAGGCCGGCGCGGGTGGGATGCTCGACGACGTGAGCAGCCTCGCAGAGGAACCGGTGACGGGCTCGGCGGCCCTGACGAGCCCCGACGCGCTGGCCGCCGCGCTGGAGTCCACCGGCTACCTGCCCGACGAGGGCCTGGCCACCGCCGCCTATCTGGCGCTGGTCATGCACCGGCCGCTCTTCCTGGAGGGCGAGGCCGGGGTCGGCAAGACGGCGCTGGCCCAGGCGTTGGCAGCGGTCACCGGGCGGCCGCTCTACCGGTTGCAGTGCTACGAGGGCCTCGAGGCCAGCCAGGCGCTCTACGACTGGGACTTCGGCCGCCAGCTCCTGCACCTGCGCGCCGCCGAGGCAGCCCATGCGAACGAGGACACCGCCGCGCTGGAGGCGTCGCTCTACGACCGCCGGTTCCTGCTCGCCCGTCCGCTGCTGCAGGCGCTGGAGGACGCGCCCAGCGTGCTGCTCGTCGACGAGGTCGACCGCGCGGACGACGAGTTCGAGGCGTTCCTCCTCGAGGTCCTCTCCGACTTCACCATCTCGATCCCCGAGCTCGGCACCGTGCGCGCGGAGATCCCGCCGCTCGTCGTCCTGACCTCCAACCGCACCCGCGAGGTGCACGACGCGCTCAAGCGCCGGTGCCTGTACCACTGGCTCGAGCACCCCGACTTCGACCGTGAGGTGGCGATCCTGCGCCGCAGGCTGCCCCAGGTGACCGAGCGGCTGGCCCGTGAGGTCGCCCGGGCGACGGCGACGCTGCGCACGCTGGACCTGCTCAAGCCGCCGGGCGTCGCCGAGGCCATGGACTGGGCGACGGCCCTGCACGCGCTCGGCGCCCGCGATCTGGACCCGGACGTCGCCGCGCGGACCCTCGGCGCGGTGCTGAAGTACCGGGAGGACACCGACCGGGTGCACGCGCTGGCCCGCGGGGCTCTCTTCGGTGGCTGAGGAAGGACCCCGTCCCTCTCACCTCTCGCAGGCTCGGGGCGAGCCTCGGGACGGAGCCGTTCCAGCGCGTCACCGGGACGTCGTCGGGACCGTCCTCGGTTTTGCGCGCACGCTGAGGTACGCCGGGGTCGCGGCGTCCCCCGACCGCGTCGAGGCGATGCTCACGGCGGTCGGCGCGTTGCACGTCCTCGACGCGACCGACGTGTACTGGGCCGGCCGGCTCACCCTGTGCGCCGGCCCCGACGACCTCGACCGGTACGACGCCGCCTTCGCCGCGTGGTTCGCCGGTGAGGTGCCGCGGGCCGCGCGGCCGGCCGGTGAGCCGCAGCGGCGGCTGGCACCGACCGCGCCGCTGGAGGCCCCCGGCGCCGGCCGGGACGACGGCGGGGAGAGCCCCGACCTGGCCGCCCGGGCCAGCGCCGACGAGGTGCTCCGGCACCGCGACGTCGCGGACCTGACGGTGGCCGAGCGGGAGCACCTGCGGCGGCTGTTCGCGGTGCTGCTGCCCGCGTCGCCGATGCGGCCGGCCCGCCGGCGCCGGCCCGGCCCGTCGGGTTCGGTCGACCCGGCGCGGACGGTCCGGCGGGCGCTGCGCGACGGCGGCGAGGTGGCGCGCCTGCTGCACCGCAGGGCCGCGCCACGCCCGCGGCGTGTGGTGCTGTTGGTCGACGTCTCCGGTTCGATGAGCCCGTACGCGGACGCGCTGCTGCGGTTCGCGCACGCCGCAGTGCGGGCGCGGCCGTCCTCGACCGAGGTGTTCACGGTCGGCACGCGGCTCACGCGGGTGACCCGCGAGCTGCGGCTGCGAGATCCGGATCGCGCGCTGGCCGCCGGCGGGTCGGCGATCCCCGACTGGTCGGGCGGGACCCGCCTGGGCGAGGTCCTCAAGGCCTTCCTCGACCGGTGGGGCCAGCGCGGCA
>JAODNJ010000466.1 GCA_025465155.1 Frankiales bacterium
GCCCCCCGCGGCGTGGACCGGGCCGGCCGGGCGCGCCCCGCTCGTGCGCGGCGTCGCCCGGGGGGCGGCCAGCCTCCGCACCGGGTGCTCGGGCCCGACGACGACCCCGACTTCCTGCGGGAGCTGCAGCGGCGCGCCCGCCGGGACGACTCCCCCGCCTGACGGGCCTCTCCGGGCGTCCCCGGGCCTGCGAGGGGTGGTAGGGGTCCTTACTCAGGCTGCCCTGTCGAGGCCGAGCAGCCGGCGCCACCCCCGGCGCCTGCCCCCCGGCTCCACCCGGGACGGCGGGTCCTCGTCCTGCTCCTCCTCCGGCTCGGCGGACAGGTCCGTCTCGCCGGCCGGCGACGCCGTGGACTTCTCCGGCTCGAGGTCACCGGGCCACCCCAGACCGCGGCCGGGGGCCGGGGGCTCGCCGGGCCAGCCCAGACCGCTCTCGATGCGCTGCGTGGTCTCGCCGTGGTGCGCGCCGGCAATATCCGCGGCGCGCCGCGCCATCGCGGCGGCGACCACGGGATGCACGGAGTCGCCGTCCGCCGCTGTGTGCCTGCCCACAGCCGCCTCCTCCCGGGAACGCTGCCCTCGCGCCCGATCGTGCAGGGCTTCCTCAGGGGGCATGGAAGCACGGGTGTGGCGGAACCGTCACGTTCTCCGCCGCGCGCCTCGTCAGCTCGTCGTCACTTGCCCAGGCCGGCGTAGCTGTGCAGGCCGGTGGACACCATGTTGACGTAGAGCAGGTTGAACACCATGACGGCCAGGCCGGCGATGTTCACCCACGCCGCCGGCCGGCCGCGCCAGCCCGCCGTCGTCCGTGCGTGCAGGTAGGCGGCGTAGACGACCCAGGCGATGAAGGCCCAGGTCTCCTTGGGGTCCCAGCCCCAGAACCGGCCCCAGGCGCTCTCGGCCCAGATGGCCCCGGCGATGACCGCGAAGGTCCAGACCGGGAAGCCGAAGACGGCGGTGCGGTGCGCCATGCGGTCCAGCGCCTCGGCCGACGGCAGCCGCCGGGCGATGCCGAAGCCGGCGGCCGGGCCGTCCTCAGCCGCCGGGACCGTGCCGGCGGCGACCCGCGCCTCGTGCCGCGACCGCACCAGGTACAGCACGCTGGCGATGCCGCTGACGAAGAAGATGCCGAAGCCGAGGATCGCCGTCGTGACGTGGATGGCCAGCCAGTAGGACCGGAGGGCGGCCACCAGCGGACCGTCGTCCGTGTAGAGGAACAGCCCGATCAGGACCATGGCGACGACCACCGGCGCCAGCACGAAGACGCCGATGTGGCGCAGGCCGGGCGCGCGCAGCGCCAGGACGACGAAGGCGACGGTCGCGACCAGCACCACCGCGGTGGCGAACTCGTACATGTTGCCCCAGGGCAACCGGCCCGCGGCCGTCCCCCGGGTGACGAGGACCGCGACGTGCGTGGCCACCCCGAGCAGCGTCAGGCCCATGGCGATCAGGCCCCAGCGCCGCCCGGGCTCGGCCGCGGCCCGGCGCGGGTCGTCGGACGCCGGTCCGCCCGGCAGCCCGCCCGGCGACCGGTCGACCGGGGCACCCGCTCCGACGAGCTCCCGGGTCCGGGCCGGGCGCCGGCCGAAGGCCAGCTGCGCGCAGAAGGCCACGACGGCGAGGGAGTACAGCGCCACGGTGACGGAGAACAGGGTGTCGGACAGCGCGGCCAGCGTCGGGTCGACGGTCACTCGGGCGGACCTCCGGTCGGGGATGTGGTCCCGTCGGACGACGGGCCTGGACGGGCCGTGGGAGTCGCGGTTGCCGGGCCGTCGGCGCGGGTGGCCAGTGCGGCCCGCAGCTCACCGGTGAGCGCGGTGAACCGCGGCCCGGTCTCGCCGCTCCCCCTGGTCAGCGAGGCGACCGAGAGCACGGTACCGCCGCCTCCGGGGGCCGGGGCGACCCGGGCGAAGAAGCGCTCACGGCGCAGCAGCAGCATCCCGAGCAGCCCGGCCAGCAGCGCGACCGCCGCGGCCAGGACCCACACCTGGCCCGGGTCGTGCGAGAACTGCAGCGCCGCGTACTCCTTGAAGCCGGTGAAGGTGATCCTCGTGCCGTCAGGGAGGTTCAGGCTCTGCCCCTCGGTGAGGTTGGCCGCGCCGACCCGGGTGAGTGCGCCTCGCTGGATCTGGGTGGCGTCCAGCGAGTAGACCGACTGCGGAAGGCCGGAGTCCAGGCCCAGATAGCCCTCGTAGGCCACGATGGCGACCTGCGGCGCGAGCGGCCGAGGGTCCACCGACGTGAGGATCCCGTTCTGCACGGTGCCGGTCGGCGCGAAGAACCCTTCCAGGGCCAGCTGGTCGGTGCGGCCGGGGCCGAGGTCCGGCAGCTTGAGCGCGCCCTGGCTGGACATCGTCGTCGGGTCCGACGGCAGGAACGGCGAGGAGATGTCCGTGAACGTCGTGCCGTCCTTGAGCGTCACGGTGAACTGCGGCGTGAACCCGTGCCCGGTGACGTACACCCGGTCGCCGTCGATCCGCAGCGGGTGGTTGACCGCGATCGTCGTCTGCTGCTGGCGCGCGCCGGGCGCGCCGTAGGAGATCTTCGCGCTGTAGGAGGAGGCGGTCAGGTTCGCCTCGTACGTCGCGCGGAAGTCGTTCAGGTCGATGCACAGCGGGGTGAGGTCGGCACCGCTGACCAGCGCCCCGGACGAGTAGGTGTCGTACTGCTGGAACGAGTTGCAGTACCCCTGCCCCTCGGTGAGCAGGATGCTGCCGGAGTAGCCCCACAGCTTGCCGCCGGCCAGCCCGAGCAGCAGGGCGATCAGCGACAGGTGGAACAGCAGGTTCCCGGTCTCCTTGAGCAGCCCCTTCTCGGCCGACAGCTCCGGGCCGGCCGCCCCGTCCCGGCGCACCACGCGGAACCGGCGGACCCGCAACTCCTCCTCGACGACGTCGAGTGCCTCGGGGCCGCTCAGCGGGGTGGTCGTCGACGTCGCGTCGGGCAGCCGCAGCAGGTGCCGGGGCGCCGGCGGCGGCGCGGCCCGCAATGACCGGGCGTGCTCGACCGCCCGCGGGAGCACGCAGCCGATCAGCGAGACGAACAGGAGCAGGTAGACCGCGGCGAACCACGGGGACTTGAAGACGTCGAACAGGTAGAGCCGGTCGAGGATCGGGGCGAGCGTCGGGTGCGACCGGAAGTACGCGCTGACGGCGTTCTGCGACAGCGAGCGCTGCGGCAGCAGGGAACCCGGGATGGCGGCGAGGGCCAGCAGGAACAGCAGGATGATCGCCGTCCGCATCGCCGTCAGCCGTCGCCACCAGGCCAGCAGCCGGCCGGTGACGCGGCGGCGGACCGGTGGCCGGGGAGCCGGGGCGCCGGCCTGCCGCGGCGGGGCCAGCACGCTCATATCGACGTCTCCCCGAGCCCCGTGGTGGCCAGCCAGGAACGCAGCCAGGTCATCCACTCCGACCACAGTCCGGTGAGCAGCAGCAGCCCGACGACGACGAGGACGGCGCCGCCGAACCTGGTGACCGTGCGCGCGTGCCGGCGCAGGAACGAGGTCGCGCCGAGCGCCCAGCGGGCGCCGAGGGCGACGAGGACGAACGGGATGCCGAGCCCGAGGCAGTAGGCGACCGAGAGGAGGGCCCCCCTCCCCGCGGTCGCCTGGGAGAAGGCGAGGGAGTAGACCGCCGAGAGGGTGGGGCCCAGGCACGGCGTCCAGCCCAGGCCGAAGACGACGCCCAGCAGCGGGGCCCCGGCCAGGCCCGCCACCGGCCGCGCGGTCAGCCGCTTCGTCCGCTGGAGCAGGGGCAGCCAGCCGAGGAAGGCCAGCCCCACGACGATGGTCAGCACGCCGAAGATGCGCGTGAGCACGTCGCTGTACTGCAGCAGCAACCGCCCCAGCCCGCCGAACGCGGCACCGAAGGCCACGAACACGACGGTGAACCCGAGGACGAACAGCAGCGCTCCGAGCACCATCCGGCCACGCGGGGAGCGCTCGTCGGCGGCCTGCACCGCCGTCGCCGTCCCGACCCCGCCACCGGTCCGTACGGGCGCGGCCGACCGCGCCCCACTGCCGACCAGGCCTGCGACGTAGGAGAGGTAGCCGGGCACGAGGGGCAGCACGCACGGGGAGGCGAAGCTGATCAGCCCGACGAGGGCCGCCACGGCCGCCGCGACGAGGAGCGGGCCGTCGGTGACGAGGTGGCCGAAGGTCGCACCCATCCCTCAGCCCTCCCCCACCACGGAATCGAGGACCCGCCCGAGGTCGGTCCTGCTGACCGGCGCCGTGTAGACGGCGGCGACCCGGCTGCCGCGATCCAGGACGATGGTGGACGGGATGGCGTTGGCCGGGTAGTCCCGGAACGCCAGCGCGACCTCGCCCCGCGGGT
This sequence comes from Frankiales bacterium, assembly GCA_025465155.1. Taxonomy (GTDB): domain Bacteria; phylum Actinomycetota; class Actinomycetes; order Mycobacteriales; family Geodermatophilaceae; genus Geodermatophilus. Next base: position 4,335 of record JAODNJ010000466.1, read on the forward strand.
CGTAGAGCGAGGGATAGGTGATGCGCTTGTCGGCCAGGAACGCCTCGGCGAACTGCTTGTTCTCCTTCACGTCGACGCCGAGGAACTGCACGCCCCTGTCCTGGACGGATGCGTAGACCTGCTGGAACTCGGGGGTCTCGACGCGGCAGGGCGGGCACCACGAGCCCCAGAAGTTGATGACGGCGACCTTTCCGCGCAGGGACGAGGACGAGAAGGCCGAGCCGTCGAGGAGGGTGCCGGCGAACGACGGCGCGGTGGCCCTCTGGGCCGACGCGATGACGTGGCCGGCAGGCGTGCCCGCCACGAACCGGAACTGGCCGCCGTTGTTCACGTCGACGGCCGCGTGGCCCGTGGCACAGCCGGCCAGCAGCAGGAGGGCGACGACGGCGATCGGCCAGCCCTGTCGCGGCAGGGCCCTCATGCGCCGGGCACCGCGTCGGGGTCGGTGGCGCCGGCGGGCTCGGCATAGCTCACCGACGCCACCCGGCTTCCGAGGTAGGTGATCGAGGTGACGCTGGCCAGCCCGCACTCGCGGCGGCGGGGATCGTGCAGGTATCGGCGGCCCTCGAGGTGCAGGCGCAGGGTCCAGATCGGCAGCTGATGGCTGACGCAGACGGCGGCGTGCCCGCGGGCGGCGTCCCGGGCCGCCTCGACCGCGGCGAGCATCCGCGCGGCGATCTCGACGTAGGGCTCCCCCCACGACGGGCGCCACGGATTGCGCAGCGTCCACCAGTTCACCGGCCGCAGCAGGACGCCCTTCCCGCCGGCGAACCGCTTCCCCTCGAACGCGTTGCCGGCCTCGATCAGCCGCTCGTCCACCGCGACGGGGAGGTCGAGCAGCTCGGCGATCGGCCGGGCGGTCCGGCGGGCCCGCTCGAGCGGGCTGGAGACCAGATGGGTCACGTCCCTGCCGGCGAACCACCGCGCGGCCCGCTCGGCCATCACCTCGCCGGCCTCCGAGAGCCGGAAGCCCGGCAACCGGCCGTAGAGGATCCCCGTGGGGTTGTGGACCTCCCCGTGCCGGAGCAGGTGGACGACGGTGGTCTCCTCGCTCACGGGGACAGCTCCTGGGTGTCCTTGGCGACCGAATCCGGGGGCGCTGCCGCCGGATCCGCCGCCGCGGCCGCGCGGGCGGCGGCCGGCAGCGCCTCGAGGACGCGGTCGAGCGGCTCGCCGGCCAGCGTCGCGTTCACGAACCAGGCCTCGTACGCCGAGGGCGGGAGGTAGACGCCGCGGGAGAGCATCGCGTGGAAGAAGGCGGTGTACCGGGCGGTGTCCTGGGTGCGCGCGTCGTCGAAGTCGCGGACCTGGCGCTCGTCGGGCACGAAGAAGATCGAGAACATGTTCCCTGCCTGCTGCACCCGGTGCGGGACCCCCGCGGCGAACAGGGCGGCGCTGGCCGCCCCGCGGAGCACCGCGGCGACCTCGTCACAGGCGGCGTAGACGGCGTCCGTGCAGTGCCGCAGCGTGGTGAGCCCGGCGGCGACCGCCACCGGATTCCCGGACAGCGTGCCGGCCTGGTACACGGGGCCGGCGGGCGCGAGCTGGTCCATCAGGTCGGCCCGCCCGCCGAAGGCGGCAGCCGGCAGCCCGCCGCCCATGACCTTGCCGAAGGTGAACAGGTCGGCGTCCACCGGGTCGAGGCCGTACCAGCCGGAACGGGAGACGCGGAAGCCGGTCATCACCTCGTCGAGGATCAGCAGCGCGCCGTGCGCGGCAGTGATCCGGCGCAGCGCCATGTTGAACCCGTCGAGCGGCGGGACGACGCCCATGTTGCCCGCCGCCGCCTCGGTGATGACGCAGGCGATGTCACCGCCCCGCTCGGCGAAGACCGCCTCGACCGCGCCGACGTCGTTGTAGGGAAGCACCACCGTGTCGGACGCCGCGCCGGTGGTGACTCCGGGGGTGTCGGGGAGACCCAGGGTGGCCACGCCGGAGCCGGCCGACGCCAGGAGCGCGTCGACGTGACCGTGGTAGCAGCCCGCGAACTTCACGATCAGCGGGCGGCCGGTGGCACCGCGGGCCAGCCGGACCGCCGAGAGCACGGCCTCGGTACCGGAGTTGACCAGCCGCACCTTCGCCACCGGCGGCATCCGGTCGATGATCTCCTCGGCCAGCTCCACCTCACCCTCGGTCGGGGCGCCGAACGAGAGCCCCCGCCGGGCTGCGGCGCTGACCGCCTCCACCACGGCCGGGTGGGCGTGGCCGAGGATCATCGGGCCCCAGGAGCTGACCAGGTCGACGTAGCGGCGGCCGTCGGCATCGGCGAGCCACGACCCGGCGGCCTGGGACATGAACCGTGGGGTTCCGCCCACCGCACGGAAGGCGCGGACCGGGCTGTTCACCCCCCCGGGGATGACCTGCTGCGCGCGGGCGAAGAGCTCGGCCGACGTGGGGGCCTCGTAGGCATAGGGGGCGGTGTCCAGCGAGGTCACCCGTCCAGTGTCCTACGTGAACCTGAGTCGCCCTCCGGGGTGTCGCCGTCGCCGTCGAGCAGGGCCCCGATGAGCGCCGCGGGGTCGCGGGTGGGGACGAGGACGGTGCGTCCGTCGGCCAGCCGCAACGGCAGCCCGGTGCGGCCGCGCGGCACCGACCACCCGCCGCCCAGCACGGGCGCGCCGGCGTCGACACCTGCGTCGCCGTCGCGCACGGCCCGGAGGTGGGCCGTGTCGACCTCGGCCAGCAGGACCCGCTCCCGCCCCACGGCAAGCTCGGCGTCCGGCCCCCGGCCGTCGATCCGCACCGTCCACACCCGCCGGGCGGAGAGCACGCCGCCGCCCACGACCCCCAGGACGGCGACGAACGCGAGCACCCAGACGAGCGCCGGCGCGCCCCCGCCCGGCAGGGCCAGGTCGACGACCAGCAGCACCGTCAGGAAGGCGGCGATCAGCCAGAACGGCCGCCAGGAGCCGCCCGGCTCGGTGTACCGGGCGCCGGCCACCGGCATCAACGCGGGCCGGACATCAGCGCAGCCAGCGGGCCGCTTCCACCGCCCAGTAGGTGAGCACCGAGCCGGCGCCGGCCCGGCGGATCGCGGTGAGTGTCTCGAGGATCGCCCGCCGGCGGTCCACCCAGCCAAGGGCCGCGGCCGCCTCGAGCATCGCGTACTCGCCGCTGACCTGGTACGCGCTCACCGGGACGTCGACCGCGTCGGCGACCCGGGTCACGATGTCGAGGTAGGGCAGCGCGGGCTTGACCATGACGGCGTCGGCGCCCTCGGCGAGGTCCTGCGCCACCTCGCGCAGCGCCTCGTCGGCGTTCGGCGGGTCCATCTGATACGTCGCCCGGTCGCCGAACTGCGGCGCGCCCTCGGCCGCCTCCCGGAAGGGGCCGTAGAAGGACGAGGCGTACTTCGCGGCGTAGGCGAGGATCGGCGTCTCCGTGTAGCCGGCGCCGTCCAGGGCCCGCCGGATCGCCGCGACCTGGCCGTCCATCATCCCGCTGGGGGCGATCACGTGCGCCCCGGCCCGGGCCTGGGCGATCGCCACCGAGGCGTAGCGGTCCAGGGTGGGATCGTTGTCGACGACGCCGGCCGGCGTGACGATCCCGCAGTGCCCGTGGTCGGTGTACTCGCACAGGCAGAGGTCGGCCATGAGCACCAGCTCGTCGCCGAGGTCGGCCCGCAGCTGCTGCAGCGCGACGTTGACGATTCCCTCGGCGGCGTCGGCCTGCGAGCCGACCGGGTCCTTCTCGGCGGGGATGCCGAAGAGGATCAGCCCGCCGATGCCGGCGTCGGCCGCCTCGTGGGCTGCCTTGCGCAGCGAGTCCAGCGTGTGCTGGACGACGCCGGGCATCGAGGAGATCGGCACAGGATCGGTGATGCCCTCCTTGACGAAGACGGGCAGCACGAAGTCGGCCGGGGCGAGCCGGGTCTGCGCGGTCAGCCGGCGCAGGGCCGGGGTCGACCGCAGCCGCCGTCCGCGCGCAAACGCCGGAGTGGCACCGCCGGGCCGCGTCACTTGCCCGCCCCGTCCTCCGACGCCCGCAGCGACGCAGCGTGCTCCGCGAGCGCGTCGACCAGCGGGCCGATGGCCGCGGTCTCCGGCTGCACGTCGACGCGCAGGCCGAACTCCTGGGCGCTGGCCGCCGTCGCGGGGCCGATCACGGCCACGACCGTCCGGGCGTGCGGCTTGCCGGCGATGCCGACCAGGTTGCGGACGGTGCTCGACGAGGTGAAGCAGACGGCGTCGAATCCACCGCCCTTGATCGCCTCGCGGACGGCGGCCGCCGGGGGCGCCGCCCGGACGGTCCGGTACGCCGTCACGTCGTCGATCTCCCAGCCGCGGTCCTTGAGACCCGCGGCGAGGGTCTCCGTCGCGATGTCGGCCCGGGGCAGCAGCACGCGGTCGATCGGGTCGAACACGTCGTCGTAGGGCGGGAAGTCCGCCAGCAGGCCCTCGCTGGACTGCTGGCCGGTCGGCACCAGCTCCGGCACGATGCCGAACGCGCGGACGGCGTCGGCGGTCTGCTCGCCCACGCAGGCCACCTTGACGCCGGCGAATGCGCGGGCGTCCAGGCCCAGCTCGGTGAACTTCTCGCGGACCGCCTTCACCGCGTTGACCGAGGTGAACACGATCCAGCCGTAGCGGCCGGTGACCAGGCCCTTGATGGCGCGGTCCATCTGCGCGGGGCTGCGCGGGGGCTCGACGGCGATGGTCGGCACCTCGACCGGCACGGCACCGTAGGCGCGCAGCCGGTCGCTCATCTCCCCGGCCTGGTCCTTGGTGCGCGGCACGAGCACCCGCCAGCCGAACAGCGGCCGGCTCTCCCACCACGACAGCCGGGCCCGCTTGTCCACGCCGGCGCCGACGGTGGCGACGACCGGACCGGTGAACGCGTCCAGGCCCGCGGTCTTCTCCGCCACGCCGGCCAGCTTGGCGACGACGCTCTTCTGCGCGGTGCCCGAGCCGCCGCTGGTGACGACGACCGGCGTGGACCCGGAGAGGCCGCCCTCGACCAACCGGGAGGCGGCCTCCGGCAGGTCCTCGGCGGAGCCCTCCAGCACCACCGTCGCACCGGTGGCCGCGGCCGCCGCGCCGAAGGCCGGCAGGTCGGCCTCGCCGCGCAGGTCCACGGTCAGTGCGGCACCGCCGACGGCGACGCCCGCGAAGGCAGGGACCGCGGTGGCGGTGGCCACGCCGGGCACGACGTCGAAGGGCACCGAGGTCCGGCCGACGGCCAGCACCTCCTTGACCACGGCGTCGCTGCTGTAGGGGTCGCCGGCGACGAGCCGGACGACCGACCCGCCGTTCTTGGCGGCCGCGACGGCCGCCTTCGCGATCTCCGTGGGCTCGCCGACAGCGGGCTCCAGCTCGGTGCCGGGCGCGGTCTCGCGAACGACGTCCTGGACGGCGGTGGAGACCTCGGGGTCGACGAGGACGAGGGTGGCCGCTGCCAGCGCCTCGGCGGCGCGGGCGGTGAGCATGCCGGGATCCCCGGGGCCGGCACCGACGAAGACGACGGTGCCGGCGGGGGCGCCGGGCTGCTTGCGGAAGCGCGTCATGACGTGCTCCTGGTTCTGGCCCTGTGACGGGCGTGAGCGGGGGTCTGGGGTAACGGTCATCGCGATGCCGCCATCAGCTCGGCGGCTCCACGGTCGAGCAGCTCGGCAGCGATCTCGCGGCCGAGCCGTGCGGCCTCTGCGGCCGGACCGGTGACCGAGCTGCGGACGGCGTCGCTGCCGTCGAGTGCGGTCACCGAGGCACGGAGGAACAGTTCAGGGCCGTGCTCGCCCTCCGCCACGTCGGCGTAGGCGGCGACCGGGGCGCTGCAGCCGGCCTCGAGGGCGGTCAGCGCGGCGCGCTCCGCGGCGACGCAGGCGCGCGTGACGGCGTCGTCGAGGGGAGCGAGCAGCTCGCGGGTGCGCGCGTCGCCGTCACGGCACTCGATGGCCAGGGCGCCCTGGGCCGGCGCGGGCAGCACCTGCAGGGGGTCGAGGCTCTCGGTGACGACGTCGAGCCGGCCGAGGCGGGCCAGCCCGGCGCGGGCGAGCACGACGGCGTCCAGGTCACCCGGCTCGCCGACGCCACGGACGCGCTTCATGCGGCTGTCGACGTTCCCGCGGATCGGCACCACGTCGAGGCCGAGGCCCAGCGCCCTCAGCTGGGCCACCCGTCGGGGCGCGCCCGTGCCCACCCTCGCGCCGGGGGGCAGCTCGCCGAGGGTGAGGCCGTCGCGGGCGACCAGCGCGTCCCGCGGATCCTCGCGCGACGGGACGGCGGCGAGGGTCAGGCCCTCGGCCGGGGCCGTGGGCAGGTCCTTGTAGCTGTGCACCGCGAAGTCGACCGTCCCGTCCAGCAGCGCCTGGCGGATCGCCGTGACGAACACGCCGGTACCGCCCAGCTGCGCGATCGCGGAGGCCGAGCGGTCACCCTCGGTGCTGATCGTCACCAGCTGGACAGGGGTCCCGGTGGCCGCGGTGACGGCGTCGGCGACCGTCTGCGACTGGACGCGGGCCAGCATGCTGGCACGGGTCCCGAGCCGCAGGGTCGAGGTGGCGGCGGTCATGCCGCCCCACCTGGGCCGCGCAGGTCGGGGCGCAGGTCGGGGCGCAGGTCGGGGCGCAGCTCCTCGGGGTCGACGGTCATCGCGCCGGCCAGGCCGCCGTCCCCGTCGACGATGTCGGTGTCGATGGCCAGTCCGAACAGGGCGCGCAGCGCACCGGCGTAGTCGGTGCCGCCGGGGGCGCTGGACAGCTCCTTCACCCGCACGGTGGGCTCGTGCAGCAGCTTGTCGACGACACGGTGGACGGTGCGGGCGATCTCGGAGCGCGCGCGGGCGTCGAGGTCGGTCAGGCGGGTGGACAACCGCAGCAGCTCCCCGTCGACCACTTCGGCGGCCTGGCTGCGCAGCGCCGAGACCGTGGGCGCGACAGCCGCCGCGTGCCGCTCGGAGCGCAGCAGCGAGGTCTCGGCCTCGATGATCGACCGTGCCCCGGCGACGTCGGCCGCAGCGACCGAACCGGCCATCGGCACGTCGGTGGCCGACCTCCGGTCGCCCTGCAGAAGTGCGAGGTCGACGACGTGCACACCCGGGAGCGAGGCCACGACGGGGTCGACGTCGCGCGGTAGCGCGAGATCCACCACGACGAGCGGCCGGCCATCGCGGCCGGCCATCGCCGCGGCGACCGGCTCGGTGCCGACGACGATCCCGCTCGCTCCCGTGCAGGTGACGACGACGTCGGCGGCCGCCATCTCCTCGGTCAGCCCGGCCAGCTGCGCCGGGCGACCGCCGATGCTCTCGGCCAGCCGTGCCGCATGGTCGGGCGTCCGGCTGATGACGGTGACGCCCGCGCCGCGGCGGGCCAGCGTCGTGGCCGCCAGCGCACCCATCGACCCGGCGCCGACGACCAGCACCGGCCGCCCCTGCAGGCTGCCGATGCGCCCCTCGGCGCGGTCGAGGGCGACCGTCACGAGTGACGCGCCGGCCTTGTCGATGCCGGTCTCGGCGTGCACCCGCTTGCCCACCCGCAGCGCCCGCTGGGCGATCGGGTGCAGGGCCCGCCCGACCGTGCCCTCCTCCTGGGCGAGGGCGTAGGCGGCGCGCAGCTGTCCGAGGACCTGCGTCTCGCCGATGACCATGGAGTCCAGCCCCGCGGCGACGGTGAACAGGTGCGCCACCGCCTGGTCCTCGTAGTGCACTGTCACGTACGGGGAGAGCTCCTCGACCGTTGCGCCGGCCTGGCGGGCCAGCACCCGGCTGACCTCCGAGACGCCGCCGTGGAAGCGGTCGACCTCCGCGAAGACCTCCACGCGGTTGCAGGTCGCCAGCACGATGGCCTCGCTGACGTGGTCGCTCTCGAGCAGCTCGTGCAGCGCCTTGACGGTGTCGTCCCGTGCCATGGCGAACTGCTCGAGCAGGGATACCGGAGCGGTCTGATGGCTCACGCCGACGGCCAGCAGGGTCATGCCATCCCTCCCGCCAGGGCCGCGGGCACCTGCCGCTGCTGTCCGAGGAAGGCGAGGACCTGCAGCTCGACCGAGAGGTCGACCTGGCGCACGTCGACCCCGGCGGGGGCCGCGAGCGCGACGGGCGCGAAGTTCAAGATGCTCCTCACCCCGGCCGCGACCAGCCGGTCGCAGACCGGCTGGGCGACCTCGGCCGGTGTGGCGATGACCCCGATGGAGGCGCGGGTCGCGGTGACGACCTCCTCGACGTCGTCCATCGGGCGCACGGTGCGGCCACCGATGAGCTGGCCGACGCGTCCCGGCGCGGAGTCGAAGAGGCCGACGAACTCGAACCCGCGGGTGCCGAAGCCGGCGTAGTCGGCCAGCGCGGAACCCAGGTTGCCGATCCCGACGAGGACGCACGCCCGCGACTGCTCGCCGCCCAGCACGGCGGCGATCCGGCGGCGCAGCGTGGCGACCTCATAACCGACCCCCCGTACCCCGCAGGGACCCAGATGAGAGAGGTCCTTGCGCAACCCGGCAGGATTCACGCCGGCCGCCGAGGCGAGCTCGCCGGACGAGACGGTGCTGCGGCCGCCGTCCGCGAGGCCGCTGAGCACCCGGAGGTACACCGCCAGACGAGCGACGGTTGCCTCCGGAATCGTCCGGGGCCGCGGCTGCGACACGGTGCACTCTCTCCAGCGCTCGCGCCGCCGTCCCGGTGGATCCGGGGCGGCGCGCCACGAGGCGCATCTGACATCGGGAAACCGGGACCCGATCGGCCCGGCAACGCCACGGTAACCGCTTGTGAACGCCGGAACAAAGTCGCGCGAGCCGCCGCGCCCCGCTGAGCAGCCCGGACGGGTGGCGCTGTGGCGGAGACCACCCGGAACGAGGCCCGCGGCGGCCCTCCGGGGTCACCCGAGACCGAGGTCGCGGCGCAGCCGGGGCACGTCCACGGTGAAGTACGAGTGCTCCCGGCCGTCCAGGAGCACCACCGGTACCCGATCGCCGTACTCCGCCCGCAGCTCCGGATCGGCGTCGACGTCGACCGTGACGGGGTCCAGCCCGGCTTCGGCCGCCAGGGAGGCCAGCGTCTCCTCGGCGGTCGCGCACAGGTGACAGCCCTCCCGGGTGAGCAGCTGCAGTCGCGGCTCAGGCACCGGCGACGCCCCGGACCTCGGTCCCGTCGTCGTCGGCCGAGGCGCGGGTGAGGCCGAGCTCGCGCAGCCGTGCCCGGCTGACCTTGCCGGTGAGCGAGTGCGGCAGCGCCGGGAGGAAGGACACCGAGGTCGGGACCTTGTAGCGGGCGAGCGAGGCCGCCGCGTGCTCGCGCAGCTCCTCCGCCGTGGCGTGCTCTCCCTCTTCCAGGACGACGACGGCCCGGACCGCGGCGCCGGTGCGCTGGTCGGGCACACCGATGACCGCGCTCTCCTTCACCGCCGGGTGGGCCTCGAGGACGCGCTCCACCTCGGCCGGGTAGACGTTGAAGCCACTCACCAGGACGAGGTCGCTGCGCCGGTCGGCGAGGTGCAGGTCGCCGTCGGAGTCGCGGTAGGCGAGGTCGCCGGTGGCCAGCCAACCCTCGGCATCGGGACCGTCGGCACCGTCGGGCCAGTACCCCGAGAACAGGTTGGCGCCGCGGATCCACATCTCGCCGGGACCCAGGTCGGTGTCGTCGTCCCCGTCGCGCGGTGGGCCGGACTCCTCGTCGCGTTCCCCCGCGGACGCCGCGGTGTCGCGGAGTTCCACCTCGACGCCGGGCAACGGGACGCCGATGCAGTTGGGCTTGAGCCGGCCGCCGGCCAGCGTGCTCGCCACCACCGGGCCGGCCTCGGTCAGCCCGTAGCCCTCCCACACGGTGACCGCCGCCCGGTCGCGCATCGCCGTCCAGGTCTCCTCCGGCAGGGGCGCCGCGCCGGACGAGGCCACCCGGACCGCCGCGAACGCCCGTCGCAGAGGCGCGTCACTGCCCTCGGCGTCGGCGACGGCGAGCCACGCCTGGTACATCGGCGGTGCCCCGGGGACCGCGCTCACCTCCTCCTGGGCCATCAGCCGGAGCGACTCGCGCGGGTCGAAGGCGGCCTCCAGCACGGCGCAGGCGCCGGTCGCGGCCACGAGGCCGAAGCCGGCGTTGAGGCCGTAGACGTGGAACAGCGGCAGGACCAGTAGCACGCGGTCGTCCTGCTGCACCGGCGGGGGGGTCATGGCCAGGCACTGCTCCTGGTTGGCCCGCAGCGCCGCCGAGCTGAGGATTGCGCCGCGCGGTCGGCCGGTCGTGCCGCTGGTGTAGCAGAGGACGGCCGGGGCGGCGGGGTCCACCTCGACCTCCGGCGGTGGTCCGCCGGCAGCGGGCGGCCCCACGCAGACGGGGACGCCCGCCACGGGGGCACGCTCGTCCGCCGTCACCAGCAACGAGGAGCCGGAGTCGGTGAGCACGTACTCGAGCTCGGGGTCGGTGTAGGCGGTGTTGACCGGGACGACGACGAGGCCCGCCCGCAGCGCTCCCACGGCGGCCAGCAACCAGTCGACGCCGTTCGGGAGTTGCACGGCGACGCGCTCCCCGGGGGCCAGACCGCGCTCGGCGTATCCGGCGGCCGCGCGGTCGACGGCAGCGTCGAGCTCCGCCCACGTCAGGCGTGCGTCCCCGGCGACCAGAGCGGGGGCGTCGGGACGCCGGGAGGCGGAGGCCCGCACCAGCGCGGACAGCGACGAGCCGGCCTCGGTCACGTAACCTCTCCTGTCGTCGGTGGCGATGTGTCGCCGTTCTCGCCTGCGATCGGTCACCCGGCCGGGTTCGGCCGGGCCCGATCGGCCGGTCCCGCGTGGACGGGCTGGGGCGATGTTGTCACCATGGCTCCAGCCCCGCAGCATGCGCGACCGGCTGGTTCCGGCCGGACGCGCCGGGAGAGCCGTCCGGCTCGGCGGGCAGACGAGGAGGTCGATCGCCCGCCATGCCCGCGCCCCGCCCCGTGGAGACCGCCCGGCAGCACGCAGCCGCGGTCCCGGCGGAGCCCCGGGGAACCCGGCCGACGCCGTTCCCGCGGGCCAGCAGCGAGCGTCTCCGGGACGTGGCCGCCCCGACCGGGGACGTCGCCAGTGACGTCACCGAGGAGGTCGCCGAGGACCTGGCGGAGCTCGAGGACGCCGGGCTGGTCCCCGACGCCACCCAGCGCGACGTCTGGGAGCTCGTCCGGCGGACACAGGAGGGCGACGCCGAGGCGTTCGGGGAGCTCTACGACCAGTACGTGACCATGGTGCACCGCTACGTGTGGTCCCGGGTCGGCGACCGCGTGCTGGCCGAGGACGTGACCAGCGAGACCTTCGTCCGCGCCCTCCGCCGTATCGACTCGTTGTCCTTCCAGGGCCGCGACGTCGGCGCCTGGCTGGTCACGATCGCCCGCAACATCGTGCGTGACCACGTGAAGAGCAGCCGCTTCCGGCTCGAGGTGACGACGGCGGACATGCGCGACGCCGACCGTGCCACCGACGGCCCGGAGGACGCCGTGGTGCAGCACCTCACCAACGAGCAACTGCTGGCCTGCGTGAAGCAGCTGGGCAGCGAACAGCAGGAGTGCATCGTGCTGCGGTTCCTGCACGGCCTGTCGGTCTCCGAGACCGCCGCGATCATGGGCAAGAAGGACGGGGCCATCAAGGCGCTCCAGCACCGCGCCGTCCGGCGTCTGGCGGGGCTGCTGCCGGAGGGTCTGCGATGACCGGAACCCGGCCCGGGGACTGCGTAACGTCTGCGCGTACCCCGTCGTTGTCCATGGTGAAACGGGGGCCGAGTCTGTCGTGCCCCCGGGAAGCGATCTCCGGAGGAACCAGGTGACCCCGCACGACGGCCCCGTGGCGAGCAGCCGCCGCGCCGCCGTGCGCGACCGGGAGGAGACGGTCGTCGCCCGGCTGCGCTCCCTCGGCACCGCGATGGACGGGGAGCCGGACCCGGCGTTCCGGGAGGCCACCCGCGCCCGGCTGGTGGCCATGGCTGCTGTCCGGAGCCCGGAACCGGCGCCGCAGCCCGCTCCGGCCTGGCGACGGCTGCTGGCCCTCCGCGCCACGGACGCTCCGGCGTCGCGTGGGCGCCGCCGGCTCACCGCGGGGCTGGCAGCCGCAGCGCTGGCCGTCACGGCGGTCGCGACGCTGGTCGCCGTCTCCACCGGCGCACGGCCCGGCGATGTCCTGTACGGCCTCAAGCGCGGGACCGAGCAGTCCCAGCTCGCCCTCGCCGGCGACGCCCGGGGCCAGACGCTGCTCGGCTTCGCGAGCACCCGGCTGGCGGAGCTCGCCGCCCTGCACAGCCCCCAGGACGGCGCGCTGGCGGTCTCGACGCTGCGGGTGATGGACCAGCAGTCGACGGAGGGCGCCGCCTGGCTGACCTCGCGGGCGGTGCAGACCCGCAGCAGCCTGCCGGTCCACGATCTCGCGACCTGGAGCGGCGGGCAGCGCGCCGCGCTCGCGACCGCGGCGCCCGCCGTGCCGGCGTCGGCGCGGGACGCGGCGGCGCGGTCACTGGACCTACTGACCCGGATCGGGGTCCGGGCGGACGCGCTGTCCACGGCCGTGTCCTGCCCGTCGGGCGCCGCCACCCGCGGAAGCGACGCGCTGGGCCCCATCCCCGCGCCGTGCCCCTCCGTGCCGCCCGTGACGGGTGGGAACACGGTCACCGGCCCGTCGGGGTCGCCGCCGCAGGCCGGGACCACGACGACCGGCGTCCCGACGTCCCCGCCCGCCGGAGGCGGTGGCGCTCCGAGCGCCGGCAACCCCGGATCGACCGGTACGGCCGGTACGAACACCGTGCCGACCCCTGCGCTGCCCGGCCCCGGCGGCGTCGTGCCGACACCGGGCCCGACGCCGCCGATCACCGTTCCGCTCCCACCAGTCCAACCGCTGCCGGGGAGCCCGGGAAGCACGGGGAGCGCTCCCGGGACACCCGGCCCCGGGTTGTGCCTCCCGCCGCTGGTGACGGTCGGCAACTGCTGAACCGTCCCCTCGCCCGGGTCGGCAGGGGTTCATCTCCGCCCACTAGGGTCGCTGTCGTCGGGAACCGCCGGCGGGCGGTCGATCGCACGGAGGTTCTGCGTTGACGCGAGTGCCCTTCCGCGGCCGGGCGCGCGCACACGAGGCGACGGACCACGAGACCCGGGCCCACGCAGCAGGAGAGGCGTCGGCGGCAGCCGCCGAGGTGGCGGCGCCGCCCGCCGCGCAGCCCGACCCGACCGCCGCGGCGTTCTTCGACGTCGACAACACGATGATGATGGGCGCCTCGCTGTTCTGGTTCGCCCGCGGCCTCGCAGCGCGGAAGTACTTCACCGCCCGCGACGTCGCCTCGTTCGTCTGGCAGCAGGCCAAGTTCAGGATCGCCGGCAGCGAGAGCGCCGACGACATGCACACCATCCGCGACAACGCGCTGTCATTCGTCGCGGGAAGGTCGGTCTCCGAGATCGTCCAGGCGGGCGAGGAGATCTACGACGAGCTCATGGCCGACCGGATCTGGAACGGCACGCGGATGCTGGCGCAGAAGCATCTCGACGCCGGCCAGCGGGTCTGGCTGGTGACCGCCACCCCTGTGGAGCTCGCCCGCATCATCGCCCGGCGGCTGGGCCTGACCGGGGCTCTCGGGACGGTCGCCGAGGTGAAGGACGGCCAGTACACCGGCCGGCTCGTCGGCGAGTTGATGCACGGAGAGGCGAAGGCCGAGGCGGTCCGGGCGCTCGCCGCGCGGGAAGGCCTGGACCTCTCCCGCTGCACCGCCTACAGCGACTCGTCCAACGACCTGCCGATGCTGACCCTCGTCGGGACGGCGGTCGCGGTGAACCCCGACACCGAGCTGCGGTCGGTGGCCCGCTCGCGGGGGTGGCGGGTCAGCGACTTCCGGACCGGCCGCAAGGCCGCCAAGATCGGCGTGCCCACGGTGGCGGCGGCGGCGCTGTCCGGTGGCCTCGTCGGCGGTGCGATCGCCCTGCGCCGGAGGAACAAGTTGCGCTTCTGACCTACCCGAAGACGGATCTCCGCTGCAGGAGGAGCTGGTAGATCGCCTGCTGGATGGTCTCGCGGACCTGGTCGGTCAGGTTGAAGACCAGCATCGGGTCCTCGGCGGCTCCAGGCCCGTAGGACGCGGTGTCGATCGGCTCGCCGAACGCGATGAGCCACTTCGACGGCAGCGGAACCAGGCCGAGCGGGCCGAGCAGCGGGAACGTCGGCGTGATCGGGAAGTACGGCAGGCCGAACAGCCGGGCCGCCGTCTTCGCGTTCCCGATCATCGGGTAGATCTCCTCGGCCCCCACGATGGCACACGGGATGATCGGCGCACCGGTGCGCAGTGCCGCGGTGACGAAACCGCCCCGACCGAACCTCTGCAGGGTGTACCGCTCGCGGAAGGGCTTCCCGATGCCCTTGAATCCCTCGGGGAAGACTCCGACCAGCTCGTTCTCCGTGAGCAGCCGCTCGGCGTCCTCATTGCACGCCAGCGTGGTGCCCATCTTGCGGGCCATGGAGCCGATGAACGGCATCTCGAACACGAGGTCGGCCCCGAGCAGCCGCAGCCGCCGGTTCGCCGGGTGCTCGTCGTGCAGTGCCACGATGGTCATCAGTGCATCGATCGGCAGTGTCCCGGAGTGGTTCGCGACGACCAGCGCGCCGGCCTGGGACGGCACGTTCTCCAGCCCCTGCGCCTCGACGCGGAAATACTTGTGGAAGAGCGGCCGCAGCAGCGGCAGCAGCGCGTGGTCGGTCAGGTCGGGGTCGAAGCCGAACTCGTCCGTCTCGTAGGTCCCGGTCAGCCGACGGTGGAGGAAGTCCACACCGCCGGCGACCTGCTCCTCCCACGTCCGGCCCTGCGCCGGCGGCGCGACCGGCTCCTCGTCCTCCGGGCGCAGCCGGATCACACGGGCCTCAGGCATCGCGCACCGCCCGCAGCCCCGGGGTCGGCGGCGCCGGGCGGAGCCGGTCGCCGACCGCGTCGGCCGTGCTGCCGACGCGCTCGACCAGCCGCCGCGCGCGCGTCGCCGCGGCGTCCACCAGCTGCGGCGACACGACCGGCCGCACGGTCACGGCGTAGTCGTCGAGCGCGGCCGCGGTGCTGTACCGGGGCGTGTAGCCGAACTCGGTGCGCAACACGGTGGTGTCCACTACCCGGCCGAAGTTGAGGAATCGCATCTGCTCCGGGGAGTAGTCGACGAACCCGAAGCGGCGCGACACCCGGCCGACCCCGCCGAGCGCGGGCGTCGGGACCGGGACCTGCACCCGGCCGAGACGGCGGATCGCCTGGGAGAGCAGCAGGGTGCCCTCGCCGCCGACGTTGACCGTGCCGGCGA
>JAODNJ010000469.1 GCA_025465155.1 Frankiales bacterium
GAGGAGCCCGATGTCCCGCCCACCGTTCCCGCCGTTCACCATGGAGACCGCGCTGCAGAAGGTGCAAGCCGCCGAGGACGCCTGGAACACCCGCGACCCCGTGCGGGTCGCGCAGGCCTACACCGAGGACGCCGTCTGGCGGAACCGCGACGAGTTCCTGCACGGCCGTCCTGCCGTCGTCGTCTTCCTGACCGGCAAATGGGAGCGCGAATTGGACTACGCGCTGCGCAAGCAGCTCTGGGCCTTCACCGAGACCCGCATCGCCGTCCGGTTCCAGTACGAGTGCCGCGACGCCTCCGGCCAGTGGTGGCGCTCGTACGGCAACGAGCAGTGGGAGTTCGCCCCCGACGGGCTGATGCGCCGTCGGGAGGCGAGCATCAACGACGTCCGGATCGCCGAGACGGAGCGGCGGATCCTCGGCCCGCGGGAGCCGGGCGACCGTACGGACCTGCCCCTGCAGTGAGTGACCGGCTCAGTCCTCGGGCGGGTCCTCGGGGATGGCGTCGAACTCGCCCGTGGACGCGTCGATGAGGTCCTCGGCGGGGTCGCCGGTGCGCGGCACGGGGAACGCGACGCCCGGGTCGTCCTCGGGTTCATCCGGCGCCTCCGCGACCGCGTCGAACTCGCCGGTGAGGTCCGCGGTCTCGTGGACCCCGGTCGCCGCCGTCCGTACGACGATCGACGCGACGTCGTCGGTCAGCCGCGCCGGCGTCTCGTCGGTCAACTGCTCGACGGGGGTCTCGTCGTCGAGGGAGCTGAGCAGCAGGTCCGCCGTGCTGGGCAGCGGCGCAGGGCGGCCGAACGCGTAGCCCTGCGCCATGGCGCAGCCGTGCCGGAGCAGCCAGTCGGCCTGGTCGAGGTCCTCGATGCCCTCGGCGATCACCTGCAGGCCCATGCCACGGCCCAGCTGCAGGAGGCCGTGCACCAGCGCGGCGGTGGAGGGCTCGGTGACGACGTCGGCGACGAAGGAGCGGTCGATCTTGACCGTGTGGATCGGCAGCCGGTGCAGGGCCGTGATCGCCGAGTAGCCGGTGCCGAAGTCGTCGAGGGCCAGGGTGACGCCGTGCTCGGTCACCTTCGCGACCGAGTACAGCGTGGCCTCGGCGGCGAACAGCGCCGTCGACTCGGTGATCTCCAGCTCGAGGCGCTCGGGGCTCAGGCCGGAGTCCTCCAGTGCGGCGGCGACCAGCTCGCTGAAGCCGTCCTCGGCCAGGTGTCGCGCGGAGATGTTCACGTGCACGCGCAGGCCACCGGGCCAGCCCGCGGCGTCGGTGCAGGCCCGGCGCAGCACCCACTCGCCGAGCCGGCCGGTGAGCCGGTTGTTCTCGGCAGCGCTCAGGAACGCCGCCGGCGGCAGGAGCCCGCGGATCGGGTGCTGCCAGCGCACGAGCGCCTCGTAGCCCAGCAGCGTCTCGTCGGCCAGGTGCACGATCGGTTGGTAGAAGAGCCGCAGCTCCTCGTTGTCGAGGGCGTGCCGCAGTTCGGTCTCCAGCTGCAGCTCGTCGACCTCGCCGCTGGACAGGACGCCGTCGCTCACCTCGATGCGGGCGCGGCTGCCGTCGGACTTGGCCTTGGTGAGCGCGCTCTGCGCCTGGCGCAGGAGGTCGTCGGGCGTCATGTCCGAGCCGAGGGTGAGCCCGACGCTGGCGGACAGGACGATCTCCCGCTCGCTGACGATGAACGGCTCGTCGAGGACGCTGAGCAGCCGGTCGGCCAACGCGCGCAGCCCCTCCAGGTCCTCGACGTCCTCCGCGACGACGAGGAACTCGTCGGCGCCGAGCCGCACGGCGGTGTCCTCCACGCGGGTGCTCCAGCGCAGCCGGTCGGCCACCTGACTGAGCAGCAGGTCGCCCGCCTCGTGCCCGAGGGCCTCGTTGACGGCCTTGAACCGGTCGATGTTCAGGTGCACCAGCCCGACCTGCAGGCCGCGCCGGCGGGACAGCGCCACCGCATGCCGCAGCCGGTCGGTGAGCGCCCGCCGGTTGGGCAGGCCGGTGAGCGGGTCGGTGAACGTGCGGCGGACGACGTCCTCCTCGGCCCGGCGGCGGTCGGTGACGTCGACGAGGGAGAGGACGACGAACTGCGGCGTGCCGTTGGTGTGCCGGACGACCTCGTGGGCCTGGATGACCCACAGCTCCGTGCCGTCGATGCGGCGCAGCCGGCGCTCGCCGTCGAACAGGAGGTGGGGGTCCATCGGGGGCTCGCCAGGCGCCGGCACGAGGCCGAGATCGGTGACCGGCGGCTCGTCGGGGTGGGCCAGCAGGTCGATGTGCCGGCCGGAGAGTTCCTCCTGGGTCCGGCCGGTGAGCGCGCACATCACCGGGTTGGCGACGAGAATGTGCCCGTCGAGGTCGACCAGCGCCTTGGCGATCGGCGCGCTGAGGAACAGCGCCTGGAACAGCTGGCCGCGGTCGGCGAGCAGCGTGTCGATGGCCCGCGGCCGTTGACCGGCGGCAGCTGAAGCAGCGCCGGCCGGGGTCCTCGGCGCGTCGCGGGCGGGGAGACTCACCTGGACAGGGTCGGGCATGAAGGCCGCTGAGTGGCGGAACCTGCCTACGGAGAGTCGTGATCGCGTCGTCACTCAACGTGAGTGACCTGCCGGGATGACGCTCCGGTGGGCATTCTTCACCAACGGAACGCCGGCGCATTGGCAGCTCCTCGGCACGGACGGAAGGCGCGTGGTGGACAAGAAGATCGGGTTCCTGTCGTTCGGGCACTGGCAGCCGGCCCCCGGCTCCCAGGTCCGGACGGCGCGCGACGCCCTCGTGCAGTCGGTGGAGCTGGCGGTCGTCGCCGAGGAGCTGGGGGTGGACGGCGCCTACCTCCGCGTGCACCACTTCGCCCGCCAGCTCGCCTCCCCGTTCCCGCTGCTCGCGGCGATCGCCGCCCGCACCGGCCGGATCGAGATCGGCACTGCCGTGATCGACATGCGCTACGAGAACCCGCTGTACATGGCCGAGGAGGCGGCGGCCACGGACCTGATCAGTGACGGACGGCTGCAGCTCGGGATCGGCCGCGGGTCACCCGAGACGGCGTTGCGGGGGTCGGAGGCCTTCGGATACGTGCCTCAGGAGGAAGGTGGCGACAGCCATCTGGCCCGGCAGAAGACCGCCCTCTTCCGCCACGCGATCGCGGGGGCCGCCGTCGTGGACGCCGATCCGCGGATGACCGGCGGGATGCCCGGCCGGCTGCCGATCCAGCCGCAGTCCCCGGGCCTGGCCGACCGCGTCTGGTGGGGCTCGGGCACGCGCGCCACAGCGGTCTGGGCCGCCGAGCAGGGCATGAACCTGATGAGCTCGACCTTGCTCAGCGAGGACACCGGCGTGCCCTTCGACGAGTTGCAGGCCGAGCAGATCGAGCTCTTCCGCCGGGCCTGGGCCGACGCGGGCCGGGAGGGTGAGCCGCGGGTCTCGGTGAGCCGCAGCGTCGTCCCGATCGTCTCCGATCTCGACCGCCGCTACTTCGGCAGCGAGCCGCGGAGCGGCGACCAGGTCGGCATCCTCGAGGGGGTGCGCGCCCGGTTCGGCAAGACCTACGCCGGCGAACCGGACACGCTGGCCGAGGAGCTCTCCAAGGACGCCGCGGTGCAGAGCGCCGACACCCTGTTGCTCACCGTGCCGAACATGCTCGGGGTCGAGTACAACGCCCACCTGCTCGAGACCATCGTCCGGGAGGTCGCCCCGGCGATCGGCTGGGTCCCGCCGGCGCAGCGGGCCGCGACCTGACCGTCAGGGACGCGCTGACGGGGGCGGCGGGCCGTCGCCCTGGTGGAAGGTGTGGGCGCCGGGCCGGTCGTGCTGCCAACCGGACGCCGCCGGGAGGATGAGCGCGGCCGCGACGCCGGCGGCGGCCAGCGTCAGCGCGACGACGGCGACCCGGCCGGCAGCGCCGGGCACGTCTCCGGCGCGCCCCGGGTTCTCCTTCCGCCGCCCGGTCACCAGCATGGCCGCCGGGACGATCCGGGCGAGCGCGTGCACCCCGGTGACGACGGCGAAGGCGACGAAGACGGCCTGGTGAACGGTGAGCCAGTCGACGCGCTGCCCGAGCAGGGAGAGGAAGGGTTGCCGGCCGCGCGTGGTGCCGAGCGCGATGAGCACCAGGCCGGAAGCGAGCACCCCGAGCGTCGCCAGCACGACCAGCGGGCCGAGGACCCGCAGCACCAGGACCGGCGGCCCGGCGCTCACGTAGTGCCGGCCGCGGGTGTAGTACCGCAGGAAGCGCCAGCCGGTCGTCGCCGTCTTCAGGAGGGCCGGCGGCACGAGGAGCACGCCGATGGCCACGTGCCAGCTGATCAGCCCCCGGACGTCGAGCAGGGTGACGAGTTCGGCGACGACGAGCACCAGCAGGATCAGGCCGGTCCAGGCGGTCAACCGGGCGTTGCCGGCGGGGCCGCCGGTCCGGGGCAGTACCGGATCCGTCCGGTGGGATCGCCCCGCGGCCTCGTCGATCAGGTCGGTGGCGAGCCGTTCGAGCTGCACGGAGGACCCCCTTCGGTAGGCGGTGTCACCGGGCGGTGATCACTCCGGCGGCGAGCAGGACGGCCACCAGGACGCCGATCGCGACGCGGTAGGGGACGAAGACGGTGATCCGGTGGTGGGCCACCAGGCGCAGCAGCCAGGCGATCGACGCGTAGCCGACCACGAGGCTGACCAGCGTCCCCAGCAGCGTGGGCCCCCAGCCGACGGTGGAGGACACCGCCTTCGCCTGGGTCACCGCCTCGAGACCGCCGGCCGCCAGCAGCGCCGGGATGGAGAGCAGGAAGGAGATGCGGGTCGCGGCGACCCGGTCGAGCCCGCGGAACAGCCCGGCGCTGATCGTGGCCCCCGACCGGGAGACACCCGGCACGAGCGCGACGCACTGGACGACGCCGATGACGAGCGCGTCGGTCAGCGTGATCGAGTCCTCGCCGCGCTTCTGGCGGCCCATCCGCTCGGCGAGCACCATGACCGCGCTCCACACGATCAGGGCCCCGGCCACCACCCAGAGGCTGCGCAGCGGGCCGGACACGACGTGGCGCAGGACCAGGCCGACGATGCCGATCGGGACGGTGCCGACGATGACGGCCAGGGCCTCCCGCCAGGCCGGATCCCGCCGCGCCCGCGCGTCGGTGAGGCCACGCACGAACGCGAGGACCAGCCGGACGATGTCCCGCCGGAAATAGATGATCACCGCCACGATGGCGCCGACCTGGATGATGGCGGTGAAGGCGGTGACGCCGGCGTCGTCGACCTTCAGCTTCATGAACTTCTCGACGATCGTGAGGTGTCCCGTGCTCGAGACCGGCAGGAACTCGGTGAGCCCCTCCACGATCCCGAGGACGATCGCCTGCAGCCAGCCCATCCGCCGTGCTCCTTCGCTTGGTCGAGGCGCCATTTTAGCCTGACCAACTACCGTGAACGTAGTAACTCGCAGAGGAGAGCGCATGGCGGGCATGTCCGGGCGGCGCCGTAGGGAACGCGGCGACCTGGAGAACGAGGTGCTCGCTGCGCTGGCGGCGGCGGGGCGCCCGCTGACGCCGGGTGCGGTGCTGGCGGCGCTCGGCCGGGATCTCGCGTACACCACGGTGATGACGACGCTGACCCGGCTGCACGCCAAGGACGCCGTCACGCGGGAACGCGCCGGCCGCGCCTACGCCTATGCCCCGGCCGATACCGCGACGGCCGCAGCCCGCAGGATGCGCCGGCTGCTCGACGGCGACGCGGACCGCACCGTCGTCCTGGCCCGGTTCCTCGACGAGCTCGACCCCGGCGACGTCCCCGTGCTGCAGCGTCTGCTGACCCAGGCGGAGGCGCAGCACCACGGTGGGGGGCGGTAGCGGTGCGCGTGGCCATCTACTGCCCGTTCCTGGTGAGTGTGCTGCTGGGCGCCGTCGCGCCGGGCCTCGGCCGCCGGCTGCCGCCCGCCACCGCGACCCGGCTGCTCACCGCCGCCGCTGTTGCCGCGGCCGCGGCCGTGTCCGTGTCCCTCGTCGTCCTGGCGGCCTCGCTGGCCGGGGACGTCCCGATCGTGGCGGCGCTGGCCGACGTGCGTCCCGCCGGTCTCGCCGCCTCCGACCCGGTACCGGGGGCCGTCGGGACCGCGGCGGTCGTCGCCTCCTGCCTTTTGCTGCTCAACGCCGCGCGGATCGGTGTCCTGCGGCTGCGCGCGCTGCTCGACGCCCGGGCGCTGTGCCGTGACGTCGGCGGCGGGCAGGGGCGGCTGGTCGTCGTCGACGACGACGTCGAGGCCGTGGCCGTGCCCGCAGCGGGCGGCACGATCCTCGCCTCCCGCGCCCAGTTGGCAGCCCTGCCGCCGGCCGAGCGGCGGGCGCTGATCCTGCACGAGTCGGCGCACCTCGCGCACCGCCACCACCTCTACCGGCTGGTGACGGACCTGGCGGTGGCCGTCGACCCGCTGCAGTTCCGGGTCCGCGGTGCCGTCCTGTACGCGACGGAGCGGTGGGCGGACGAGGCGGCCGCCGCCGGTGTGGGCGACCGTGCGGTCGTCGCGCGCGTCCTCGCCCGCGAGGGGTTGCGGTCGGTGGCCGCGCTGCCCCCGTCCCCGTGGTCGGCGCTGGCGATGGGCGGCCGCGGCGCCCGGGTCGTCCCGCGGGTGCGGGCGCTGCTCGAGCCGGCGCCGCGGCAGCGCCCCGGGCTGGTCCTGGCCGCGGCCGGGCTCGTCGCCGTCGCCGTCCTCACCGCGATGGAGGCCCAGGCGGACGGCGAGGCGTGGCTGGACCACGCGCCGTCGGTGTCCGATCAGGTGCGGGCCTGCTCCGGTCCCTCCCAGGACCAGTGCGGCATGGTGAGCCCGGTGGGCGCGGTCGAGCCGACGGGGGAGTAGGCCGCGGGAGGGCCGCCTGACCTCGGTGAGTAGGCGGCCGGCCCTTGCACGTGCCGTGGGTCGAGGTTCGCGCGCGAGAACGGGCACCAGGCCGGCAGGCGCCGGCACGGTTCTCAGCAGCTGTCGAACTCCGCGCGGCCCGCGGGCACGCCGGCGCGCCGCGGCGGAGTCGAACGGTCGATGAGCGCCCACACGTGCTTGCGCGCGCCCGCGACCGTCCAGCCGTGCGCCGCGGACAACCGGGCGACGAGGAACAGGCCCAGTCCGCCCTGGGCGGCGTCGCGGCCGAACGCGGGAGCAGGCGGGCGGTTCACGGCGGTGTCCGTGACGTCGATCAGCCACCCTGCGCCGGTGAGCGTGACCGTGGCCCGGACAGGGAGCCGGCCGTGTCGCAGCCCGTTCGACGCCAGCTCCTCGAAGGAGAGCAGGAGCCGCTGCACGTCGTCCTCGGTGAGCTCCGCCGCGCCCGCGGTCCGGGCGACCTCCTCGCGCAGCCGGCCGCGAGCCGCGGTGACGTCCGCGACGGTCGCGAGATCCCACTCCCGGACCACGGTGGCCCGCGACCGGGCCGGCGGCAGGGGCCGGGAAGCCCACAGCGTTCCGCTCATCGCACCCATTCCGTTCGAGTAGGCCACCCGCGCGTGCGCGCCTGCGTCCTCTCCATCGGCAATCGGCTCCGCCGACCGCACCGATGACGGACAGGTAGGTGAGCCGCCGCGGATGAGAAGGTACGTTTCGCCCGGCGCACCCGCCGCTGGGGCCCTCGCGACGCCGGCTCCGGCCCGGGGGGTCCGACCACCGAGGATCGGGAGAAGTGGTGACTGAGTC
Organism: Frankiales bacterium; assembly: GCA_025465155.1. Taxonomy (GTDB): domain Bacteria; phylum Actinomycetota; class Actinomycetes; order Mycobacteriales; family Geodermatophilaceae; genus Geodermatophilus. The sequence continues at coordinate 7,651 of JAODNJ010000469.1, forward strand.
GGCCGCGTCCCGGCTCGGACTCGAGCTGTTGGCCGCGGCCCTCGAGAACGTGCCGGAAGGCGTCGCGATCTTCGACGCCGACTGGACGATCCGTTTCGTCAACCCGGTCGGCGCCGCCCTCCTGGAGCGCAGCGCCTCGGAGCTGGTCGGCCGCAACATCTGGATCGCCCTGCCGGAGCTCGGCGGAACGATCTTCCACAGCTTTCTGCTGCATGCCCGAAGCGTCGGCGGGCGGGTCACCTGGCAGGGCTACTACGCGCCGACCAGCCGATGGCTCAGGGCGACCGCGGTGGTCATCGACGACCGGCTGGACCTGTACTTCCGCGAGGCCGGTGACCAGCTGATGAAGCGGCCGGCCGACGTCGGGATCGGTGCCACCGACCGCGACGAGACGGTGGACCGCGACCGGCTGCGCTTCCTGGCCGAGGTCAGCGAGGCGATGATCAGCACCCTGGACACGGGCGAGTCCGCCGCGACACTGGCCCATCTCGTCGTGCCCCGGCTGTGCGACATCGCCGTGGTGTCCGTGGTCGGCGAGGACGGGCAGCCCCCGGAGGAGGCGTTCGCCCACCAGGATCCCCACCGCGCGGCCGCCCTGGCCGCGTACCTCTCCGGCCGGGTCAGGGGGACCGGCGACGGCTCCCCGCTGACGGCCGCCCTGTACACCGGCGAGCCGGTGCAGCTCACCTCCGTCCCCCCCGCGCTGATCGAGCCGTCATTCCCGGACGACGACGTCCGCGCGGCCTGGCAGCAGCTCGACGTCACGTCGCTCACGATCGTGCCGTTGCGGGCCCGTGCCGAGACGTTCGGTGCGCTGGCCCTGATCAACTGCGGGCGTCGCCCCCAGCACAGCGAGATGGAGATCGCTGTCGCGGTGGAGGCGGTGCGGCGTGCGTCCCTGGCGATGGACAACGCGCGCCTCTACGGCCGGCAGCTGAAGGTGGCCGAGACGCTCCAGCACAGCCTGCTCACGCCACCGCCGCAGCCGGACGCGCTGGAGATCGCCGTCCGGTACCTCCCTGCGGCGACGAACATGCACGTCGGCGGTGACTGGTACGACTCGTTCCAGCAGCCGGACGGCGCCACCCTGCTGGTGATCGGCGACGTCGTGGGCCACAACGTCGACGCCGCCGCCGCGATGGGGCAGATCCGCAGCATCCTGCGCGGTATCGCCTACGACCGTCCCGAGAGCCCGGCGCGGATTCTCGCCCGCGTCGACCGCGTACTCACCGGCCTGCACCTTCCCGCCATGGCCACGGCGCTGATCGCCCGCGTCGAGCAGACGCAGGAGGAGTCGGCAAGTGCCCTGCGGACGCTGCGTTGGTCGTCGGCGGGGCATCTCCCGCCGCTCCTGCTGCGCGCCGACGGCTCGGTCGAGGTGCTGGCCAGCCGCCCCGAGCGCCTGCTGGGCGCCGAGTCGACCAAGATCCGCACCGACCACCTGGCTGTTCTCGAGGCGGGCGACACCGTCGTCTTCTACACCGACGGCATCGTCGAGTACGGCCGCAGCGGCATCGACGAGGGCATCGCACGGCTGACCGCGGCGCTCGGGAAGCTCACCGGCCTCTCGGCGGCGGAGCTCTGCGACCAGTTGCTCGCGCGGATCGTCACCGGGCGGACCGACGACGACGTCGCGATCCTGGCCCTGCGGTGCGTTCCGGAGAGCGGTCCGGCCGGCTGACGCGGCGCACTCCTGGCGGCCGCCGGGTCGTCGTTCCGCCCGGTGTGAAAAGCGCTCGAACCTGTCACCAGGTCCTGTGAGACTGCGGGTGTGGAAGCCCTCCTGCTCATCGAGGCCGTGGTGGAACAGCGGCAGGCCGAGATCCGGCAGCAGGTCGCCATGTGCCGGCGCAGGGCGGTCGGGCGCGCGGTGCCCGCCGGACCCCGGGCCCCGTGGCGGGTGCGGCTCGGCTGGCGCCTGGTCGAGCTGGGCCTCAGGCTCGCCCTCCCGGGGCCGGATGCGCGGGCCCGGGCGGTGTGGCCGCTGCCCTGAGGTCCGCGGCCCGGGGCAGGCGGCGAGCGTGCTCCCAGCTACCCGGCGAGCGTGGCGACTCGATCGATGAGCGCCTGGTCCGCCTCGGCCTCGCGCAGTACGTCGAGGACCTCCTCCACCACGCGTTGCCGCTCGGCCTCGAGGATGTCGGGCAGCGTCGAGTTCACCGCGTCGGCCAGCCGCCGTTGGGCGGCCACCATCGGGCCGGTCGGCGGCGTCCTCACGCCCGTGCGCACCTGCTCGAACACGGCCTTGGCGCCGGCCGGGACCTCCGAGCGGTTGTCGCCGGCATGCCGGGACTGATCGGCCGCGGCCCGCACCCCGGCGGAGTCCTGAGCCACCGCGGCCGCCCAGGTCGCCGCCGTCCTGCTCGAGGGACCCCCGGCCCCGGTCGCCAGAGTGGCCACGTCCAGGATCCGGCGAAGCGCCTCCGAGCGGCTGGCGCCGCCGAACGTCTTCATCGCCTCGTCGAGGATCGCCATGGCCTCATCGGTCAGCCGGAAGGTCCGCGGCGTCCCCGCGTTTTGTGTCATACGTGTATTACACCGCCGCCGTAGGACCGGCGCAATACGCCGTGCGACAAGGCGTCAGGTCTGCTCGCGTGTCCCCTCGCCGGCGATGTTGACCAGCCAGTTGACCCCGAACCTGTCGATGCACATGCCGAATGCGTCGCCCCAGGGGGCCTTGTCGAGCGGCATCGCCACGGTGCCGCCGTCCGAGAGCCTGTCGAAATAGCCACGCAGCGCCGCGTCGTCGTCACCACTGA
>JAODNJ010000491.1 GCA_025465155.1 Frankiales bacterium
CACGAGGTCGCCCTGGGCGACCTTGCGCTTCTCGCCGGAGACCATCGCCTCCCCGGTACCGCTCACGAAGGTGAGGATCTGGTCGGTGTCCTCGTGGACCTCCTCGCCGATCTCACCGCCGGGCGGGATCGTCATGATCACGAGCTGGGTGTTCTTCCCGGTCCAGAGGACGCGGCGGAAATCGGGGCTCTGCTCGGCGACGGTGGCGATCGTGAAGTGCGTCATGGACGCCATGGGCGTACTCCTCTCGTGCGTGTGCGCCCGGCCGCATGCCGGCCCGGCGGTGATCACGACTGCCCTTGCCCTCCCCACGGCTGACTACTCCTCGAGTCGCCATGCAGGTCGCCGGCGCCCACAGGATCCGGCTCGGGGCACGCCCGGCCGGCGGCACGTCGCCGTGGGGCGGGGACGCGTGTGCACGGCCGGATCTGGGCACAGATCGGCAGTGAACAATCTTTCTGTCGGGCAGGATCGCCGACCTGTTCCCGTCCGCACCATCCTCGCGACGATCGGCCTGGTCCTGGCGACCGTCGTCCTCATCGAAATCGTGCGGATGTCCCGGCAGGTGCTGACCTGGATGGTCGTCGGCGCCTTCTTCGCCGTGGCGCTGTACCCGCTCGTCGGCCTCGTCCAGCGCCGGCTCCTCGGCGGCAAACGGCGTGCGCTGGCGACGCTGCTGGTCTTCCTCCTCGTCCTCGTGGTGCTGGGTGCGCTGGTCACCGCGTTCGTGGTGCCGCTGGCCGGCGAGGGGACGAAGTTCGCGTCTCAGCTGCCGGGGATCATCAACGACGCGCGCAACGGCAGGGGCCCGATCGGCGACCTCCTCGACCGCACCCACGCGTTGCAGTGGGTGCAGACCCACCAGTCCACGATCAGGAGCTTCGCGTCCGGCCTGACGACACCGGCGGTCGGCGTGCTCACCGGAGTGGCGACCACCGTCACCGCGACCGTGACGATCTTCGTGCTGGCCTATCTGATGGTCCTGGAGGGCCCCAAGGTCGTCGACGGATTCATCAACCTGTTCGCCCCCGGCACCGGCGAGCGGATCCGCCGGGTCGGTGGCGACTGCGCCAGGTCGGTGACCGGCTACATCTCCGGCAACCTGCTGATCAGCGTGATCTGCGGTGCGCTGACCTACGTGGCGCTGCTCATCGCCGGCGTGCCGTTCGCCGGGCTCATCGCACTCTTCGTGGGGATCGCCGACCTGGTGCCGCTGGTGGGGGCGACGATCGGCGGCGTCGCCGCGGTGCTGGCCGGGTTCATCCACTCGGTGCCGGCCGGGATCGGCGTCCTCGTCTTCTTCGTGGTCTACCAGCAGCTGGAGAACCACCTGCTGCAGCCGATCATCTTCGCCCGCACCGTGAAGCTCAACCCGCTCACGGTGATCATCGCGATCCTCATCGCGGCCGACCTGGCCGGGATCCTGGGCGCGCTCCTGGCGATCCCGATCGCGAGCATCATCCAGGTGGTCCTCCGCGACGTCTGGGATCATCGGCTCGGCCGGGTCAAGGACGAGCCGACGGTGGGGGAGGACCGGGAGCCGGTGGACGCCCCGCAGCAGCCGGTCGGCGTCACGCCGGGCAACCCGGCGGGGCCGGACCGGTGAGCGAACTCACGTCGCGGGAAGGAAGGGCCGGCGGCCGAGGAGCGTCGTCCCTGAGGTGACGTCCCCCACCGCCGCTCGACCGTCGGCCCGGGCCTACGCCGTCTGGGCGGTGGGGCTGTTCGCCTACGTGGTCGCCATCTTCCAGCGCGGGTCGTTGGGGGTCGCCGCGGTGGACGCCCAGCACCGCTTCCACGCGGGCGCGTCCGCCGTCTCGCTGTTCCTGGTGCTGCAGCTCGCCGTCTACGCCGTCATGCAGATCCCCGTCGGCGTCGCGCTGGACCGGTTCGGCTCGCGGATCATGGTCGCGGCCGGGGCGCTGACCATGGCCGCCGGCCAGCTGCTGCTGGCGGTGGCGACCGACGTGCCGACTGCGATCGTGGCCCGGGTGCTGGTCGGCGCCGGCGACGCCATGACGTTCATCAGCGTGCTCCGCGTGGTGTCGCTGTGGTTCCCGGGGCCCACGGTCCCGCTGGTCACCCAGTTGACCGGCATCCTCGGCCAGCTGGGCCAGATCGCCGCCGCCTATCCGCTGGTGGGGATCCTGCACGCCACCTCGTGGACCAGCACCTTCCTCGGAGCCGCCGCGGCCGGCGTGCTCGCCGCGATCCTCGTCCTCGTCGGGCTGCGCGACGCGCCGGCGGGGACGCCGCCCGCCCGGCCGGCCGGTCTGGCCGAGGTCCGTGGCGCGCTGGTGGCCACCTGGCGGGAACCCGGCACCCGGATCGGGCTGTACACGCACCTCGTCACCCAGTTCTCGGGCACGGTGTTCGCGCTCCTGTGGGGCTATCCGTTCCTCACCGTGGGGGAGGGGCGGTCCCCGGGGACGGCGGCGGGGCTGCTCACGCTCCTGGTCGTGGTCGGCATGGGTGTGGGGCCGCTGCTGGGCCGGCTGTGCGGTCGGTGGCCGCTGCGGCGCTCCGTGCTCGTCTTCGGGATCCTGGGGGCCACGGTCGGCATCTGGACCGTGGTGCTGCTCTGGCCCGGCCGGGTGCCGCTCGCGCTGCTCGTCGTGCTGGTCGTCGTCCTGGCGACCAACGGGCCCGGGTCGATGATCGGGTTCGACTACGCGCGGACCGAGAACCCGGTCGAGCGGATGGGCAGCGCCAGCGGCGTCGTCAACGTCGGCGGCTTCGTCGCGTCACTGTTCACGATCCTGGCCATCGGGGTGGTCCTGGACCTGCTCAGCCCCGGCGGCTCCACCCACTACAGCCTGGGCGCGTTCCGGGCCGCCTTCGCCGTGCAGTACGTGTTCTGGGCGTTCGGCGTGGTGGGGGTGGTGCGGCACCGGCGCGAGCTGCGGGCACGGCTGGCCCGCGACGGCGTCGTCCTCGCGCCGCTGCTCGTCGCGGTCGGGGCGCGCCTCCGGGGAGGCTCGGCCTACCGCTGAACCCGGGCGCTACGGGATCAGGTGCCCCGCAGCAGTTCCTCGAACGAGGGGGTGCCCCCGAAGGGACCGTCGAGCGAGTCGCTCGGGGCCGTCGGGGGGCGGCCGGAGACCAGGTCGGCCAGCTCCTCGGCGGCGCGGTCGATCCGCTGCGCCAGCCCGGCCGTGGTGGCGTCGCCGCCGGCCCAGTCCTCGGACGCGGCGAACACCGCCGTCGGCGCGACGACCGCCCGTAGGTAGGCGAACAGCGGCCGCATCTCGTGCTCCAGGGCCAGCGAGTGCCGCGCCGTCCCCGCCGTCGCCCCCATCAGGACCGGCTTGCCGATGAGGGAGTCCTTGTCCAGGACGTCGAAGAAGGTCTTGAACAGGCCGCTGTAGGAGGCCGAGAAGATCGGTGTGACGGCGATGAGGCCGTCGGCGCCCCCGACCGTGTCGACGGCGGCGCGGAGCGAGGCGTTCGCGAATCCGGTGACGAGGTCGTCGGCGAGGTCACGGGCGTGCTCGCGCAGCTCGACCACCTCGACCGTGGTACCGATGCCGCGCGCCTCCAGTGCCGCGACGCTGGCGGCGGTGAGCCGGTCCGCGAGCAGCCGGGTGGACGAGGGGACCGACAGGCCGGCGCTGACCACGGCCAGCGCTCTGGTGCTGGGCGCGGTGCTCGTCATCGGGGTTCCACCTCCTCGGCGCCCTCGGCGCGGGCCTGGCCGGTGACGTCGTCGGCGGCCGCGTAGACGGTGGCGTCCCGGCCGCCACCGGCCGCCGCGACCAGAGAGGCGTGCGTCGGCGCGTCGGGCACGTGCGCCGGCCTGAGCGCGGCGAACTCCTTGCGCAGGACCGGGACGACCTCCTCGCCGAGCATGTCGAGCTGTTCGAGGACGGTCTTCAGCGGCACGCCGGCGTGGTCGACGAGGAAGAGCTGGCGCTGGTAGTCGCCCACGTACTCCCGGAAGCCGAGCGTCCGCTCGATCACCTGCTGCGGGCTGCCGACGGTGAGCGGCGTCTCGGTACTGAACTCCTCGAGCGAGGGGCCGTGGCCGTAGACCGGCGCGTTGTCGAAGTACGGCCGGAACTCCTCGACGGCGTCCTGGCTGTTCCTGCGCATGAACACCTGACCGCCGAGGCCGACGATGGCCTGATCGGCCGAGCCGTGACCGTAGTGCTCGAACCGCTTCCGGTAGAACTCGACCATCCGCTGGGTGTGCTCCTTCGGCCAGAAGATGTGGTTGTGGAAGAACCCGTCGCCGTAGTAGGCGGCCTGCTCGGCGATCTGCGGGCTGCGGATCGAGCCGTGCCACACGAACGGCGGCACGCCGTCCAGCGGCCGCGGGGTGGAGGTGAAGCCCTGCAGCGGAGTGCGGTACTGGCCCTCCCAGTCGACGACGTCCTCGCGCCACAGCCGGCGCAGCAGCTGGTAGTTCTCCACCGCCAGCGGGATGCCGTCGCGGATGTCCTTGCCGAACCAGGGGTAGACCGGGCCGGTGTTGCCGCGCCCCATCATCAGGTCCACCCGGCCGTCGGCGACGTGCTGCAGCATCGCGAAGTCCTCGGCGATCTTCACCGGGTCGTTGGTGGTGATCAGCGTCGTCGCCGTCGACAGCTGCAGCGTCGAGGTCCGCGCGGCGATGAAGCCCAGCGTCGTCGTGGGTGACGAGGAGAAGAACGGCGGGTTGTGGTGCTCGCCCAGGGCGAAGACGTCCAGCCCCACCTCTTCGGTCTTCTTCGCGATCGCGAGGATCGCCTTGATCCGCTCCGCCTCGCTCGGTGTGCGGCCGGTCGTGGGGTCGGCCGTGATGTCGCTGACCGAGAAGACACCGAACTGCATCTCATCCTCCAAGTGGATGACGCGTCATGTACGTGCTCTTCAATGTACATGACTCGTCATCCATTCCCGGATGCGACGACCCGTCGGGCGGAGGTCAGCGGACGGTGCGGCCGTGCCTGTCCCGGGCCAGCAGCCGGACCGTGGGCAGCGCCGGCGCAGGCAGCGGATCGGCACTGCAGCCGCTGACGCGACCGAACCGCCGTCCCGCCATCCAGTCCTCACGGGCCTGCACGACCTCCTCGTGGGAGCGGCCGACGAAGTTCCACCACATGACGAGCTCCTCCTCGAACGGCTCACCGCCGAGGAGGAAGGCCCGGGCTTCCCCCGGGGTCTCGATCGTCAACTCCGACCGTCCGGGGGTGAGGTACAGCAGTGACCCGGGCGTGACGGTCGTCCCGGCTACGTCCACCGCTCCAGACATGCTCAGGACGCCGTACTCGAACGTCGGCTCCAACGGGAGCCGGTAGGAACCCGGCCCGCGCACCACCACTTCCACCCCGACCAGCGGGGTGTGCACGCCGGCCGGCGACTCCGCCGAGCCGAAGCGTCCCACCAGGACGGTGACGGTCGCGTCGCCGTCCTGCCGGACAGGGAGGTGCGCGTGGTGCTCGAACCGGGGTTCTCCGTGGCGCGCCTCCTCCGGGAGCGCGACCCACAACTGCAGCCCGTGCATGCCTGCCGGGTGCTCCGCCGGGGACATCTCCGAGTGCGAGATGCCGGAACCGGCGCTCATCAGGTTGAGCTGTCCCGGCCGGATGGACTGGTCACTGCCCAGACTGTCCCGGTGCACGATCTCGCCGTCCACCAGCCAGGTGACCGTCTGCAGGCCCGTGTGCGGGTGCGGCGGCACCTGCATCCCGGGGCGCCCGGTGACGTCCTCGGGGCCGAAGTGGTCCACGAAGCACCACGCGCCCACCATCCGGCGCTCCCGCTGCGGGAGCAGCCGGCGGACGGTGGTGTAACGCCCGAGCGGTACGTCGTGCCCGGGGAGCAGCACGCTCTCCGGTTCCGCCGCCGTGCCCACCGTGCCGCCGTACAGGCGGTCGTCGGGGCGCTCAGCTGAGGCGGACGTCATGTCCTCTCCTCCTGGTCGGGCTCGATCGGGCTCGGTGGGGCCCCGGCCCAGGCGGCGCGCAGGAGGGACTCGACGCCGTCACGGGTGACCGGTCGCGGGTTGGCGTATGGCTTGGCGACGGCGAGGTCGGCGATGCGCGAGATGTCGGCCTCGGCCATGCCCAGCTCGGCCAGTGACCGCGGTGCGCCGAGCCGGTCGGCGAGCTCCCACAGCTCCCGGGCCGGATCGCGAGCCCCACCGAGCGCCCGGGAGAGCGCGGCGACCGCGCCAGGAGCGGCCGGCTGGTTGAACGCGAGCGCGTGCGGCAGGACGACGGTGTGTGTCTGCGCGTGCGGCAGGTCCAGCGTGCCGCCGAGGGTGTGACACAGCTTGTGGTGCAGCGACATGGTCGTCGCGGCCAGCACCGCCCCGCACAGCCACGCGCCGTACTGGGCTTCTGCCCGCGCGTCGAGGTCACTGCCGTCAGCGACGACCCTGGGCAGTGCCGCCGCCAGCGCCCGGGCGCCCTCCTCTGCCATCAGCGAGATGATCGGCGTCGCGTCGGGGGCGTAGAGGCCCTCGACCGCATGGGCGATGGCGTTCATCCCGCTCGTGGCCGACATCCGGGCGGGGAGGCCGAGTGTCATCTCCGGGTCGTAGAGGACGCTGCGCGGAAGGACCCGGGCGTCCCGTCCGGTCCGCTTCTCCCCATCCTCGGTCAGCCCCCAGACGGGAGTCATCTCGGAGCCGGCGTACGTGGTCGGGACGGCGATGATCGGCAGGTCGTGCTCCAGTGCGATGGCCTTGCCCAGCCCCACCGCGGATCCCCCGCCGACGGCCACGCAGCCGTCGGCCCCGAGCTCGTCCGCCAGGTCTCGGGCCCGGCGGGCCACCTCGACGGGCACGTGCATGCGCGCCTCGGCGAGCACCCCGGCACACCGCTCCCCCAGTGCCGCCGCGACCCGCTGGCCGGTCTCCTCCTGCTCCGGGGAGCACAGGACGAGGACGCGGCTCAGTCCGAGTGCGGCCACCTCATCGGGCAGCTTCGCGAGGACTCCGGCACCGAAGACGACCCGCATGGGCAGCGCCTGGTAGGTGAAGGACCTGGTCATGAAGCAGCCTCAGCAGGTGTGGGTCGCGCGATGGTGGGCTGGGCGTCGGCCGGCTGTGCCGCCGATGGGGCCTGGTTGGCCTGCAGCAGTGACAGGTCGAACGTCAGCGTCCGGAACGGGTTGGGCAGGCCTGCCTCCGCGGCGCGTGCCGGGTCGTCTACCTCGGGCACCGGCCGCACCAGGCTGTCCTTCACCCCGAAGACGGCGTCGGAGTCCAGATAGGGGCTGTCGGCGACGAACACGTGCGTGGTGACCGGCCGATACCCGGGCGCGGCCACGATGAAGTGCAGGTGCGCCGGCCGGTTGGGGTGCCGCCCGGTCGCGGCCAGCAGCTGCCCGACCGGGCCGTCGTCGGGGATCGGGTAGTACCTGGGCACCACCGAGCGGAACCAGAACCGGCCGTGCTCATCAGCGGTGAACATCCCGCGCAGGTTTCCCTCGGGCTGGATGCCGGGTTGCTGGACGTCGTAGAAGCCGTCCTCGTTGGTCTGCCAGACGTCCACCGACGCGCCGGCCAGCGGCTCGCCGTCCGGGCCGGTCACCTGCCCGGACACCAGGCAGGGCGTGCCCTTGCCGTCCAGCGCGATGTCGTCCCCGAGTTTCCGGGGCGGGGACTCGACCATGTGGAACGGGCCGAGCACCGTCGACTCGGTGGAGGTGCCCCCGGTCCGGTGGTTGATCGTCTCCACCAGCATCGAGACCCCGAGCACGTCGGACAGCAGGATGAACTCCTGGCGCACCTCGTTGCTCATCTGCCCGGTACGGGTCAGGAAGTCGATGGCTGTCCCCCACTCCTGCTCGGTGAGCTCGACGTCCTTGACGAAGGCGTGCAGGTGGTGGACCAGCGAGGTCATCACCTGCCGGACCCGCGGATCCGGCGTCCCCGCGAAGCTGGCGGCGACGACTTCAGCCGACCGCTCCTCGCTGAACAGCTCCCCGTCGGTCACGACGACACCTCGGCGGGCCGGTCGAGGACGGTGCGCAGAGCGCTCTCCAGCGCCGCCTCCGCCTCGGCGTCGGACGCGGCTCCGGCCTGGCGGAAGGCGACGTAGTTGTCCGGGCGGGCGAGCAGCACCCCGCCGTCGTCGATCCCGCGGACGCGTGCCCAGTCGCCGTACAGGTCGTCGTACTCCTGCCCGGGCCCGATGACGACCGCGGCGACGTCGATGCCGAGCCGCTCCCCCACCACGGTCGCGGCACGGGTCCAGCTCTCCCCGCCGATGCCGGTGAGGACGGTGAACCGGCCGTGCCCGCCGAGGTCCAGGGTGGAGACCTGGCGGCGGTGGTCGGTGGTCAGCCAGGCGTGCGGCAACTTTGCGCCGGGACGGGAGCTGGCGTGGTGGTAGAGCTCCGGGTCCCTGCTGGGCTGCTCGGGGGGCGAGGCGTCCGGGACCACCGCGCTGGAGCCGTAGCGCTGGTCCAGCTCCACCCCGTGGCAGTTGAACTCGTAGTCCTTGAACGCGATGGCCTCCCGCAGGGCCGCGCGTTGCTTCTCCGCCTCCGGCGTCGCCTGTTTCCGGGCGGCCATGTGCTGCACCATCAGCTGGGGGTCCTCGGTGTCGAGCAGGCCGAGTGCGTCGAAGATGCGGGCGGTCTCGCCGATGCTCTGGTTGGCGCGGTCGACGATCTGCTTGCCGACCGGTGCGCGCTCGGCGGAGTAGGTGTCCAGCAGTCCCGGCCCGGCCTGGCCCTTGACGACGGCGGCGAGCTTCCACGCCAGGTTGTAGGCGTCCTGGATCGAGGTGTTCGAGCCCAGTCCGTTCGACGGTGGGTGCCGGTGCACGGCGTCGCCGGCGCAGAAGACCCGACCGCTCGAGTAGCTCTCCGCCCAGAGGTGGTTGACCGTCCAGGCGGAGCTGGAGGTGATCGACACCTTCACCGAGTCGTCGCCGACGAGCGTGCGCACGATGGAGAGGGCGTACTCCTCGGTCAGGTCCGGCGCCGGGCCGTTGATGTCGTAGCCCCAGACGATCAGCCACTTGTGCCAGGGCCGCACCATCCGGACCAGGCCGGCGCCGATGCCGCCCACGTCGGCACCCGGCTGCAGCACCCAGTAGAGGACGGACGGCCGGTCGGCGACGAGGTGGGACAGGTCGGCCTCGAAGACGATGTTGATGCTGCCGCCGACGCCCATCTGCCCCTGCAGGGGCAGCCCGATGTGCTCGGCGACGGCGCTGCGGCCACCGTCCGCTCCGATGACGTACCTGGCGCGGATGTCGTACTCGTCGCCTCGGAGCCGATCTCGCACGTGCACGGTGACGCCGTCGTCGTCCTGCTGCAGCGACAGGTACTCGGTGTCGAACCGGACCTTCGCGCCGCGAGACTGGGCGTTGTGCAGCAGCACCGGCTCCATCAGATCCTGCGGCATGTCACAGATCTGTGAGGGGCTCGCGGCCGTGTAGTCCGCCAGGCGATCCGGCCGGGTGCCCCAGGCATGCAGGCGCCCGAGCTCCTCACCGGCGATCGAGGTGCAGTACACGAGGTTGCCCATCAACGCCTGCGGGGCGGCCTCGGCCATCACCTCCTCCTCGACCCCGAGGTCGCGCAGCACCTCCATGGTGCGCTGGTTGGTGATGTGTGCGCGGGGCGTGTCCGCGAGCCGGCCGTACTTGGTGACCACGGTCGTCTGCACGCCGTAGCTGGCCAGCGCGAGTGCGGCTGCAGAGCCGGCCGGTCCACTGCCGACGACGAGGACGTCGGTGTCGAGGTCTGACATCGGGTGCCGTCTCCTTGTTGCTCGGATCACATCTGGTGATCCGAGTGTGGCGCCGACCACAGAGCGGCTTCCTGCATGATCCGACCGACTTCGTTGCACGAAATGCGCGTCCTCGAAGCGACGAACGCAAGGCTCAAGAACCGCGACGCACGGCACCGGGGGTGGTGTCGAGGTGTGCTCGCATGACCCGGGTCAGGTGCTCCTGGTGCGAGAAGCCGGACCGGACGGCGACCTCGGCGATGGGCGCGGTATCGGTGCGCAGTAGCCGGCACGCCTGATCGACGCGCAGGCCCAGCAGGAACCGGTGCGGCGCGAGGCCGGTCCGCGCCTTGAACTGCCGGCTGAACTGGCTGATGCTCAGCCCTGCCGTCGAGGCCAGCTCGGCCAGCGACACCGGCTCGGCCAGCCGCTCCTCCATCAACGCTCGCACCGCCGCGAACTGACAATCCCCCAGCCCAGCCGCGGGACGGTCGTCCAACGAGCCTGCCCTGGACGCGTGCTGTCGCACCAACTGTGCGGCGACCATGCTGCCCAGTTGGTCGAGGTACGTGCGGGCGGCCGGCTCCCACCAGCGGAGCGTCTCGTCCATCGACAGTACGAGCTGCTCCAGCAGCCGGTCACTCGTGCCCAGTTCCTCCGCCAGCTCGACCGGATGGCCTCCGCCGGCAGCGTCCTGGACCACATCGTCGCTGAGGTAGAGGTGCACCGTGCTCAGGGCGCCCCCGAGCTCGACTGTCAGGTCCCGCCCCGCCGGATGGATGAACAGCCCGCCCGCGGGCACCTGCCGAGAACGGCTGAGCTTCCCCTGGCCGCGGCGAACGGTGACGGGTCCGTCCCGATGCAGGACGATCAGGTGGGTACCGGCGGCCGCGAAGGATGCGCGATACGGGCGCTCGCGCTGCACCGAGAGGTATTGCTTGTCCCACCCCAGCCCGGCACTGGTCCGCTCCGGCACGATCCACGGCTGCCGAAGGATGCCAGTGGTGTCGTCCAGCCCGAGTTCACTGCTCACACGGCCGCCCCTCGTGCTGGTGCCGATCCCCCATGGGGTCTCGCACCTCACCCTAGCCAGGGTCGAGCTGGTGGTGACCTGAGTAGCGGGCCGGTCGACGCTGGTGACTTCGCCCCACCGAGAACATGTCGGTGGGCAATCGCCCACGTCGCCGGGTCGGGAGTCCCCGTGAGCATCCAGCTGCCCGCTCGGCCGACAACGGGCTGCCTTCTCCATCGCGGGATGCGAGGCAGAGCACCCGGGGCACGGAGGGCAGCACGCAGTGTGGGGCGCGGCGCGCAGTGGCGTATCCAGGGACTGACAGCGCGCCGCGCGGTGTGCCGGCACTGCTGGCCCTCGGCGCCGTGATTGCGTTCTTCAGCGAACTGGGTTCGGCCCAGGACGCAGGCGACACCACGCGCTGGTTGGATCCTGGCGGGCCATCGGATTCCTCACCTTCGCGGCCCCTTTTCCTTCTTCTTGCGCTTCGTCCGCGAGCTGTTGCCGGCTTGTGGGAGATCGTGTTCCTCAACAAGGCCGCGTCGGCGCTGACTGCGTTGTTCGAGACCCACGCCGAGGGCCGGTCGGACGGTCTCACCGACGCCATCCTCGCGGTCCTGATTGCGCTCGCTCAAGGTGCGTGTCGCGATCAGGCGAGTCGCTGCGCCCGGTGAGCAGGGATAACGCCCGCAACACCGATGACTTCTCCGCCGCTCGGGTGTCTTATCGGGCAGGAGTGGGCGTGCGGTGGCCACATCGGTGGACGAGGCGTGATGCCGACCAGGTTCGCGACCGTCGAGGCGTACATCGACTCGTTCTCCGAGCAGGTCGGGGAACGGCTGCGGGTCATCCGAAAGATCGCGTCCGAGGTGGAACCAGGGGCCGGGGAACGGATCAGCTACGGGATTCCGGCGGTGATGCTGGACGGGTGGGACGTCGTTTTCTACTCCGGCTGGAAGCGGCACGTGGCGTTGTATCCCGTCCCCGGGGGTGACGAGGAGCTCGACCGCGACCTCGATGACCACCGGGCGGGAAAGGGCACCCGGCAGTTCCCGCACGACCGTCCACTTCCGGAGGATCTCGTGCGCCGCGTGGTCGCCGCCCTCGCCAACCAGCGTGCTGGCGGCACCGAGGCCGGGAAGGCGCCGCGGTCATGAACACGCTGACCACCCGGACGCTGGAGGCACCCGGGGCCACGCTGACCTACGACGTGCGGCTCAACGAGACCAGCGACGCGCCGGTGCTGCTGATCATTGGCTCGCCGATGGGTGCCGCCGGCTTCGGCACTCTCGCCGGACACTTCGCCGACCGCACCGTGGTGACCTACGACCCACGCGGCACCGAGCGCAGCCCCCGCACCGACGGTTCCACCCTCACGACACCCGCGGAACACGCCGGCGACCTGCACAGGATCATCGCCGCGCTGGGCACCGGCCCCGTCGACGTGTTCGCCAGCAGCGGCGGCGCGATCAACGCCCTCGCCCTGGTCGCGCGTCATCCCGAGCAGGTGCGGACGCTGGTCGCGCACGAGCCGCCCGCGGCCGCGCTGCTGCCCGATCGGGAGTGCGCGCTCGCCGCCAACCGGGACATCCACGACACCTACCTGCGCAGCGGCTTCGGCCCCGCAATGGCGAAGTTCATCGCCATCGTCGGCCACAAGGGCCCGATCGATGCGGACTACCTCAAGCGCCCCGCTCCCGATCCGGCGATGTTCGGCCTACCCGCCGAGGACGACGGCTCGCGGAACGACCCGCTTGTCGGCCAGAACGTCGTGTCTTGCACGCACTTCGAGCCCGACTTCGACGCGCTTCGGGCGGCGTCGACCCGGGTGGTCGTGGCGGCCGGGGTTGACTCGGAGGGGGAGCTGGCCAATCGCGGGGCGCACGCCGTCGCCGAACGGCTCGGCACCACACCGGTCCTCTTCCCCGGCGGCCACGGCGGCTTCCTCGGCGGCGAGTACGGCCAGACGGGGGAACCGGAGGCATTCGCAGCACGCCTACGCGAGGTCCTCTCCGGCCCGGCGTAGGAACCACAGCGGGCCGCAGGGCGGCCCCGTCCAGGCGACTTGGGAACTCGCCCGCCTCGACGTCAGAACGGTAGGTCCCCGGCGTCTCGGAAATGCAGGCCCGACCGACGCTTTCGAGAAACGCCGAATAGGCTTTGACATGGCCTGACAGTCACATTGGACGCACTGTTCGGTTGCCCGACTGTGAGGTCGCGGCGACGCTGGGTGGATGGCAGCTTCGGTCGCGCACGTGGTCGTGTTCGTGCAGGAGAACCACACCACCGACAACTACTTCAGCTCCATGCGCGCCTGGGGGGCGAACGTGGCCACCGGCTGGCCGCCCCAGACCAACCCGCCGGTAAAGGACCAGCCGCACGACCGGGCCGCCTATGCCCGCTGGCTGCACGCCAAGCAGACCGGCGGCACGACCCCGGCGACGCACACCGAGATCGACACCACCGCGGTGCTCCCCTTCTACGCCTACCTGGCCGCGACCGGCGCCTTCCTGGAGAACCACTGCTCCGGGTTCGGCACCAACTCCACCCCGAACCACCTGCTCATACTCGGCGGGCAGACCCCGACCCTGCGCAATCCCCCGCGCAACCAGCCGCAGCCGGTGTGGAACCTGCCCTCGCTGCCCGGCCACGCCGCCGATCACCGGCTGAGCTGGAAGGCCTACACCGGCAGCAGCCACTACCCGGTCGCCTTCTACTCGCAGCTGGCCGGGTCGGCCAACATCGTCCGCAGCGACCAAATCGTCGCCGACGCCGCCGACCTGCCCGCACTGAGCATGGTCTGGCACGACAGCCCCGACGACGAGCATCCCCCGGCCGACGTGAGCCTCGGCCAGGACAAGGTGTGGCAGGCCGTCGACGCCATCGTCCGCGCCGGACAGTGGGACGACACCGTCTTCC
>JAODNJ010000019.1 GCA_025465155.1 Frankiales bacterium
CGCCGGAGCACGGCCGTGCCGGCGAGCGCGAGGACGGCGGCCAGTGCCGCGGCCAGCGCCGGGACGGCGAACGCGGGGCGCGCCCCCCAGCGGTCGACGGCGGCACCGGCCAGCGCGGCCCCGGCGGTCACTCCGGCGGTCAGGCCCGCCGTCGTCCAGGAGAGGGACTCGGTGAGCGCCGCCCGCGGGACGCGGGCCTCCACCAGGGACATGCCGGACACCAGCGTCGGGGCGATGGCCAGACCGGCCAGGAAGCTGACCGGGACGAGGACGGGCAGGGAGCCCACCACCAGCAGCAGCTGGGCGGCCAGGCCGAAGAGCAGCGAGCAGGCAGCGAACCGCGTCTCGAGCGTGCCCGGCAGGCGGGCGAGGCCGTA
The DNA here is from genome assembly GCA_025465155.1 of Frankiales bacterium. GTDB lineage: Bacteria > Actinomycetota > Actinomycetes > Mycobacteriales > Geodermatophilaceae > Geodermatophilus. Next base: position 378 of record JAODNJ010000019.1, read on the forward strand.
GACCAGGCCGGCGACCAGGCTGCCGGCCGCGTACGCGGCCAGGGCCGCCCCGGCCACGGTGGGGGAACCCTGCGCGCGGGCGAAGCCGACGACCACGACGTCCATCGCGCCGAACACCCCGCCGACGGCGACCCAGGAGGCGGTGACCACGAGCACGGCGGGGGAGAGGGCGGCCCACCGCCGCTCGGTCGCCCCCTGCCGGCGCGGGTGGGCCGGCGGCTCGGTCGGCACCTGCGCGGCCAGCCATGCCATGCCGGCCACGCCGAGCACCAGGCCGGTCAGGAAGCCGGCCGGAGGGCTGGCCAGCGCAGCCAGGACGGTGACCACCGGCGGCCCGACGACGAACACGACCTCGTCGACGACGGACTCGAACGCGAACGCCGTCCGGCGCGCGGCAGGCTCGGCCAGCGCGTGGGCCCACCGGGCCCGCACCAGGGAGCCGACGTTCGGGGTGCTGGCGCCGGTGAGGGCGGCCAGCGCGAACCAGCTCCAGATCGGCGCCCGGGCCACCACCGCCGCCACGAATCCGGCGCCGAGCACGAGGAAGGCCAGGACCGACCGGTTGAGGACGGCGCCCTGACCCCGCCGGTCCACCCAGCGCGCCCAGGCGGGGCTGCCGACGGAGTAGGACAGGGCGAAGGTGCCGGACACGGAGCCGGCGAGTGCGTAACTGCCGGTCCGGCCCGAGACGAGGAGCACCGTGCCGAGGCCGGTGGTGGACGCCGGCAGCCGGCCGAGCCAGCCGGCCAGCGAGAACCTCGCCGCACCCGGGACGCCGAAGAGGCGGGTGTAGGGGGCGAAGACGGTGCGGGGGGACAGGACTTCCCAGGGCAAGGCAATCTCTCGCGCTCTCTGGCCGCAGGCGAGTGCGGGGCTCCCCGCCGGTCCCTCGGGCGGCGCTCCGACGGTAGCAACGGGTGCCGTGGAGGCGCCCCCGGATTTCGGCACGCCCCTGTCACGCGCGAGACCACTACATTCGAGGGGTGACCTCGACCTCCCTGCCCACGCCGTGGGTGCGGCCGCCGGACGGCGTTCCGGGCGGCGGCGGGCTGGTCGACCGGCACGGCCGCGTCGCGACCGACCTGCGGGTATCGCTCACCGACCGGTGCAATCTGCGCTGCAGCTACTGCATGCCACCCGAGGGGCTGGCCTGGCTGCCCAAGGTCGAGGTGCTCTCCGACGAGGAGATCGCCCGGCTGGTGCGCATCGGCGTCGAGCAGCTCGGCATCCGCGAGGTCCGGTTCACCGGCGGGGAGCCGCTGCTGCGCCCGGGGCTGGTCGGCATCGTGGCCGCGGCCGCGGCGTTGCACCCGCGCCCCGAGGTGAGCCTCACGACGAACGCCATCGGGCTGGCCCGGGTCGCGCCCGCTCTGGCCGCCGCCGGCCTCGACCGGATCAACGTCAGCCTCGACACGCTGGACCCGGAACGGTTCCGGCAGCTCGCCCACCGCGACCGTCTCGACGACGTGCTGGCCGGGCTCCGGGCCGCGAAGGACGCCGGTCTGACCCCGGTGAAGGTCAACGCCGTCCTCCTGCGCGGCATCAACGAGGCCGACGCCGTTCCGCTCCTGGACTTCTGCCTCGCGCACGGCTACCAGCTGCGGTTCATCGAGCAGATGCCGCTGGACGCCCACCACGCCTGGACCCGCGGCGAGATGGTCACCGCGGAGGCGATCCTGGAGCAGCTCTCGGCCGCCCACACCCTCGTGCCGGACCACGAGGAGCGTGGCTCGGCGCCGGCCGAGCGTTGGCTGGTGGACGGCGGTCCGGCCACGGTCGGCGTCATCGCCTCGGTCACGCGCGCGTTCTGCGGCGCCTGCGATCGCACCCGGCTGACCGCTGACGGACAGGTGCGCAACTGCCTGTTCGCCCGGGAGGAGTCCGACCTGCGGACGCCGATGCGCGAGGGCGCCTCCGACGACGAGCTCGCCGAACGCTGGCGGATCGCGACCCTGGGCAAGCTGCCCGGCCACGGGATCGACGACCCGAGCTTCCTGCAGCCGACGCGCCCCATGTCGGCCATCGGGGGCTGACCGGTGACCGCTGCCGTCACGGTCCGCTACTTCGCGGGCGCCCGGGCGGCGGCCGGCGTCGACACGGAGAGCCGTAGCGCCGGAACCCTCGAGGAGCTGGTCGGGCAGATCGTCGACGCGCACGGGGAACGACTGGAGCGGGTGCTCACCGCGTGCTCGTTCCTGGTCGACGGCACGGCGACCCGCGATCGCGCCCTGGCGCTGTCGCCCGGAGCGGTGGTCGACGTCCTCCCCCCGTTCGCGGGAGGGTGACAGGCGGCAGGATGGCGGCATGAGCATCTGGGGTCGCGCCAAGGCCACATTCGACGAGCTCCTGGGCCGCGCCGAGGAGCTCTACGGGGAGTCCCACGGGGACCCCGCCGCTGAGGTCCACGGCGAAGCCCTGCGGCTGGAGGGCGAGGCCGAGGAGTCCGAGGAGCGCGAGGAGTCCGGCGACCGGCGCCGTCGTCCCGGGGACGGCACCGCCGCAGGCTGACCGGCCCGGACTCAGGCCTTGGGGCCGGTGTCCTCATGGCGCGTGTGGAACTCGACGTCGACCTGCTCGAACCCCTTGGCCCGCTGTGCCTGGGCGGCACCGGTGTAGGTCCGCTCGTCCCCGCCGGTGAGGTCCACGTCGTCAGTGAACGGCGTCAGCAGCGCCCGTGGATGCAGGTGCTCGACCCGCACCACGTTGATCTCGGTGCACAGGACCAGTGCCAGGGCCGCGACGTACAGGAACGCCAGCAGCCCCAGCACGAGGGCGAAGACCCCGTTGACCGCGCCGGCGCTCGCCACCACGTGCGTGACGTAGACCCCGCCGAAGGACTCGAGCAACTGCCACACCACGGCGGCGATCAGGGCCCCCGGCGCCACGTCGCGGACGCTCAGGTCCCTGGCCGTGGAGACGCGGAAGCCGAGGACGAAGACGCCGGCGTTGATCAGCACGGCGGCCGCCGTCAGCAGGACCTTCAGGGCGACGCCGAAGGCGCCGGCCGTGCCGCCGAGGCTGGACAGCACGGTCGCGCCGACCACGGCCAGGCCCATGGTGGCCAGCAGCAGCAGGCTGCGCAGGCGCGCCTTGATCGGGTTGGGACGCCGGTGGCGCGGCACCATCCACGCGGTGTTCATCGCGTACTGGATGGCCTGCGCGACGCCGAGGCCACCGTAGAGGGCGCCCAGGCTGCCGACGATCAGTCCGCCGGTCCCGCCGCCCAGCCGGCGGGGCTCACCGAGCTGCGAACCGATCACGGGGAACTGGCTCAGCGCCGAGTGCAGCAGCCGCTGCTGGAGGCCGGGGTCGTTGCGGAGGACCAGACCCAGGATCGTCGACAGGAGCAACAGCGCCGGGAAGAGCGACACGAACCCGTAGTAGGCGATCAGGGCCGCCAGATAGTTGCCGGAGTCGTCGGCGAACTTGTAGAGCACCGCGATCGGGAACCCCGCGCCCGGATGCTTCCGCTGCAGCCGGTCCAGCCGCTCGACCAACGACATCGGGGGTCGCCTCCTCGAGCCGACGCCTCCGCGGCGTCGCCGTGGCTCGTCGACCGGCGACTACCCGTCCGGAAACGCCCTCACGCCGCCGGACAGCCCTGCGAGAGGTGTTCCGGCCGGGGTCGGGCCGCCCTCACGGGCAGGCGACCCACTCCTCCTCGCCGTCGGTGAAGACCTGCCGCTTCCAGACCGGCAGCCGCTTCTTCACCTCGTCGACGAGCTCCGCACAGGCGGCGAAGGCCTCGCCGCGGTGGGCGGCGCTGACCGCGCACGCCAGGGCGACGTCGCCGATCCCGAGCAGGCCGACCCGGTGCGACACCGCGACGGCGACGATCTCGGGCCGGGCCGCGAAATCCCCGGCCACCTCGGCGATCACCTCGGGCGCCGTCGGGTGGCCGACGTACTCGAGCTCGGTCACCGAGCGGCCGCCGTCGTGGTCGCGGACCACCCCGGCGAAGGAGACCACCGCACCCGCTGCCTTGTCGGCGACGGCGTCCTCGTGCTCGGCGACCGACAGCGGCGCGTCGACGACGCGGGCGATGACCGGACCGGCGCTGCTCACGCCCGCAAAGTACCCGCTAGGAGGCCGCGGACGGCGGGACGTCGAGGTCGGCCGGATCCGCCAGCCCCGTGCAGTCGACCTCGGCGGCGTCGTGCGCGGCGAGGTACCCGCGGGCGCCCTCGTCGCCGGCCGCGGTCGCGGCCACGCCGGCCCAGTGGTCGCGGCCCAGCAGCACCGGATGCCCGCGCAGGCCGTCGTAGGTGGCCACCGCGAGCGCGTCCGGGCGTGCCTCGTGCGCCATGCGGGTCAGCGCGGCGGGGGTGATGCCCGGCATGTCCACGAGGAGCACGAGCACGGCGTCGACCCGGCCGGGCAGTCCGCGCAGCCCCTCCAGCCCGGTCCGGAGCGAGGAGGCCATGCCGGTCTCCCAGTCGCGGTTGGCCAGCACCACGGCGCCGTCCAGGTCGGCCCGCTCCCAGACCTCGACCGCCTGCGCACCGAGGACGACGAGCACCGGGTCGCACACCGCCCGCGCCGTCCGGACCGCCCGCTCGACCAGCAGGCTGCCCTCGTACTCGACCAGCGCCTTGGGCCTGCCGTAGCGCCGTCCACCCCCGGCCGCGAGGACCAGCCCCGCCACGACCGGCCCGGGCTCACTCACCCTCCCACCCTCTCAGACCTCCACCGGACTCAGCGGGCGTAGACGGCGACCTCGGAGGCCTTGACGGTGGCCCACACCTCGCTGCCCGGCGCCAGGCCGAGCTCGGCGAAGGCGGCAGCGGTCACGTCGGCGATCAGTGGCACCTCTCCGTCGAGCTCGCAGCGCACGGTCGTCCCGTGCGGCGTGGCGCCGGCGACCCGCGCCGGCCAGACGTTCCGCGGGCTGCCGTCCGGCCGGGAGAGGTAGAGCGCGACCGACTCCGGGCGGACGGCGACGAACACCGGGCCGGCCGCGTCCTCGGCCACGGCCACCGTTCCCCCGCCGTCCAAGCGGACCGACGTGCCGGCGCCCGTTCCCGGGAGCAGCGAGAGTCCGACGAGCCGGGCCACGTAGTCGGTCCGTGGGCGGCGGCTGACGTCGGCCGGCGAGCCCTCCTGCACGACCCGGCCGTCCTCGACCACGACGACGCGGCCGGCCAGCGCCATGGCGTCGACCGGGTCGTGGGTGACCATGACGGTGCTGCCGGGGAAGTCGGCCAGGTGCCGGCGCAGTTCGGCCCGCACGGTCAGCCGGGTGCGGGCGTCCAGGGCGGAGAGCGGCTCGTCCAGCAGCAGCATGCGCGGGTCGCCGGCCAGCGCACGAGCGAGCGCCGCGCGCTGGGACTGGCCCCCGGACAGCTGACCGGGACGGCGCTCGCCGAGGCCGGCCAGCCCGACGCGGTCGAGCCAGCTGATCGCCGTGGCGCGGGCGGCAGAGCGGCGGGTCCCGCGCGAGCGCAGCCCGAAGGCGACGTTCTCGGTTACCGTGAGGTGCGGGAACAGCAGATGGTCCTGGAAGACCATGCCGACGGAACGGCGGTGCGGCGGGAGATGGACGTCGCCGTCGTCCCAGACCTCGCTGCCCACCTCGACGCGCCCGCCGTCCGGGCGCAGCAGCCCGGCCAGGACCCGCAGCAGCGTCGACTTGCCCGCGCCATTGGGCCCGAGGACGGTGAGCACCTCGCCGTCGCCGACCGACAGACCGACGTCGACCGTGAGCTCGCCGCGCCGCGCCACCACGTGCCCGGACAGGCTCATGCCGCGGGCACGTCCGAGCGGCCGAGCCAGCGTTCCCGGAGCAGGAGCAGCGTCGCCAGCGACACCAGCAGCAGCACGAGGGACAGCGCCACGGCCGCCTCCGGGTGTCCCGCCGCCAGCTCGAGGTAGACGGCCAGCGGCATCGTCTCCGTGGTGCCCGGGTACTGGCCGGCGAAGGTGATCGTCGCCCCGAACTCGCCCAGCGCGCGGGCCCAGCAGAGAACCGCGCCGGCCGCGACCCCGGGGGCGACCAGCGGAAGGGTGACCCGGCGGAACGTCGTCCACCGGTCGGCGCCAAGGGTGGCCGCCGCCTCCTCGTACCGCGCGTCTGCCGCGCGCAGCGCGCCCTCGACGCTCACCACGAGGAACGGCATGGCGACGAAGGTCTCCGCGACGACGACGGCGGCGGTCGTGAACGGCAGCGAGAAGCCGAAGGTGTCGAAGAGCCAGCGGCCGATGATGCCCTGCCGGCCGAGCACGAGGAACAGCGCGATGCCTCCCACCACCGGCGGCAGGACGAGCGGCACGGTGACCAGGGCCCGGAGGACCGATCGTCCCCGTATCCGCGTCCGGGCCAGCAGCCACGCCAAGGGGACGCCGAGGACGAGCGCCACCGCGGTCGCGAGCGTCGCCGAGACGAGGGAGAGCCGCAGCGCCTGACCGACGCCGGGCGCCGTCAGCTGGGTTCCGAGGTCCGACCACGGGGCGCGCACCAGCAGGCCGACGAGCGGAAGGACCAGGAAGACGGTCCCGAGCGACGCGGGGACCAGCAGCGCGACCGGGATCCCGCCGTCGCGGCGTCTCACGGGCTGCCGAACCCCGCGTCCGTCAGCGCCTGCCGGCCGGCGGTGGAACGCACCAGCGCCACGAACGCCTGCGCGGCCGTCGGGTCGGGCGAGGACCGGAGCGTGCAGATCGGGTAGGAGTTGACCGCGTCCCGAGCCTCCGGGAAGGAGATGCCCTGGACCGCGGTCCCGGCCGCCTTCACGTCGGTGGCGTAGACCATGGCCGCGTCGACCTCGCCCAGCTGAACCTTGGTCAGGGCCGCCTTGACGTCCTGCTCCAGGGTGTCCGGCTGGGCGTCCACATGGGCGGCGGCGAAGACCTTCAGGGCAGCCGCGCCGCACGGCACCTGCGGAGCGCAGACGGCGAGCGTCAGCGGGCGCCTGGCGAAGTCGGCCACCCCGGTCACGTGCCCAGGGTTCCCCGGAGGGACGGCGATCTCGAGGACGTTGGTGGCGAACACGGTGGGAGCCCCCCCCTGCAGCCCGGCCCTGGTGACGACGTCCATCTGCGCCTGATCGGCCGAGGCGAACACGTCGGCGGGGGCCCCCTGGGCGAGCTGGTTGGCCAGTGCCGAGCTTCCCGCGAAGGTGAACCGGACGTGCAGGCCGGGATCCTCCTTCTCCAGCCGGTGCCCGAGGTCGGTGAAGACGTCGGTGAGCGACGCGGCGGCGAACACGGTGAGGGTGCCGGCGAGCTTCGGCCCGGACGAGGTGGTGGAGGACGCGGAGCCGGTCGTCCCGGACGAGCCCGACGTGCCGCCGCAGCCGGTCAGGGCCAGCACCGGCACGGCGAGGAGCACGAGCAGGGTGCGCGTCCTCATCGGGCCTCCGTCCCTGGGGCCGACGTGTCATGCGGCCCGCGCGTGCGGAACTGTAGAGCATGAGTCTCCGATGGCGCGGGTCCTCTCCCCGGTCCTGCTCCGCAGGTGCGCCCCGGCCTAGGGGACGTCGACGCTCACCTGGGTGGCCTTGACCGTGGCAACCGCCCGGACCCCGACCTCGAGCCCGAGTTCGTCGGCCGCCTCGCGGGACATCAGCGACACCACGCGGAACGGCCCGGCCTGGATCTCGACCTGGGCCATCACGGTGTCGCGCAGGACGCCGGTGACGATCCCGGTGAGCCGGTTGCGGGCCGAGGAGCCGCGCGTCGTCCCCGGCTCCGGAGCCTCGTGCAGTTCGGCCGCGATCCGCGCGAGGTCGGTGCCGTCGACCTGGGCGGGCGCGCCACCCTCGCGCCGGGCAGCGAGGCGACCGCTGTCGACCCAGCGGCGGACGGTGTCGTCACTGACGCCGAGCAGCTCGGCGGCCTCGGCGATCCGGTACGAGGTGGCCACGCGCGGAGCCTAGTTGCGACCCCCCGGCGATCGACCCCCTCACCGACAGCCGCGCCAGAGTCCGGCCACATCCGTGGACAACGGTCCGACCTGGGCATTCAGCTGCGGCGGACCCCACTCATCGATTCCGAGCCGCACGTGCTCGTGGACGCGTTGCAGGACTGTGGACTCCGACGACGACGCGGTCGACGCGATCTGCCGGGCGGTCGGCATCGTGACCGAGATGCGCGACGCGCGAACACGGCCCGCGGGATCACCGCCCCGAAGGCAGGTCATCCGGAGCGGGAGGGTCGACGCACTCAGCAGTCGAACACTGACCAGCAGATGTCGTTCCGCAACCGCTGGTCGTCGAGGACGAGCTCGCGAATCGCCTCTGGGAGCTGATCACGCTGCCATCGGCACTCGAGTCGCCCTGCGGCCTCGCCGTCGCCTTCCGGCGCCGAAGCACGCGCGGCCCTGATCGCATAGGCGGCGGCACCGAGCTCGTGCGCAGCGACATGTGCGACCACACCGGCCTGGCCGGCGGCGTACGCGGCATGCCGTGCTGCCCCACGCAGGCCTCGGGCCGCGCTCATTGCATGACCGCCCGCTGCACGAGCCTGCATCATCGTGACCTCGCCGCGCACCCACGCACGGGCGTGCTCGATCGCCTGGCGCGGTCGCGGGTCCTCCGGCTGAGCCGACTCGACAAGGTGGAGAACGTGCTCTGCGCACGATGCCGCCCACAGCGCGAGGAGGTGGTGATTCGAGTCGGTGAGGGTCCCGCCGCGGCGGATCGTCACGAAGCGAGGGTCTCGAGCCGTTGGAAGGATCATGGTCGAACTCCTCTCTGCCAGGGGGCCACCCGGCCAGGGCTGGGGGTTGCATCAGGGTGCTCGACGAGGTTGGCCGGACGGATTCACCTGCCCGGACGTGGTGACTTCGACCAGAGCTTCGTCGGCGGACGCGCCACCGGGCGCAACCATGTGCCCCGACGGTCCCTCTGCCTGGCGGCTGCGTGCTCTGTCGACCCCGCTGCGCATGACCGTGCGCACGGTTTGCCCCTGACGGGGTCGGGGCAGGCTGCGGCGGTGCCACCACGCCAACGCGAACCCGACGACCAGCCTGCCGGCAACGCGGTCGACAACCCCGCCGGCAATTCCGCGTCGGTGCGTACCCGACGGATCCGGGAGATCGCCCGGGACGTCCTGGACTTCGAGGAGTTCCGCCCGGGTCAGGAGGCCGCCATGCAGGCCGTCGTCTCCGGCCGGGACACCCTCGCGGTGCTGCCCTCCGGGGCCGGAAAGACGGCGGTGTACCAAGTGGCCGGGCAGCTGATGGACGGCCCGGTGGTGGTCGTCTCGCCGCTGATCGCCCTGCAGCGCGACCAGCTGGAGCGGATCGAGGAGCTGGGCGACCGCATGGGCGAG
>JAODNJ010000527.1 GCA_025465155.1 Frankiales bacterium
GACGAGGGCACCTCCGAGTCCGAGATCAGGTGGTGCGACGCTCCGAACGCCTCCAGGACCGGCGTCAGCTGGTCGAACCACCACACCGAGAGCGCGGTGAGCACCCTTCCCTTGTCCGGGATCGGCGTCGGCAGCACGTGGTCGTACGCGGAGATGCGGTCCGAGGCCACCAGCAGCAACCGGTCGGGGGCGGCCGGGGTGGAGGCGTCGTAGATCTCCCGCACCTTCCCGCGGGCCACGAGCGGCAGGTCGAGCGCCGTCATGCCAGCGCGGCCAACCGCTCGAACAGCGGCCCGAGGTTCTGCAGGTAGCGCTCGGGCCGGCAGATCTCGTCCAGCCGAGCCTCGTCGAGCTTCACGCCGGCCGCGGCCCCCCGCTCGCGCAGCGTCTCGCGGAACGGCGTCCCGGTCTCCCAGGTCCGCATCGCGGCCGACTGCACGAGGGCGTAGGCGTCCTCCCGCGACAGGCCGCCCTCCACCAGCTCGAGAAGCACCGACGACGTGTAGATGAGCCCGCCGGTGGACTCCAGGTTGGCCCGCATCCGCGCGGCGTCGACCACGAGGTTCTCGACCAGCCCGATGGTCAGGTGCAGCAGGTAGTCGGTGGTGATGGCCGCGTCGGGAAGGAACACCCGCTCCGTGGACGAGTGCGAGATGTCCCGCTCGTGCCACAGCGGGATGCCCTCCATGATCGGGACGACCGCTGCCCGTACCACTCGGGCGAGGCCGGCGATGCGCTCGGACCGGATCGGGTTCTTCTTGTGCGGCATCGCGCTCGAGCCCTTCTGGCCCGCCCCGAAAGCCTCCGAGAGCTCCCGTACCTCGGTCCGCTGCCCGTGCCGCACCTCGAGCGCCACGGTCTCGCAGACCGTCGCCATGACCGCCAGCGCCGCGACCCACTCGCTGATCGAGTCGCGGATGACCACCTGCGTGGAGGCATCGGCCGGCCGCAGCCCCAGCGCCTCGGCGACCGCCACCTCCACCGACGGGTCGATCAGCGAGTACGTGCCGACGGCGCCCGAGATCGCGACGACGCCGACCCGCTGGCGGGCCGCTCGCAACCGGTCCCGCGACCGGGCCATCGCGAAGGCGAGGTCCGCGACCCGGTGCCCCCACACGTCCGGCTCGGCGTGCACCCCGTGGGTGCGGCCGACCTTGATGGTGTTCCGGTGCTCGAGGCCGTGGTCGCGCAGGACGGCGACCAGCCGGTCGGCCTTGGCCAGCAGCACATCGGTGGCATCGGTCAACTGCACGGCCAGCGCGGTGTCCAGCAGGTCGGACGACGTCATCCCGTGGTGCACGTAGGCAGCCGCCGACCGCGGCGTCGTGTTGTCCGCCCACGCGGTGAGGAACGCGATGACGTCGTGCTGCGTCGTCTCCTCGATCTCGGCGACCCGCTCGGGCGTCGGCGGAGGAGCGTTCCGCACCGGCTCGACGACGTCGGGCGGCACCCGCCCCGCCGCCGCGTGCGCCTCCAGCACCAGCGTCTCGACGCGACACCACAACTCGTACTTGTGCTGGTCACTCCAGACGCGCCCCATCTCGGGCAGCGTGTAGCGGTCGATCATTCGGGTACCGCCGCGGACCGTTCAGCTCGTCGCACCACGGGATCATCCTCCCGTAGGGCTACCGTGATCATCGACGGCCCCTACCGCCGGCGGAGGTGCGAGATGCTGCGTCGGGCCAACGTGCTGGTCGAGCGCGCACGCGAGCGGATCCGCCTCGCCGCCGAGCGCGATCCGCACGCGTGGGACGAGCGGGACGGCGACCGCGCCATCCTCGTCCAGGAGAACGAGCCGGAACCGGCCGATCCGCCGGAGTCGCACCCGCTGCCGGCCGTGCGCGACGAACCGGAACCGGACGACGACGGCCCGGCACCGTACGACGAGCACATCGTCGGCGGCGACAGCCGGCCGCCGCTGGGCAGCCCTGCGCGCGGCGCTCCCGAGCTCGACTCCGCCGGCGGGAACGTCAGCGGGCCACCGGCCCACGCCCGTCGCGCTACCGGCCGCGATCGGCGGGAGAGCCGTGCGGCGCAGGTGGGCCGGGCCGCCGGCGACGCGGAGTCCGTGCCGTCGGGCCTGCGTATCGCCGCCGCCTGGTCGTGGCGGATCATCCTCGTCGGCGCGTTGCTGTACCTCCTCCTGCAGGCCGTCAACATCCTGCTCGAGGTCGTCGTGCCGGTGCTGGTGGCCCTGCTGCTGGCCGCGCTGCTGCAGCCGGGGGCCGCGGCCCTCGTCCGGCGCAGGTGGCCCCGCTCCCTGGCGGCGTTCACGATGCTGCTGGTCGGGATGCTCGTCGTCGCCGGGATCATCACGCTGGTCGTGGAGCGGGTCGTCGCCGACTGGTCGAGCCTGACCAGCCAGGTCAGCCGCGGCCTGACGCAGGTCCAGGACTCCATCGTCTCGACCTTCCCGATCAGCCGGACCCAGCTCGACCAGCTGGTCAGCCAGGCGCAGAACGCGATCGGCGCGAACCGCGGCGCCCTCGCCTCCGGGGCGCTCAGCACCGCCGGAACGGTGACCCAGGTCTTCACCGGCGTGCTGCTGACCCTCCTGACCCTCTTCTTCTTCCTCAAGGACGGCCGGTCCATCTGGCTCTGGTTGGTCGGCCTGATGCCGCGGCAGGCGCGGGCCTACGTGGACGAAGCGGCCCGCCGGTCGTGGCGCACCCTCGTCTCGCTCGTGCGCGCCACGGTCGCGGTCGCACTCATCGACGCCACAGGCATCGGCCTCGGGCTGGTGTTCCTCGGCGTCCCGCTGGCGCTGCCGCTGGCCGCGCTCGTCTTCATCGGCGCCTTCATCCCGATCATCGGATCGTTCATCGCCGGCACCGTGGCGGTCCTGGTCGCGCTGGTCTCCAACGGCTTCGTGACGGCGCTCATCGCGCTCGGGGTCGTCGTCCTCGTCATGCAGCTCGAGGGGCACGTCTTCTCGCCGCTGCTGCTGGGCCGCGCGGTGCGGATCCATCCGCTCGCCGTCGTCCTGGGGATCGCGACGGGGCTGATCGTCGGCGGGATCTTCGGCGCCCTCATCGCCGTGCCCATCATCGCCTGCGTCAACGTGGGCGGGAGCTATCTGGTTCACCGCCACGACGGCCCCATGCCGCCGGAGCCGCGACCGGACAAGGCCCGGCCGGCCGTCACGGCACAGTAGGGGCCTGTCGTCGGTCGGCTTCCGCGCCGCGATCCACTCCTCGGTCGCCGGCGCTCCCTGCGCGGCTACCGCGGCCGTCAGCCGACCCGGCCCTCGACGGCCGCCAGCGCGATGTCGGTGCGCCAGTGCGCGCCGGCCAGCCGCACGCCCGCGATGCGCTCGTAGGCACGCTGCCGGGCCGCCGCCAGGTCGGGCCCGACGGCGTTGACGGCGAGCACGCGACCGCCCGAGGTGACCACGGTGCCGTCCTCCGCGACGGCCGTCCCGGCGTGCAGCACGCCGTCGCCGTCCCCGCCGGTGATCGGATCC
>JAODNJ010000254.1 GCA_025465155.1 Frankiales bacterium
CGGCCCCTACCTCGGCGGCGCGGTCATCGACTTCGTCGACACGATCGAGAAGCAGGGCTTCACGATCGACAACCCGAACGCGACCGGCTCCTGCGCCTGCGGCGACAGCTTCCACTGAGCCACGACCTCGCGGTCCTTCCGGACCGCACCGCGGCCAGGTGCCGCCCCCGGACGGGGTGAGCCGCTTCGTCGTTCCTCGTTGAGGCCTCCGGCCACCTCTCGTCGCGACAGGCAACAGCGCCCGGTTCCTCTGCGCAGAGGAACCGGGCGCTCCGTCGTCGTGAGGGCTCCTACAACGTCACCGGGTAGACCGTCTCGGGGATCTCGGGGCGGATCCGGTCCTCGACGAAGATGCCGTGCCAGACCATGAAGATGAGGAGCTCCCAGACCTGGCGGGCCACCCGCTTGCTCGGCTGCTCGGCCGTCCGAAGCGAGTCCAGCAGCTGCTCCACCCGGTCGCGGTCGATCCACTCGTCGGTCTGGCTGTCGGCCACGATGTCCCGCGCCCACTCGTGCAGGGGCCCGGCCAGGAACTCGCCCGTCGGCACGGGGAACCCCAGCTTGCGCCGGTGCAGGATCGGCTCGGGAACGATCTGCTCCATGGCCCGCCGGAGCGCATACTTCGTCGCCTGGCTGCCGGGCGGCACCCGCTGGTCGAGCGGGATGGTGCTGGCGAGGGCGAACACCTCCGGGTCCAGGAACGGGACCCGCAGCTCCAACGAGTTGGCCATCGTCATCTTGTCGGCCTTGACCAGGATGTCCCCGCGCAGCCAGGTGAACAGGTCGACGTACTGCATCGCCGTGACGTCGTCGTAGCCGGTGTCGCGGGCCTGCCGGTAGAGGTCCTCGGTGACCTGCACGTGCGAGAGATCGGGGTCGTGGCCGCGCAGCACCTGGGCCAGCTCCTGGGCGGAGAAGTTCCGGGCGTTGCCGTAGTAGCGCTCCTCGAGCGGGATCGAGGCCCGGCGCAACAGGTCCTTGCCGCGCAGTCCGTCGGGCAGCCTCGCCGACAGCGCCGCCATCGCCTTCTTGCCGGCTGTGGGGAGGCGATCGGCCCACGCCAGACTCAGTGGCTCGCGGTAGATCGTGTACCCGCCGAACAACTCGTCCGCGCCCTCGCCGGAGAGCACCACCTTGACGTGCTTGCGGGCCTCGCGGGCCACGAAATACAGCGGGACGAGAGCCGGGTCGGCGACCGGCTCGTCGAGGTACCAGACCACCTCCGGGATGGCCTGGGCGAACTGCTCGGCGGTGATGACCACCGGGAAGTGCCGGACCCCCAGGGTGGCCGCGGACTCGGCGGCGATGTCCACCTCGGAGGTGGCCTCCCGATCGAAACCGACCGTGAAGGTCAGCAGGTCGGGGTTGTACCGCTTCGCCAGCGCCGCGATCGCGGTGGAGTCGATGCCGCTGGAGAGGAAGGACCCCACGGTGACGTCCGCGCGCATGTGCTTGCTCACGGACTCGTCGAGAGCGGCAGCGATGCGGTCGTAGAGCTCCTGCTCGCGCCCGGCCTGAACCGGCCGGGGCGTGAACGTGGGGTGGAACCACCGCTCGGTCGCGAGCTCTCCGTCGACGACGGTGAAGCTGGTGCCGCTCTCGATCCGGCCGATGCCCCGGTGCAGCGTCGTCGGCTCCGGGACGTACTGCAGCGTCAGGTACTGCTGCAGTGCCGCGGGGTCGAGACCGCCGGCGGCCTTGCTGCCGCCCAGGAGCTCGAGCAGCGCCTTCTTCTCCGAGCTGAAGACCAGTGCACCATCGGCCAGCCGGGCGGTGAACAGCGGCTTGATGCCGAACGGGTCGCGGGCACCGAACGCCGTCCGGGTCTCGGTGTCCCAGATCACGAAGGCGAACATCCCGCGCAGCCGGTGCAGGACGTCCGCGCCCCAGAGGTGGTAACCCGCGACGATCGTCTCCGTGTCGCCGTGCGTCGCCAGGTCCGCGCCGGCCGCCGCCAGCTCCTGGCGAAGCTCGACGTAGTTGTAGATCTCGCCGTTGAAGAGGATCCGGTAACGGCCCTGGGCGTACGGGAGCGGCTGCGGACTGCCCTCGACGTCGATGATCGACAGCCGGTTGAAGCCCAGGACCGCGCGGGAGTCGGACCACAGCGCGGTGTCGTCGGGGCCGCGGTGGTGCAGGCAGTGCAGGGCGTCACGGACGCCGGTGACCGTGGCGTCGGTGACCCGGTCGGCGTCGGTGGAGAGATAGGCGAGCAGGCCACACATCAGGCGCAGTCCTCGGAGGTCGTGTCCCGTCGGGACGTCGGTCAGACGCGCTCGCCGGCGCGGGTCCTGCGGGTGACGTGCCGCTCCGCGACGAACGACAGGAACGGGATGGTTCCCGCGAGCAGCACCAGCACGGTTCCCTTCGCGCTCCATCGGGCCCGCAGGGCCAGGTCGAAGGCGGCCAGGAGGTACACGCAGTAGAGGAAGCCGTGCGCCGTGCCGATCACCGCCACGGGGCCGCCGTTGTGCCCGATGTACTTGATCGGCATGGCGACCAGGACCAGGAGCAGCAGCATCACGCCGACGACGTAGGCCATCGCGCGGTAGCGGGTGAGGGCGGACGGGACGCCCCGGGCGGCGCGGCGGGCCGGCGGGGAGGTCGGCTCGACGGTCACGAGCGGGCCCTCCCGGAGGAACTGCCGCGCTCGCCGAGGGCGCGCTCGTTGAGTTCGGCCAGGTAGGCGTTGTAGGCGGCGAGTTCGGGATCGCCGGTCGTGTCGATGCGCGGGCGCTGGTACAGGACGACCTCCGTCCCGGGCTCGTCGGCGTCCGGGTCGCGGGTGAGTTCGGTGCGGACCATGCGGAGGTAGAACCACAGGCCCATGAAGCCGTAGAGCGGCCACTGGACCGCGTAGCTCCAGTTGACCGCGCCGCCGCCACCCTCGGCCTTGGTCAGCTGCCAGTAGCCGAGGAACCAGGTGGCGACGAAGAGCGCGACCACCAGCAGGTGCAGGAGCACCCACCTGGGGGTCAGCAGCCGGCGGTACACGCCCCCGACTCTAACCGCGTCGTCGGGCGGCCGGAGTGCCTGCTCCGGTTGACCGCGGGGAGGGGAGCGGCTGGTCGAGCGCCTGTCCGTGCCGTGCCGGCCGCCCCAGCGTTTCCACGTCTCCGGTGCTCGGCCGCCGAGCGGGGTCGGCTAGTCTCGGCCCACACTGTGATCGGCGTGGGAGCCGTCTGCCGGGAGCCCGGTCGGCATTCCGCGGTGACGACCGTCCGGCCACGGACGGAGGACGAGGAGGCAGCGAGCAGTGGCTCGAGGCAGCAGGCTCGCGCGGGTGGCCGCGCTCGGTCTCCTGGGGGCGATCACCCTCTCCGGATGCGACCTCAACAACGCCTTCTGGCGCTTCGGCTGGCCCGCCGGCATCACCGACCAGTCGCAGGACATGCGCCGGCTCTGGACCGGCTCGGTCATCGCGGCGCTGATCGTCGGCATCCTGGTGTGGGCGCTGATCCTCTACTCGGTGGTCCGCCACCGCAAGCGCTCCGACGAGCTCCCCAAGCAGACGGCGTACAACCTGCCGCTGGAGATCGTCTACACGATCATCCCGTTCATCATCATCGCGGTGCTGTTCTTCTTCACGGTCCAGACGCAGGACAAGGTCCAGGCCCGCAGCGCCCACCCCGACGTCACGATCGACGTCAACGCCTTCAAGTGGAACTGGCAGTTCGTCTACCCACAGGCGAAGGGGCCCGACGGCACGCCGGTCAACACGATCGGCAGCACCACGGAGATACCCATCCTGGTGCTGCCCACCGACCGGTCCATCCGCTTCCAGGTGGCCTCGGCGGACGTCATCCACTCCTTCTGGGTTCCGGAGTTCCTCTTCAAGCTCGACGTGATCCCGGGCAACGAGAACGGCCGGGACAACGTCTTCCAGGTCACCGTCCGGAAGACCGGGGCCTACGTCGGCCGGTGTGCCGAGCTCTGCGGCGCCTATCACGCCTTCATGAACTTCGAGGTGCGCTCGGTCAAGCCCGACCAGTACGCCTCGTACCTCGCGGCGCGACAGAAGGGCATGGACACCCGGCACGCCCTGGAGAGCATCGGCCTCCCGGGCACCGCGGTGACCACACACCCCTTCAACCTCACGACGGACTACCAGCAGAACACCACGAGCACTGTCAACTCCGGCTCCTCGAACAATGGCTGACATGGGCCGGGGGCCGGACACGACGCACCAGGGGGGACGGCCGTGAAGGTCGAAGCGCTGATCTTCAACATCATCGGCGTGTTCTGCGTGATCGCAGCGGTCGTCTACGGCCTGTGGTCGCACGAGCCGATCGGGACGACGGCGCTCGTGCTGTCCGCCGGCCTGACCCTGCTGATCGGTGGGTTCTTCTGGTTCGTCTCGCGGCGCATCGACGCCCGCCCGGAGGACCGCAAGGATGCCGACATCGCCGAAGGCGCCGGCGAGCTGGGCTTCTTCAGCCCCGGCAGCTACTGGCCGGTCGGCATCGCCGCGTCCGCTGGTCTGATGGGTCTCGCGCTCGCCTTCTGGTACTTCTGGCTGATCATCATCGCCGTCGTCGCCCTGCTCGTCACGATCGGCGGCCTGCTGTTCGAGTACTACGTCGGGCAGAACGCCACGCAGAGCTAGCAACGCACCCGTCGGAGAGCCCCGGCCGCCGTGGCGGTCGGGGCTCTCGCATAGGCGGGGCCGCTCACCGGGTGCTCGTGTCGGCTCGGTCCGGTAGCGCCGCGCCATGCCCGACCGCGCGGGCCGGACGTCCTCCAGGACCCCGCCGTGGCGGTCGATCGTCCTCCGCGATCCGGTACGTGCAGCGAACGCTGGCGTGGTCGAGCGGGCTCTCCGGGCCCGATTCCTCGCCCAACCGCGTCAGCCGGTCGGCGAACCCGGCGGAGGAGTCGGCCTCGTCCGGCGGCAGTAGCGCGAACCCTTCTCCTGGAAGCCCGGTCACCACAGGACGCCGGGGGAGTGGGACGCCGCAGGGCCCCCGCGGACGGATCCGAAGGGGCCCTGCTGAACTGCTCCGCGCCCGGGAAGGCGAGGCTGGGACTCAGTCGCGTGGCTCCTGCGGCCGGCCACCCTCGGACGGGCGCCCGCCCTCGGACGGCCGGCCCGACGTGGTCAGCTCGCGACCTTCGTCCTCCGCCGCGGAGAGGCCGTAGCCCTCGGCGCGCTGTTCCAGCTCCACCTGGGCCGGATCCTCGACCGGCCGGAAGAACCCGCGGACGGCGCGCCGGGCACCGCCGACCTGGTTCATCTTCTTCGGTACCGGGG
>JAODNJ010000260.1 GCA_025465155.1 Frankiales bacterium
CGGGCCCGTGGGTCGACCGGCCCACACCCCTCGCCGAGCTGGACCGCTCGCTGTCGCTCTGGGACGCCGACCGCGTGGTCGCGACCGCCGGCCTCTACAGCCGGACGATGACCGTGCCCGGTGGCACGGTGCCGTGCGCCGGAGTGACCTGGGTGACCGTCTCCCCGACCCACCGCCGCCGGGGCGTGCTCACCGCGATCATGCGCCGGCAGCTGACCGAGCTGCACGAGCAGCAGCGGGAGCCGGTGGCCGCGCTGTGGGCGGCCGAGGCGCCGATCTACGGCCGGTTCGGCTACGGCCCGGCCACCTTCCGCGGTGGCCTGACCGGAGCGGTGCAGCGGCTCGGGCTGCGCCGGGACGTCGACCTCGGTTCGGGCCGGGTGACCGTGGTCGACGTGGACGAGTACCGCGCCGGCGCAGAGGGCATCTACGACCGCGTGCGCCGGTTCGTCCCGGGCCACCTGGACAGGGACGAGCGCTGGTGGGACAGGACGGTGCAGGACCTCCCCGAGATGCGGGAGGGCGCGACGCCCCGGCGCTACATCCTGCACACCGAGCAGGACGGCACGGTGACGGGGTACGCCTCCTACCGGGTCAAGGCCTCGACGACCGACGCCGGCGAGCCCGACGGGACGCTGCTCGTGGAGGAGGTCCGCGCGGTCAGCACGCCGGCCTACACCGCGCTGTGGCGGTTCCTCTTCTCGATCGACCTGGTCCGCAGGATGCGCTACGGAATGGCCTCGTCCGACGACCCCCTGCGGTTCCTGCTGCAGGACGTCCGTGCCCTGCGCACCCTCGAGGTCGACGGCCTGTGGGTCCGGCTGGTCGACGTCGACCGGGCGCTGTCCGCCCGGCGCTACCCGGCCCCCGTGAACCTGGTGCTGGAGGTCCGCGACCCGTTCTGCCCGTGGAACGACGGCCGCTGGCACCTCAGCGGCCACCCCGCGGGCAGCTTCTGCGCGCCGACCGACCGCGACCCCGACCTGGTCGTGGACATCGAGGCGCTCGGCGCCGCCTACCTGGGCGCCGTCCCGCTGGGCACGCTGCAGGCGGCCGGGCGGGTCACCGAGGTCAGTCCCGGCGCCGTGACGCTGGCCAGCACCGCCTTCAGCTGGCCGGTTCCGCCGTGGTGCCCCGAGGAGTTCTGACCGGCGGCGTCAGCGCGTACCGCCACCCGGTCACCCGCGGCCGGCCGGGCAGGTCGCCCCGCCCCGTGGCCCAGCGCAGCGCCGTCCACGGATCCCCGCCCGCCGGGGCGTCCGGGAAGAGGCGGAGGAGAGTCGCCAGCACCGGACCGGCCGGCGGCGTCCACGGCAGGCCGGTCCCCGAGGCGACGTCGTCGGTGTGCAGCAGGAGCTCGGCGATGCCGATCGCCGCCATGCCCCCGGGGTCGGGGAGCCCATGGGGATGCCAGCCTCGGTCGTCCGGTCCGGCGAGGGCCACGGCACGGGCCAGCAGCTCGGCGCTGACGCCGAGCTCGCGGACGAGGTCGGCAGGCGCGATGTCACCGGGCCACTCAGGGACCGGACCTGGCGACTCGGTCTCGCCGGCCACCAGGTCGTGCGCGTACCAGTGCAGGCAGGTGGCCATGTGCAGGACGACGCTGCGGACGTCGCCGGACATCACCGGGACCGGGGCGGCGAAGTCGGGCACCCTGCCGAGAAGCTCCCCCGCCGCGGCGGTCGCCGCGCGGAGATCGTCGGCCGTCGGACCCGGTCGGCTCACGGGTGGTCGGAGCGGGTGGGCAGGCCGCCGGCCGGGCGGTGCCGGTCGCGCTCGTAGTCGGCCACCAGCGCGATGCGGCGGATGTGCCGGCCGTCCTGGCTGAACGGCGTCGCGAGGAACAGCTGCACCAGCGCGGTGGCGTCATCGACGGAGTGCTGACGGGCGCCGATCGAGACGACGTTCGCGTCGTTGTGCTCGCGGGCGAGCCGGGCGGTCTCCTCGCTCCAGGCCAGCGCCGCCCGGACGCCGGGGACCTTGTTGGCCGCGATCTGCTCCCCGTTGCCACTGCCACCGATGACGACCCCGAGGGTGCCGGGCTGCGCGACGGTCCGCTCCCCCACCTCGAAGCAGAACGGCGGGTAGTCGTCCTCGGCGACGTACTCGTGCGCGCCGCAGTCCACCGGCTCGTGTCCGGCCTCGGTCAGGACCTGGACCAGGTGCGCCTTGAGCTCGAATCCGGCGTGGTCGCTGCCGAGGAAGACCCGCATGTGGAGAGTCTGTCAGGCTCCGCGCATGGTGGTGCTGGGGGTGGACGGCTGGCGCGGAGCCTGGGTGGGTGCCCGACTCGACGCCCGCTCGGTCACGCTGCTCCACCTGCCCGATGCGGCGACGGTCCTCGCGGTTCCGGGGGTCGAGGTGATCGCGATCGACATGCCGATCGGGCTGTCCGACAACGGCGAGCGCGCCTGCGACGTCGCGGCGCGGCGGGAGCTGGGCCGGGCCGGCAGCTCGGTCTTCCCCGCGCCGGTGAGGCCGGTGCTGGGCTGCCCCGACCACCGGACCGCGTGCGAGGAAGCCCGCCGGGTGTCGGGCAAGGCGCTGTCGGTGCAGACCTGGAACCTGGTGCCGGCCATCCGCTCGCTCGACGAGGCGCTGGGCGACGTCCCGGACGGGCGGGTCGCCGAGGTGCACCCGGAGCTGGCGTTCCGGACCCTCGATCCCCGCGTGACCGACCCGAAGGCGACCGCCCGCGGGCTGGCTCAGCGGATCCGCGCGCTCGAGCCGGTCATGGACGTGCTGGGGGCGCTGGCCGCGGCACCGCGGGGCGTTCCCGCCGCCGACTGCCTGGACGCCTGTGCCGCCGCCTGGTCGGCCCGCCGGATCGCCGAGGGGACGGCGGACTCGGTCGGCGACCACGTCCTCGACCGGCGCGGACGGCCGATGCGGATCTCCTGGTGAGCGGGGGCTGACGGGAGATGGCCGACGGCGTGGCGGTGCGCCGGCACCGCTCGACCCGCCTCACCGGAGGTCAGGCGCCGACCTTCGCCGACACCCGCAGCGGCATGACCCGGAAGAGCGCGGCGATGGGCCGCCACGGCCATTCGGGGACGTAGGCCCGGACCGGCTCACGCTCGATGGCCGAGACCAGCGCGTCGACGCCGGTGTCCAGATCGACGGTGAACGCGCCCCGGCGGCCGACGTTGATGTCGGTCGCGATGAAACCCGGATGGACCGTGCTGACCCGGATCCTGCGGGTGGCCCGGTCGCGGAGCAACTCGGCGCGGATGCCCTCGGCGAGGATCGCGTCGGCCGCCTTCGACGTCGCGTACGCCGTCCGGGTGCCACCCATCCCCCGGACGCCGGCCACCGACGAGATGACGACGAGGTGCCCGGAGCCCTGGGCGCGGAACAGCTCGACCGCCGCCTCGCAGCTGGCGTGGGTGCCGATGACGTTGGTGTGCAGCACCCGTCGGTTGGGGCCCGGTCGGCCGGTGCCCACCGGAGTCCCCTTGCCGATCCCGGCGTTGGCCACGAACCGGTCGACGCCGCCCAGCCGGCCGGCCAGTTCCGGCACGACGGTCGCCACTGCCTCGACGTCGTCGATGTCCAGCTCCGCCGTCTCCACCCGGATGCCGGGATGCTCGGCGAGCAGCTCCTTCTTCAGGCCCTCGAGCCGGTCGGCGCGGCGGGCGACCAGCGCGAGGTCGCGGCCCATGGCGGCGAATCTGCGGGCCATGCCCTCACCCAGGCCGGCGCTCGCGCCGGTGATGAAGATGCGCTGGCGGAGGGGGCGCGGCATCGGCACAGCATGCCCCAGCTCCCGAGGCCGCGCGTCAGCGGCGGTTCGCGAGCTCCAGGGTGTCGGCCGGCACGGACTCCATGTCGGGGCCGGCGGTCCGGGTGCGCTTGAGCTCCCAGAAGTCCGGCAGGTTGGCCAGCAGGACGGCGCCGTCGAAGGCCTTGCCGGCCTCCTCACCCGTCGGCACCTTGCTGATGACCGGGCCGAAGAACGCCACGCCGTCGATGTGCATGACCGGGGTGCCGACGTCCTCGCCGACCGGGTCCATGCCCTCGTGGTGGCTCTTCTCCAGCGCCTCGTCGTACTCGGTGGAGCTCGCGGCCTGCGCCAGCGAGGGGTCCAGGCCGACCCGCTCGAGGGCCGGGGCGATGATGTCCTCGATCTCGAGCTTCTCGTGGTGCCGGAGGGTGCCCATGGCCGTGTAGAGGTCGCCGAGGACCTCGTCGCCGTACTTCTGGGCGGCCGCGATCGCGACCCGCACCGGGCCGATGGCCTGCTCCATCATCGCCCGGTAGTCCTCCGGGAGGTCGCGGCCGCGGTTGAGCACCGCGAGGGACATGACATGCCAGTGGAGGTCCAGGTCCCGGACCTTGGCGGCCTCCAGGACCCAGCGGCTGGTCAGCCAGGCCCACGGACACAGCGGGTCGAACCAGAAGTCCACGCGCGCCGTCACGGGCTCGCTCTGCACTGCCTCGGTCATGCTGGGTGCTCCTCATGGTCACGGCCCGCCGGCGCGGGCCCGTCGCGCTCCTGCAGCTGCCAAGCTCCGCGGGCGCCGGGTTTGTTCCCCCCTGGCGCGGTCCGGGACAAGCTCTCAGCCCGGTCTCAGGGACGTGGGAAACTGGCCTGTGTGTCCGTACCCAACCTGACCCGCGACGACGCCGCCGCGCGCGCCGAACTCCTGACCGTCCAGAGCTACGACCTCCAGCTGGACGTGACCGACCGCGCCGGGCACGCCGGCCGGTCCACCTTCGGGTCGACCACCACCGTCGAGTTCAGCTGCGGGCGCCCCGGCGCGGACACCTTCATCGACCTCATCGCCGAGACCCTGCACTCCGCGACCCTCAACGGCACCGAGCTCGACGTCAGCACCTACACCGAGGAGGGCGGCCTCCCGCTGCCGGGGCTGGCGGAGCACAACACGCTCGTCGTCGTCGCGGACTGCCGCTACTCCAACACCGGTGAGGGGCTGCACCGCTTCGAGGACCCCGAGGACGGGCAGGTCTACCTGTACTCGCACTTCGAGCCGGCCGAGGCCAAGCGGATGTTCGCCTGCTTCGACCAGCCGGACCTCAAGGCCGCGGTGACCGTGCACGTGACCGCGCCGTTCGACTGGCACGTCGTCTCCAACACGGGAGGCCGGACCATCGAGGCGGGCCCCGCTGGCAGCCAGCTCGTGCACTTCGAGCCGACCAAGCGGATCTCCACCTATCTGGTCGCCGTGATCGCCGGGCCTTACGCGCGGGTCACCGACTCGCACGACGGCATCCCGCTGGGGCTGTACTGCCGCGCCTCGCTGGCCCGGTACCTCGACCCCGACGAGCTGTTCCGGGTCACCAAGCAGGGCTTCGACTTCTTCCACCGGGTCTTCGACTACCCGTACCCGTTCGACAAGTACGACCAGCTGTTCGTGCCCGAGTTCAACGCCGGAGCGATGGAGAACGCGGGCGCCGTCACCTTCCTCGAGGACTACGTCTTCCGGTCGAAGGTCAGCAGGGCCCGTTACGAGCGGCGCGCCGAGACGGTGCTGCACGAACTCGCGCACATGTGGTTCGGCGATCTCGTGACCATGCGCTGGTGGGACGACCTGTGGCTCAACGAGTCCTTCGCCACCTACATCAGCACCCTCTGCCAGGCCGAGGCGACCGAGTACACGACCGCCTGGACGACGTTCGCCAACACCGAGAAGG
Organism: Frankiales bacterium; assembly: GCA_025465155.1. Taxonomy (GTDB): domain Bacteria; phylum Actinomycetota; class Actinomycetes; order Mycobacteriales; family Geodermatophilaceae; genus Geodermatophilus. Next base: position 5,656 of record JAODNJ010000260.1, read on the forward strand.
CGTGGGCGTACGCGCAGGACCAGCTGCCCTCGACCCACCCGATCGCGGCGGACATGCCCGACGTCGCCGCCGTGGAGGTCAACTTCGACGGCATCACCTACGCCAAGGGGGCGTCGGTCCTCAAGCAGCTGGTGGCATACGTGGGCCGCGAGGAGTTCCTCGCCGGTATCCGGCGCTACTTCCGCAGGCACGAGTACGGCAACACCACGCTCGACGACCTCCTCGGCCCGCTGTCGGAGAGCTCCGGCCGCGACCTGTCGGAGTGGGCCGACCAGTGGCTGCGCACCAGCCAGGTCAACACGCTGCGGCCGGTCTACCGGCTCACCGACGACGGGCGGTACTCGAACGTCGCCATCGAGCAGACCGCCGTCCCCGAGCATCCGGTCCTGCGCCGTCACCGGCTCGCGGTCGGGCTGTACAACGCGGGCCCCGACGGGCTGACCCGCAGCCACAAGGTCGAACTGGACGTCGACGGGCCGCGGACCGAGGTCGACGAGCTCGCCGGGCACCCTGCCGCCGACCTCGTGCTGGTCAACGACGAGGACCTCACCTATGCCAAGCTCCGGCTCGACGAGCGGTCACTGGCCACCCTGCGGAGCGGGATCGCCACGATGCCCGACCCACTCGCCCGGGCCCTGTGCTGGTCGGCCGCGTGGGACATGACCCGTGACGCCGAGCTGCCGGCCCGGGAGTGGGTGGACCTGGTGCTGGGCGGCATCGACGCCGAGACCGAGATGACCGTCGTCCAGTCGTTGCTCGGGCGGGTGCAGACGGCGCTGGCCTCCTACGGCGACCCCCGGTGGACCGACACGGGCTGGAACGCGCTGGCGGACAAGGCCCTGGCCTCGCTGGGGACCGCCGTCGGGGGCAGTGACCAGCAGCTGCAGTGGTCGCGCACCTTCGCCAGCGCGGCGCGCACCCCCGAGCACGCCGCTGTCCTGCGCGGGCTGCTAGACGGCACGATCGAGTACAAGGGCCTCGCAGTGGACGCGGACGCCCGGTGGGCGTTCCTCCTCGGTCTGGTGGCGATCGGCGAGGCCGGCGACGCGGAGATCGACGCCGAGGCCGCGCGGGACGCCACGGCCACCGGCGTCCGGCGGGCCGCGACCGCGCGCGCATTGCGGCCCAGGCGGGAGGCCAAGGAGGAGGCGTGGCAGCGGGCCTTCTATGACGACTCCGTGCCCAACGCCGTCCACGAGGCCCTGGTGGCCGGGTTCTGGCACCCGGCGCAGCGAAAGCTCACCGCGCCGTACGTGGACCGCTACTTCGCCGACATCCGCCCGCTGTGGGACCGGCGGCCGGGTGAGATCGCCAAGAACGCCGTGCAGTACCTGTTCCCGTCGATCGTCGAGCCCCGCACGATCGAGGCCGCCGACGCGTGGCTGGCCGACGAGGACCAGCCGGCACCGCTGCGCCGGCTGGTCAGCGAGGGCCGGGACGGCATCGCCCGGGCCCTGCGCGCGCGGGAGCGCGACGCCGCCGCGGTCTGACGGCCACCCCCGCATGCACTTTCGTGCGGACGGGGGTCAGTGCGGGCGGTGCCGCGAGGGGTGGCCGGCCTGGTCGGAGAGCTGACGCAGCCCGTTGACGATGCCGCCGACCAGGTCGCCGCCAGCGAAGGTGTTCGTCATCGACAGCACGGCCAGCGCCGCGGCGCGGTCGGGGATGCGGCGGGCGGCGGCCGCGCCGGTGACGACCTCGACCACGCGCTGCCCCGGCGAGACGGCGATCAGCACCGACTCGGCCAGGTCAGCGCCCGACCGCGCGAAGAGCTCCTCGGCGCGAATCCGGGTGCGCTTGCCGAGATCGCCGATGTAGAGCGTGAAGCGCAGACCCGTCTCGCGCGACGCCATGGTCAGCGCCTCGTCCAGCCGGGCGAGCTCCTGCCAGCTGAAGATCTGGTGGTCGGGCTCCTCGGTGATCGGCTCGCGGGTGTCGTGCTCCCCGCTCACCTCGGCGTCGAGCTGCCTGGTGGCCATCAGCGCACCCCTCCGGCGATGGTCGTTGCGGTGCTGTCGGTTGCCGGGCTCACCAGGTGCCCCGCGCGCCGCCGAGCGGACCTGCCGAGGCGGCGGGAGTTGCGCCGGAGCCGGCGGGCAGCGCCGCCGGCGCTGTGCCGGCACCGATCTCGGCGTGACCGTCGTCGTGGCCGCCACCGTGCGCGTCGCCGACCGCCTCCGGATGCGGCTCGAACCACACGGGCTCGTGCGCCCACGGCTGGCCGGACTTCCATCGGGGGCGCTTGCGGCCCCCCGGCAGGAACACCAGCGCCGTCAGGACCAGGAACACGAGCAGCGGGATGCCCACGTAGACGAGCAGGGTCTCGGCGACGGTCACGGGCACAACCTACCGAAGCGCCGGGGCGGACGGACCATCCTGGTCCCATACGGCGGGGTGGCGCTCCGCCCACGGCCGCAAGGCCTCCACCTGCGCGGACAGCGCCAGGAGCGTCGCCTCGTCGGCGGGGCGCCCGACCAGCATCGTCCCGATGGGCAGGCCGTCGTCGGTCCAGTGCAGGGGGACGCTCACCGCGGGCTGACCGGTCACGTTGAAGACGGCGGTGAACGCGGCGTACCGCTTGTTCCGTTCGAAGTCCGCGGCGCCGTCGCCGTCGGCGTCGAACCAGCCGATCGGCCGCGGCGTCATCGTGGTGATCGGGGCCAGCAGGACGTCGTAGCCCGCGGTCGCCTGGATGAACCGGCGCGAGAACAGGCGCAGCGCCGTCATCGCCGCCATGGCCTGCTGCGCGGTCAGCGCGAGCCCGCGTTCCCGCAGGTGACGGGTGAGCGGCCGGAGCTCGCCGGCGCGCTCCGGCGGAACGGGCAGCAGGGTGCCCGAGAGCGGCCAGACGTCCTCGAACGCGGCGAGGACATCGGGCCCGAGCAGGCCGCGCGGGACGTCGTCGACGTCGTGGCCCAGCGCCCCGAGCACGACGGTGGCGTCGTCGAACGCCGTCGCGACCTCCGGCTGCAGGTCGGCCCCGGGCATCGCCGACTCCAGGAAGCGACCGACCCGGAGGCGCCCCACCGGCCGGTCGGCACAGCCGAGGAACGTCTCGCCCGCCGGGAGCGGCGGCGCCCAGTACGGGTCGCCGGCCACCGGACCGGCCATCACGTCGAGCATGGCGGCGGCGTCGCGGACGGTCCGGGCCAGCGGGCCGTTCGTGCCGAGCCCGGTGACCTCCGCACCGAGCGGGGCGTTGCTCACCCGGCCCCGGCTCGGCTTGATGCCGTAGAGCCCGTTGATGCTGGCCGGGATGCGAACCGAGCCACCGCCGTCGCTGCCCTGCGCGAACGGCACGAGGCCCGCCGCGACGGCGACCGCGGCCCCGCCGCTGGACCCTCCGGCCAGCCGGCTCGGGTCCCACGGGCAGCGGGCCGGGCCCACCAGGTCGTTGTCGGTGTAGCACGGGAAGCCGAACTCGGGGGTGTTCGTCTTGCCCAGGCTGATGGTCCCGGCTGCCGCAAGGGCGGTGACCACGAAATCGTCGACGTCCGGCACGAAGTCGGCGGTCACGCGGGAACCGAAGGTGGTGCGGACGCCGGCCGTGCTGTTGAGGTCCTTGATCGCAGTCGGGACGCCGAGCAGGGGCGGGAGCTCGCCTCCGGCACGCAACCGCTCCTCGGCTGCCGCGGCGGCGGTACGGGCCCGCTCCGGGGTGACCGTGATGAACGCCCCGAGGTCGGCGTCGAACGCGTCGATGCGGGAGAGGTAGTGCTCCACCAGCTCGGTCGGGCTCACCTCCCCCGCCCGGACGGCGGCGGCCTGCTCCAGGGCGGTGAGGTCGTGCAACCGGGTCACGGTGCGCACCGTCCGCTCCTGCGGAGGAACGCCCCGCTCCCGGCTCGTTCCTCGCTGCGATGCTCACGTTCCTGTCCGCTCACGCGAGGACGCTAGCCCCGCCGGGTAGACAGAGCGCCGTGGACCTGACCAGGGAGGCCGCGGCCGCACGCGACGCCGCCGATCCGCTCGCCGGCTTCCGTGCCCGCTTCACCGGCACGGACGACGAGGGGCCCGACCGGCTGCTCTACCTCGACGGCAACTCCCTCGGCCGGCTGCCGGTCGAGACGCCCGCGGCGGTCGCCCGGGTGGTGGAGCAGGAGTGGGGCCGCGGGCTCATCGGCTCGTGGTCGTCCTGGATCGAGAACGCCACCCGCATCGGCGACGCCCTGGCCGCGGGCGTGCTCGGCGCCGGGCCCGGGGAGGTGCTGGTCGGCGACTCGACGTCGGTGAACCTCTACAAGCTCCTGGTGGCAGGCGCCGGCGCCAGGCCCGGCCGCGACGTGGTGGTCTGCACGGCCGACGACTTCCCCACCGACCGCTACATCGTCGCGGGGGTCGCCGCGGCCCGCGGGATGACCGTTCGCGAGATCCCGGTGGACATCGACGGGGGGCTGGACCCGGCGGCGCTGCGCGAGGTCCTGGACGAGCGGGTCGCCGTCGTCGTCCTCTCCCACGTCGCCTACCGGTCCGGGGCGCTGGCCGACCTCGAGGGGATCACCCGGCTGGTGCACGACGCGGGTGCCGTTGTGCTCTGGGACCTCTCCCACTCGGCCGGCTCGGTCCCGACCGAGCTGCGCGCGGCCGGCGCCGACCTCGCCGTCGGCTGCACCTACAAGTACCTCAACGGCGGCCCGGGTGCCCCGGCCTTCCTCTACGTGCGGCGGGACCTGCAGGAACAGCTGCGCCAGCCGATCTGGGGCTGGTTCGGCCAGCGCCACCAGTTCGCCATGGGGCCGGAATACGACCCGGCGCCGGGGATCGAACGGTTCGGCGTCGGCACGCCGCCGGTGCTGGCGATGGCCGCCGTCGAGGTGGGCGTCGGGCTGGTCGCGGACGCCGGGATCGGCCGGCTGGCCGCCAAGGGGCGGGCCCTCGGTGCGCTCACCGTCGCGCTGGCCGACGAGTGGCTGGCCCCCTGCGGCGTCGCGCTGGCCTCACCCCGCGACCCGGCCCGTCGTGGCTCCCACGTCACGCTGGCGCACCCGCAGGCCTGGCAGCTGACCCAGGCGCTGATCGACCGCGGCGTCGTCCCTGATTTCCGCACGCCCGACCGCGTCCGTCTCGGGCCGGCGCCGCTGTACACCCGGTTCGTCGACGTCTGGGACGCGATGGCCCGGTTCCGGGACCTGCTGGCCGGCGGCGCCCACGAGCGCTACCCGGCCGAGCGCGGCCGGGTCACCTGACCCCGTTCCAGGTGGTCAGTCCGGCTCGGGGGCGCCGATCGGGTTGTTCGCCGGCCAGGAACCCCCGGCGACGACGGCACGGCGGATCGGCGCCAGGAGCTCGGCGAGGCGGTCGCAGCGGGCGTCGCCCAGCGCCCGCCAGGGGTCGAGGGCCAGCCGATCGGTGTCGGCCTCGATGACGGCGACCATCGCGGTCCCTTCCGCGGTCAGCGTCTCGTCGCCGTCGAGCCAGCCGCGGTCGGCGAGTCCGGCGGCGGCCACCGACCACGCAGCCTCGTCCCAGCCCCGCGCGCGCATCAGCCACTCGCGATCGGTCCGCCCGGCGGCCGACGCGAGCACGTGCGAGGCCGCGCCGCTGACCTCCCGCTGGAGCAAGGCCGCGTTGTGCCCGTCGCCGCGGTGCTCGCGCAGCGTCGTCAGCGCCTGCCACAGCACCAGGTGCGGCTCGTCGGGCCAGAGCAACCCCGCGTTGGCCGCGGCCAGCGGCCGGCCGGCCGGTTCCACCGCGTCGGCGGCGATCCGGGTCAGCTCCGCGGCCTCCTCGGCCTCGGACGAGTCGATCCAGGGCTTTCCCAGGATCCGGCGCACCGCTGCGTCGATGCCCGAGAGCCGGGCGCGCAGCGCACCGGACGGCGTCACGATGTCCCACACCGCCGGCATCCGCCGGGCGACGAACTGCGGCGCGAAGTTGTAGAAGGTCGCCGTCACGAGGTCGGGGCCCACCGCGCCCATGGGAGCGGCCCGGAAGGCGAAGTAGCCGTTCCAGAACCCGGTCAGCCCCACGGCCTCGCCGGCGGCGCGAGACTCGTCGGCGAAGTAGTTCAGCGCGTGGTACGGCTCGCCCAGCGCCCAGAGGCGACGGGCGGTGGCCGGAGAGGTCATGCGCTCACGCTCTCAGGGATGCCCAGCCATTCCCGCCAGCGCGGGTCGACGGTGCGCGCGCCGAGCAGCCGCCAGGCCGCGCCGCTCGGCGTCCGTGGTGGGTGGGGCAGCACCCAGCCGATCTCCGCCAGCGACCGGTCGGCCTTGGTGTGGTTGCACCGGCGGCACGCGGCCACGACGTTGTCCCACGTGTGGGTGCCACCCCGGCTGCGCGGCACGACGTGGTCGATGCTCGTGGCCGACCCACCGCAGTACACGCAGGTCTGGCCGTCGCGGGTGAAGACGGCGCGCCGCGAGAGGGGCACCTGCGCGGGGTAGGGCACCCGGACGTACCGGGTCAGCCGCGCGACGACCGGAACGGCCAGGCTCACGGTCTCGGCGTGCACGACCTCGACCGCGGAGTCGACCGGCTCGGCCTTGTGCGCCAGCACGAGCACGATCGCGCGCCGGCTGGAGACCACGCAGAGCGGCTCGTAGGTGGCGTTCAGCAGCAATGTCGCGCCTGCCGTGCCCGGGGACGGCAGGGGCAGGCGCGGTCGTGGGAGGGGGTCGCGGCGCGGGCCCGGGTGGCTCGGCGACGACGACCCGGACGTGGCACGCGGCACGGATCACCTCCGGACGCCCCGGACCGCCGGGTTCTGCGACCCGAGGGCAGGTCCATTCTGACCTGCGGAGCTGCCCGCGCGCTTCCCCGGGGGCCGCGGCGCCCGGACCAGGGCAACTACCGTTGCCGGATGCGTTACCCCGAGGCGCCGCGACTCGACCTCGTCGAGGACCTTCACGGGCACCGGGTCGCCGACCCGTACCGCTGGCTCGAGGACCCCGACGACCCGCGCACCCGCGAGTGGACGGCGGAGCAGGACGAGCTCGCCGCGGAGCACCTGCGCGGCCTGCCGCTGCGCGAGTGGTTCGCCGCACGACTCGAGAAGCTCGTGCACGCCGGCGCCGTCGGCGTCCCCGTGTGGCGGAACGGACGCGCCTTCTCCACCCGCCGCGACCCCGGGCAGGAGCACGCGGTCCTCCGGGTGCGCGAACCCGACGGCAGCCTGCGGGTGCTCCTGGACCCGATGGCCCTCGACCCGGACGGGACGACGACGCTCGACGCGTGGTCGCCGTCCTGGGAGGGCGACCGGCTGGCCTATCAGCTCTCGACCGGCGGGGACGAGGAGTCGCGGCTGTACGTGCTCGACGTCGCGACGGGCGATCGGCTCGACGGGCCCGTCGACCGCTGCCGCTACTCCCCCGTCGCCTGGCTGCCCGGAGGTGAGGAACTGTTCTACGTCCGCCGGCTGCCACCGGACCAGGTGCCGGCAGGTGAGGAGCAGTTCCACCGCCGGGTGTGGCGCCACCTGGTCGGCTCCGACCCCGGCACGGACATGCTGGTGCACGGCGAGGGCAGCGACCCGTCGACCTACTTCGGCGCGCGCACCAGCGCCGACGGCCGCTGGCTCGTGGTCTCGGCATCGATCGGCACCGCACCCAGGGACGACGTCTGGCTGGCCGACCTCGCCGCGTCGTCTCCCGGGACCCGCCCGCTCCTGAAGGAGCTCCAGGTCGGCGTCGACGCCCAGACCTCGGCGTGGGTCGCCCGCGACGGGCGGCTGTGGTTGCTGAGCGACCGCGACGCCCCCCGCTGGCGACTCGCCGTCGCCGCCCCCGAGGACCCCACCACCTGGCAGCCGTCCGGCTGGAGCGAGGTGATTCCCCAGCAGGACGACGGCGTGCTGTCCGACGTCGCCCTGGTCGACGGCCCGGACGGCGACCTGCGCGTGCTCGCCGTCCATTCGGTCGACGCCACCGACCGACTGTCGGTCTGGGCCGGCCCTGCCTCCGCTTCCCGGCCCACCCGCCTGGGCGAGGTGACCGGGCTCGGCATCGGGAGCGTCTCCGGGTTGAGCGCCCCGCCGGAGGGCGGCACCCGCGCGTGGGTGGGCTACACCGACTTCTCGACGCCGCCGTCGGTGCTGCGGTGGGACGCGGGGTCCCCCGCCACGCTCGCCGGGTGGGAGCGCGCCGAGGTCGCCGGCGAGGTACCGGACGTGAAGGTGGTCGAGACGCACGCGAGGTCGAAGGACGGCACCCTCGTGCACCTCTTCGTGCTGTCGCGGTGCGGGTACCCCGACCGGCCGCGGCCGACGGTGCTCTACGGCTACGGCGGCTTCAACGTCTCCCTGACGCCGGCCTACTCGGCGCAGGCGCTGGCATGGGTCGAGGCCGGCGGGGTCTGGGCGGTGGCCAACCTGCGCGGTGGGTCCGAGCACGGCGAGGAGTGGCACCGGGCCGGCATGCGCGAGCGCAAGCAGAACGTGTTCGACGACTTCGCCGCGGCCGGGGAGCATCTGATCGCCGACGGGTGGACCACCCACGCGCAGCTGGCGGTCATGGGGGGGTCCAACGGCGGGCTGCTCGTGGGCGCCACGGTGACCCAGCGGCCGGACCTCGCGGCCGGCGCCGTGTCCAGCGCACCACTGCTGGACATGGTGCGCTACGAGCGCTTCGGCCTCGGGCGGACCTGGAACGACGAGTACGGCACGGCCGAGGACCCCGTGGAGCTCGGCTGGCTGCTCGGGTACTCGCCGTACCACGGCGTCCGCGAGGACACCGCCTACCCGGCGGTGCTGTTCACGACCTTCGAGTCCGACACCCGTGTCGACCCGCTGCACGCCCGCAAGCTCGCCGCCGCCCTGCAGGCCGCCACCCGCGGGGATGCTCCGATCGTGCTGCGCCGCGAGACCTCCGTCGGGCACGGTGCGCGGGCGGTCAGCCGGACCGTCGGGCTGGCGGCCGATCAGCTGGCCTTCCTCGCCGCCGCCACCGGCCTGGGCACCGAATCCACCCGGGAGAACTGGGACCGTCAGGATCGCTGACAGCCGCCGACGAAGCTGAGAGTATGGACCGTGATGACTGGTTCACTGTCCGTGTTCGCCGCCGGTAGCTCCTCCGCACCCAGCTGTGTCACCGATTCGACCTCGCTCTGCGCCAAGGTCTACTCGATCGTGCACTCGTCCTGGCTGGCCACGAACGCCGAGGCCCTGATCGCCACGCCGGCCCGGCTCGTGGTGATCGTGGTGATCGCGGTGGTCGCGCGGCTGCTGGTCAACCGGGCGATCCGGCGGCTCACCCACAGCACCGCCAGCCGGGCCGTGCCGACGGTCCTGCGGCCGCTCCGGGCGCGGGTCGCCTCCGGGCAGCGGGACGGCGAGCAGCTCACCGCCCGGCGCACGCAGCGCGCCGAGGCCATCGGGTCGGTGCTGCGCAGCTTCTCCTCGTTCGTGATCCTCGGCATCGCCGTCGTCCTGGTCCTCGGCGAACTCGGCATCAACCTGGCGCCCATCGTGGCCAGCGCCGGGGTCGTCGGTGTCGCCCTGGGGTTCGGGGCGCAGAACCTGGTCAAGGACTTCGTGGCCGGGATCGGGATCATCCTCGAGGACCAGTACGGCGTGGGCGACGTCGTGGACCTCGGCGAGGTCAGTGGGACCGTCGAGACGGTCGGCCTGCGGATCACCCGGCTCCGGGACGCCCACGGGGTCGTCTGGTACGCCCGTAACGGCGAGATCCTCCGGGTCGGCAACAAGAGCCAGGGCTTCGCACAGGTCGTCATAGACATGCCGGTCGCGTACGACACCGACCTCGAGCGCTGCCGGACGGTCATGCAGCAGGCCGCCGACGCCATGTACGCCGACGGCGAGTGGGACGGCGTGCTGCTCGCCCCACCCGAGTCGCTCGGTGTCGAGGAGGTCACCGCCCAGGGCGTCGTCATGCGGCTCCAGGTGCGCACGACCAGCGCCGAGCAGTGGCGGGCCGGCAGGGAGCTGCGGATGCGGCTCACCGAGCGGTTCGTCGCCGAGGGGATCCGCACCCCTCCCCCGGCGCTGGCCGCGACCGGGGCGGGGACCCGCTGACCGGCGCCGCACCCGGCGCGGAGCACCGTCCCGAGCACGGCGCGGAGCAGGCGCCGGCCGCCGCGTCTCCACGGCCGGCGACGTACCGGGACGTGCTCGGGGTGCGCGAGTTCCGCGCGCTGTTCGGCACTTTCGTGCTGTCGCTCGTCGGTGACGAGCTGGCCCGAGTGGCGCTGACCGTGCTGGTCTACCTGCGCACGGAGTCACCGCTCCTCTCGGCGATCACCTTCGCCATCAGCTACCTGCCCTGGCTGCTCGGCGGCCCGGTCCTCTCGGCCGTCGCCGACCGGCTCCCGCGGCACCGCGTGCTCATCGCGACAGACGCCGCACGCGCCGTCCTGGTGGCGGCCATGGCGATCCCCCGCACGCCGCTGCCGGTCCTGCTGGCGTTGCTCTTCCTGGTCACCCTCGGCGCCCCACCTTTCGAGTCGGCGCGCTCAGCGCTGATCGCCGACGTCTTCGAGGGCGACCGCTACGCCGTGGCCTCGTCCCTGTCCAACATCGCGTTGCAGGTGTGCCAGGTCGCCGGGTTCCTGCTCGCGGGCGGGCTGGTGGCCCTGTCCGGCCCGCGCAGTGCGCTGCTCGTCGACGCCGCGACGTTCCTGGTGTCGGCGCTGTGGCTCTCCTGGCGCCTGCACCGACGTCCCGCGCCGAGCAGCCCCGCGGCGGAGGAGCCGACCTCGCTCCTCCGCGAAGCCGTGGAGGGCCTCCGCCTGATCGCCCGGACCCCCAGGCTGCGCGCCATCGTCGGGCTGCTCTGGGCCGGCACCATGTTCACGTTCGCGCCGGAGGGGCTCGCCGTCCCGTTCGCCCGGCAGCTCGGTCAGGGCGCCACGGGTGTCGGCGTACTCCTGGCGGCCAACCCACTCGGCGTCGCCGTCGGGGCATTGATCGTGGGCCGGGTCATGAGCGCCGAACGACGCGAGCGGCTCATGGCGCCTCTCGTGGCCCTCTCGCTGCTGCCGCTGGTGGCCGCTGGACTCGTCGCCACGTCGGCCGGGCCGGGCACGCCCGGCTTCGTCGCCGTGCTCGTGCTCATGTTCGCGTCGGGATTCGGGGCAGCCTGGGCGATCCCGCTGAACGTCTCGTTCGTCCAGGCGGTCCCGGCGGCGTTCCGCGGCCGCGCGTTCGGCGTCGCGACCACCGGGCTGTACGGCGTGCAGGGCCTGGGGATCTTCGCTGCCGGTGCCCTCGCAGAGGCAGTGTCCCCGGGGAGCGTCGTCGCCGCTGCCGGTGCCCTCGGCATGGCTACGGTCGTGGTGCCGCTGCTCGCGTTCTACCGCACCGGGGGGTCCGTGGCGGGCGGGTGCCCGGCTGCGGGACCATCAAGGGCATGAGCGAGTCCAGCCGGTCCCTGCCCTCGGCGCGGACCTTCTACGCCGAGGTCGGCGGGGCGCCCATGTTCGCGCGGCTCGTGGCCCGCTTCTACGAGGGTGTGCGCAGCGATCCGGTCCTCGCGCCGCTCTACCCGCAGGACGACTGGGCGGGCGCCGAGACACGGCTGCGCATGTTCCTCGAGCAGTACTGGGGCGGCCCGACGACGTACTCGGAGCGGCGGGGGCACCCGCGGCTGCGGATGCGGCACGCCCCGTTCGCGATCGGCGCCGAGCAGCGCGACGCCTGGCTGACCCACATGCGCGCCGCCGTCGACTCCCTGGAGCTGCCCCCCGAGCAGGACGCCACACTGTGGGGTTACCTGGAGATGGCGGCGCGCAGCATGCAGAACCGGTGGCCCGACGACGCGCCCGGCGGCCTGTCCGCCGTCTGACCACGGGCCGACCAGCCCATCGCGCGACATCGTCCCGAGGAGCGCCGGTGACCCCGGACCCTGCGTCCGTCCCTGTGCCCGCAGCTGTCGACTGGTGGCGCGACGCCGTCTTCTACCAGGTCTACATCCGCAGCTTCGCCGACGGCGACGGTGACGGCGTGGGCGACCTCGCGGGGATCCGGTCGCGGCTGCGCTACCTCGCCGAGCTGGGCGTCGACGCGCTGTGGATCACACCGTTCTACCCCTCGCCGATGGCCGACCACGGGTACGACGTCGCCGATCCACGCGACGTCGAGCCGGTGTTCGGCGACCTGGCCGAGTTCGACGCCCTGCTGGAGGAGGCGCACGGGCTCGGGCTCAGGATGACCATCGATCTGGTGCCGAACCACAGCTCGCACCTGCGCGAGTGGTTCCAGGAGGCGCTGGCCGCGCCGCCGGGCTCGCCCGCGCGGGCCCGCTACGTCTTCCGCGACGGCCGCGGCCCCGGCGGCGGGGAGCCACCGAACAACTGGCCGTCGGTCTTCGGCGGCCCTGCCTGGACCCGGGTCCCCGGCGGCCAGTGGTACCTGCACCTGTTCGCGGCCGAGCAACCCGACCTGGACTTCACCAACCGCGAGGTCCTCGCCGACCTCGAGACGACGCTCCGGTTCTGGCTGGCCCGCGGCGTCGACGGTTTCCGGATCGACGTGGCGCACGGAATGGCCAAGCCCGAGGGCCTGCCGGACATGGTGGCCGCCGAGGACACCGGGCTGTTCGACGACCACGGCCCGGGCGACCTGCGCTTCGACCAGGACGGCGTGCACGACGTGCACCGGCGGATCCGGCGGGTACTCGAGCAGCACCCCGGGACGATGGCCGTCGGCGAGTTGTGGGTGCACGACGACGACCGCCTGGCCCGGTACGTGCGGGCCGACGAGCTCCATCTGGCGTTCAACTTCCAGCTGCTCCTGGCCGACTGGGACGCCGAGGAGCTGCGCACGGCGGTGGACCATTCGCTGGCCACCGTTGCCGGGACACCCGCGCCGGCCTGCTGGGTGCTGTCCAACCACGACCGGCCGCGGCACGTCACCCGCTACGGGGGCGGCGCATCGGGCACCCGGCGGGCCCGGGCCGCGGTGCTGCTCCAGCTCGCCCTGCCCGGCGTCGCCTACCTCTACAACGGCGACGAGCTCGGGATGCCGGACGTAGAGCTTCCGGACGAGGTCCTGCAGGACCCCATCTGGGAGCGGTCGGGGCACACCGAGCGCGGCCGGGATTCCTGCCGGATCCCGGTGCCGTGGTCGGGGACGGCAGCGGCGTACGGGTTCTCGACGAGCCCGGACACCTGGCTGCCCATGCCCGCCGGCTGGGGCGCCCTGACCGCCGAGGCACAGGCGGCCGACGCCGGTTCGATGCTGTCGCTGTACCGGACGGCGCTGCGACTGCGAGCGACCTCGCCCGCGTTCGGGGGCGGAGCCATGCACTGGCTACCGGCGCCTGACGGCTGCCTGGCGTTCCGGCGTCCCGGTGGGCTGGTCTGCCTGCTCAACGTGTCCCCGGCCCCCGTGCCGATGCCCGAGGGGCATGTCCTGCTGGCCAGCGACGACGTCTGCGGCGGGGTGCTCCCCCCGGACGCGGCGGTGTGGCTGCACGCCTGACCAGCCGGTTGCCGGGCCCCGTCGTCCACCCGATCAGGGATGCGGCAGACTCCAGCGCGGACCCGAGGCGCCGTCGGCGCCGAACAGCCAACACAGGAGGACTCGTGGCCACCGCTTCCACTCCGGCGCTGCCCTCGCGGCCGCTCGTGCTCGCCGACCTCGTGCCCGCCGTCCGTGCGCGCGACGTGGGCCTGGTTGCGCTCGGCGTGCTGCTCACCGCCCTCCTCGCGCAGGTCGCGATCCCGGTGCCGGGCTCGCCGGTGCCGATCACCGGTCAGACCTTGGCGGTCGTGCTGACCGCGGCGGCCCTCGGGCCGGTGCGCGGCACCGCGGTGCAGGTGGTCTACATGCTGGTGGCTCTCGCCGGGCTGCCCGTGTACGCGGACATGAGCGGCGGGGTACACGTCGTCTTCGGTGCGACCGGTGGCTACGTGATCGGCTTCATCCCGGCGGCCTACCTGATCGGCCTCGCCGCCAAGCACGGGGCGGACCGGACGCCCTGGAAGGCGATCCCGCTGTTCGCCGCCGGGCAGGCCGTGATCTTCGCGGTGGGTGTGCCCTGGCTGGCCGTCACGGCGCACCTGACCGCGAAGCAGGCGCTCGACGCGGGCTTCTACCCCTTCATCCTCGGGGGCATCGTGAAGGCCGCCGTGGCCGCAGCCGTGCTGGGCACCGCGTGGACGGTGGTCCGGCGGCGCGACGTCCACTGACGCCCACCCGCTCACCCGCTCACCAGATCGGCGGTCTCGCACGCCTTCCGGCCAAAGGCGTGCGAGACCGCCGATCTCGTCGTGTCGGGGAGTCAGCCCTCGGCGAGTTCGTCGGTCCAGCGGGCCAGGAACTCCTTCTCGCCCGGCGTCAGCCGGCGAGGGCGGTCGAGGGCGAAGTCGAAGGGCACCAGGAGGGTGCTGCCGGTGACGGCCAGCTCTCCGTGGTCGAACAGCTCGTAGCGGCAGGTGAACGCCGCCGCGCGCACGCTGGAGACCCAGACCTGGACCTCCAGCGGCTCGGCGTCGTAGACCACCGAGCGCTTGTACCGGATGTCGTGGGAGGCGACGACGAGGCCGCGGCGCATCCC
>JAODNJ010000564.1 GCA_025465155.1 Frankiales bacterium
TCATCCAGAAGCTGCCGTCCTACCTCGGGCTGCCGTTCAAGACCGGCTTCTCGAACACGCTGGACCTGGTGTTCCTGGTCGCGGCCGCCGTGGTGGGCATCGGCTTCTTCGTGATGCTGTTCCTCCCGCAGGTGCCCCTGCGCTCCGAGTCCGGCCTTCAGGCCCGGCAGTCAGCGGCCGACGCCACGGACGGCGGCGCGGGAACTCCGGCCGAGGGCCCGGCGGCCGCCGTCGGCGCCGCGGCACCCACCTCGGCGCCCCCGGCGAGTGCCCCGGTCGACGGTGAGGCGGACGGCGGAACGGCGTCCGGGATCAACGGCACACCGTCGGCGACGCGACGCGACTGAGCACGACCGCACCACAGCCGGGAGGCCCCGTTCCGTGCCTGCGGAACGGGGCCTCCTGGCGTTCGTCGGCCCGCCTACTGTGAGGGGGACCGGGCGGAGGCCGACCCGGCGCCATCCCGGAGGCAGCCGTGCGCTCGTCGTCCATCCTGTCCCCCCGTGACCTCGACTTCCTGCTGCACGAGTGGCTGCAGGTCGAGACGCTCACGAAGCGGCAGCGGTACGCCGAGCACTCCCGGGAGACCTTCGACGCCGTCCTCGAGCTGGCCCAGCGGATCGCCACCGAGCACTTCGCGCCGCACAACCGCACGGCCGACGAGAACGAGCCCCGCATGGTCGACGGCAAGGTCGTCCTCATCCCCGAGGTGGCGGAGGCGCTGAAGGTCTTCGCCGAGGCCGGCATGACCGCCGCGGCGCTACCCGTGGAGCTCGGCGGCATGCAGCTACCGGCGGTGGTCAATCAGGCCGCGCACGCGTGGCTCCAGGCGGCGAACATCGCGACGTCGGCCTATCCCTTCCTCACCATGGCCAACGCCAACCTGCTCGTCGCGCACGGCAGCCCGGAGCAGGTGGCCACTTACGTGCCGCCGATGGCCGAGGGCCGCTGGTTCGGCACGATGGCGCTCTCCGAGCCGCAGGCCGGGTCGTCGCTGGCCGACATCACCACCCGCGCGGTGCCCCAGGACGACGGCACCTACCGGCTCACGGGCAACAAGATGTGGATCTCCGGCGGCGACCACGAGCTGACCGAGAACATCGTCCACCTGGTGCTCGCCAAGATCCCCGGCGGACCGCCCGGAGTGAAGGGCATCTCGCTGTTCGTCGTCCCCAAGTTCCTGGTGGACGACGACGGGACGCTGGGCGAGCGCAACGACGTGGTGCTCGCGGGGCTCAACCACAAGATGGGCTACCGAGGGACGACGAACACCCTGCTCAACTTCGGTGAGGGCGTGTACACCCCCGGCGGCCGGCCCGGCGCGGTCGGCTTCCTGGTCGGCCAGCCGCACCGGGGCCTGTCCTACATGTTCCACATGATGAACGAGGCGCGGATCGGCGTCGGGATGGGCGCGACGGCGCTGGGCTACACCGGCTACCTGCACGCGCTCGAGTACGCCCGCACCCGCACGCAGGGGCGCCCGGCGACGGCGGGGACCATGAAGGACGCCGCCGCGCCCCCGGTGCGGATCATCGAGCACCCCGATGTCCGCCGGATGCTCCTGGCCGCCAAGTCCTACGCGGAAGGCGGCCTGGCGCTCGGGCTCTACTGCGCCCGGCTGGTCGACGAGGAGGAGACGGCAGAGACCGAGGCCGAGCGGGCCCGCGCGCACCTGCTGCTGGACACCCTGACCCCCATCGCGAAGGCCTGGCCCTCGCAGTGGGGCCCGGTCGCCGACGACCTGGCCATCCAGGTGCACGGCGGCTACGGCTACACCCGCGACTACCCGGTCGAGCAGTTCTACCGGGACAACCGGCTCAACCCCATCCACGAGGGCACCAACGGCATCCAGGCGCTGGACCTCCTGGGCCGCAAGGTCGTCGCGCAGGGCGGCGCCGGGCTGGCGCTGCTCACCGAGACCATCGGCGCGACCACCGCACGGGCGGCCGGCACCGGGTGGGCGGCGTTCGCGGCGGACCTCGACCGCGCCGTCGTGCGCCTGACGGCGGTCACCGCGACCCTGTGGGGAACCGGCGACCCGGAGCTCGCCCTGGCCAACGCCACCCCGTACCTCGAGGCCACCGGTCACCTCGTGGTGGCCTGGCTGTGGCTGGAGCAGGCACTGGCGACGTGCACCGCGAGCAGCGACTTCCACGAGGGCAAGCGCGCCGCAGCGCGGTACTTCCACCGCTGGGAGCTGCCGAAGGTGCACACGCACCTCGACCTGCTGGAATCCCTCGACCGGACCGTCCTGGACACCCGCGAGGAGTGGCTCTGAGCCGCCCCGACCCCGCACACGACCGCGCCCCGCTGCTCCGAAGGAGCGCGGGGCGCGGAAGGTCGAGTCAGGCGGTCAGGCGGTGGCGGCGCCCACGGCCTCGGCCGTGACGGTGCGGCCCGCCGGTGTGTCACCGGCCAGCCGCTGCTCCTGCTCGTAGCGAGCGGTGGAGCGG
This sequence comes from Frankiales bacterium, assembly GCA_025465155.1. GTDB lineage: Bacteria > Actinomycetota > Actinomycetes > Mycobacteriales > Geodermatophilaceae > Geodermatophilus. The sequence continues at coordinate 2,454 of JAODNJ010000564.1, forward strand.
ACGCCCAGCGCGATCACCAAGGCGGTCAGTACAAGAAACCCGATCAGGGCCACGGTGGGCCACAGGATCATCGTTCTCCCCCATGCATTCGGGTGCCGCCGTCCGATTCCTGCGGCACATCGTCGCTGAGGCACATCCCCACTCGACACCCGCCTCAATCCTCGTCCGTGCAGTTCAGCCCCTAGGGTGTGACGACGATCATGCTGCCGGTCCGTTCGGCCGGACCGTCGCCGGCACCCCTGCCGTCACCACCCCATCGGCACGGCACCGGGCCGGCTGAAGTCCCTCCCGCGCCGTTCTGAGCGGATTCGGACGGCGTGGCGCATGGAACCGGATCGTCCGGGGCATCGGGAGGCCACGACACGCGCCGGACCTGCCGCGACGGCGTGTCGCCACCCCGCGCACACCGGAGGACGACGGATGACCCGACCGACCGGCTCCCAGCGCCATTCCCCCGAGGACCGAGCCAGCGGGGAGGCACGCACCACGGCCACCGCTCCCGACGCGCGGTTCCACGGCAACACGGTCCGAGACGACGACGCACCCGGCGGCACCCCGGGGGACACGGCCCCGGGGGACACGGCCCCGGGGGACGACAACATCACCGGCAAGCGCGCCGACTACGCCCCACAGGGCGCCGATCCCAGCCCCACCACGGGGGGGCTGGTCAAGCGGATGCTCCGGGAGATCAGTCAGGACAACCTGACCGACTGGGCCGCCGCGCTGACGTACTACGCCGTGCTGGCCATGTTCCCGGCGGTCATCGCGCTGATCTCCATCGTCGGACTCGTCTTCGATCCGCACCGGATCGCCCAGGCGCTGACCACGGTGCTCAACCAGATCGCGCCGGGCACCGCGGCCAAGGCCTTCTCCGGCGTGATCACCAACCTGGCCGGGAGCACGTCGACCGCCGGCTTCGGGCTGATCCTCGGGCTGGGGGGCGCCCTCTGGTCGGCGTCGGGCTATGTCGGCGCGTTCACCCGCGCGGCGAACGTCATCTGGGAGACGCCCGAGGGCCGGCCGTTCTGGAAGCTCAAGCCGCTGCAGCTGCTGCTCACGCTGATCGGCGTGCTCTTCACCGCCCTGATCGCCGTCGCGGTCGCGCTCAGCGGGCCGGTCGTGAACGCGGTCGGCCGGGCGATCGGCCTGGGCAGCACGGCGCAGACGGTGTGGAGCATCGCCAAGTGGCCGGTCATGGCGGTGGTCGTCGCCGTGATGATCGCGGTCCTGTACTACCTGGCGCCGAACGTGCGCCTGCGCGGCTTCCGGTGGGTCTCCCCCGGCGCCGCCTTCGCGCTCGTCATCTGGGTGGCCGCGTCGGCGCTGTTCGCCTTCTACGTCGCCAACTTCGGCAGCTACAACAAGGTCTACGGCAGCCTCGCCGGCATCGTCATCTTCCTGGTGTGGATCTGGATCACGAACCTGGCCCTGCTCATGGGCGTCGAGCTGGATTCCGAACGCGAGCGCACCCTCGAGTTGAAGGAGGGTGTGCCGCGGGCGGAGAAGGAGATCCAGCTGGACGCGCGCGCGGACCCGAAGCCGAAGCAGACCACCTGAGCCACCGCCCTGGTGGCGGCTGGGTGGGCCGTCCCGGAGGGTAGGTGGTGCGCACCCATCTGCCGAGGAGGCGACCGTGGCGAGCGAACGCCCGACGATCACGTCCGACTTCTACGACCTGGCGGCCCTGCTCGGCGACGAGGACCGCGACCTGCTGCGCCGCGTGCGCTCGTTCATGGACGAGCAGGTCGAGCCGATCATCAACGAGTACTGGACCCGGGGGCAGTTCCCCCGCCAGCTGATCCCCGAGATCGCGAAGCTGGGCATCGCGGGCAACCCCTACTCGGGGCACGGCTGCCCCGGCCGCTCGTTCCTCACCGACGGCATGGTCGCCATGGAGCTGTCCCGGGGCGACCCGTCGGTGGCCACCTTCATGGGCGTCCACAGCGGGCTGGCGATGGGCACGATCCAGCTCTGCGGCTCCGAGGAGCAGAAGGAACGCTGGCTGCCCCGCATGGCCGCGATGGAGCTGATCGGCGCATTCGGCCTCACCGAGCCGCAGGCGGGATCCGACGTCGCGCGCGGGCTGCGCACCACCGCGCGGCGCGACGGCGACGAGTGGGTGCTCGACGGCCAGAAGAAGTGGATCGGGAACGCGAGCTTCGCCGACCTGGTGATCATCTGGGCCCGGGACGTGGACACCGACCGTGTCCTCGGCTTCGTGGTCGAGCAGGGGACGCCGGGCTTCTCCGCCGTCGACCTCGAGGACAAGATCGCGCTGCGCGCCGTCCAGAACGCCCTCATCACCCTGGACGGCGTGCGCGTGCGGGAGGAGAACCGGCTGCAGAACGCGAACAGTTTCCGCGACACCGCCAACGTGCTGAGGATGACCCGGGCCGGCGTCGCGTGGTCGGCGGTCGGGTGCGCGCGCGGCGCCTACGAACACGCGCTGCGCTACGCCGAGGAACGCACCCAGTTCGGGCGGCCGCTCGTCGAGTTCCAGCTGGTCCAGGACCTCCTGGTGCGCATGCTGGCCAACATCACCGCCTCGGCGACGATGTGCTCCCGCGTGTCACAGCTGCAGGACGAGGACCGGCTGGCCGACGAGCACGCCTCGCTGGCGAAGATGTTCTGCACCATGCGGATGCGGGAGACGGTGGGCTGGGCCCGTGAGCTGATGGGCGGCAACGGGATCCTGCTGGACAACCACGTGGGCCGCTACGTCGCCGACGCCGAGGCCATCTACTCCTACGAGGGCACCCGCGAGGTGAACAGCCTCATCGTCGGGCGGGCGGTCACCGGGTCCAGCGCCATCGCCTGAGCAGGGACCGCGGCGCCGCGGCGCACCGAGAAGTCGTGTGGCGACGGCCCGGCGGTCAGCGGCCGCCCCACCAGCGTGCGGCCGCCCGGGCCGGGCTCACCCCGTCCACCTCGACGGCCAGGTTCAGCCGGACGAGCTCCGCCGTCGTCAGCCGCGCGCTGACGCCGTTCAGGGCCGCGGTCATGCGCTGGCCCCAGCGGCGCAGGACCGCGCTGCGGACCAGGGGCACGACGTTCTCGTGCGGCTGCAGGGTCCTGTCGTCGCTCAGCAGGGTCACCGGTGCCGAGGCCAGCCGGGCGTCGGTCGTCTCGAGCAGCCCGACGTCGATCTGTCCGCCCACGAGCGCCTCCACGGTGGCCGCTCGCGAGGACATCGCCCGCACCCGGCCGAAGACGAGGCCGTACGCCCGCTGCAGCCCCGGCAGGCACAGCGGCCGGTCAGGGCACTCGGGCGGCCCGCCGAAGGCCAGGCCGGGGGCGAGGGGGATCAGGTCGGAGAGCCGGGTGAGCCCGTGCGCGGTCGCGAACGCCGCGCTCACCGCGAAGCCGTTCTGGTCCTCGGCGGAGGAGAAGTCCAGGACGGTCACCCCCCGCGCGGTGAGCGTGCCCGCGAGCGCCGACCGGAGGTCCTCCGCCGAGCGGCCCCCGGGGGAACCGGAGGGCTGGGCGAACTCCAGCGCCGTGCCCAGGTAGTCGATGACGACGTCGGACACGCCCTGCTCGAGCGCCGGCTCCACCACCTCGCGCGTACCGACGCCCTGCTGGACCGTCGCCGGCAACCCGGCCCGGCGGAGGCCCTCGGCGTAGACCGCGGCGAGGATCTGGTTCTCCGTGAAGTCGTACGCGGCGAACCGGATGACGGTCACGGACGCCGGAGCGGCCGTCGTCCCCCCGCCGCAGGCGGTCAGGACGGCGGACAGCACGAGCAGGGCCGTCAGCAGGAGGGTGCAGCCGCGAGGTCGCACGGCGCCCTCCCCGGGACCCGGAGCGTCACCGCCGTCGGCCGGGTGAGCCCGGCAGGACGGGATTGCGGCCAGATTAGCCGTCCTCCCGGCCCCGAAAGCATGTTCGGCGCGCGCCGACAGGGGGAGCATCAGGCGGCATGGCGACGCTGCCCGAGGCAGTGCCCACGGTGGGACCTGCCGTCCGGTCGGCTCCACCGGGGATCCGGCGGGTCCGGCGCCGGCGCCGGCCTTCCGGTGAGCCGCCGCCGCTCCCCCGGCACCTCAACGCCTCCGGGAAGTGGTGGCTGGCGCTCAGCGGCGCCGTGCTCGTCGCCTGGGTCGTGGTCTGGGCGACGCGCAGCGTCGGCCTGTTCGACGTCGCCGACACCCGCGTGCTGCAGGCGCTCGGGCGGCTGCGCTCACCCGCGCTGGTCCGCGCCGCCGAGGTGGCCGGAGTCCTGGCCACGGCCACCGCCATCTGGGTTCTGTGGCTGAGCAACCTCGCCGTCCTGCTCGCGGTGCGGCGATGGCGGCACCTGTTCGTCTGGGTGGCCGTGGGCGTCGTCGTGGTCAACGTCGGAGCCAGCATGGGGTCGACGCTCGCGCGGCCGCGGCCCTACGGGGTCGAGCTGCTCGGCCACTGGGAGGGGTACTCCATGCCCTCTCTCCCGATGACCGTGCTGACCACCTTCCTGCTGAGCAGCCTGTACGCCCTCGTGCCGGCCGGCCGCTACCGCACGGCGGGCAAATGGGTGGTGTGCGGGCTGCTCGTGGTGACCGCACTGTCCCGGCTGTACCTGGCCCAGGATCACCCGACCGACATCGCCGCCGGCGTGATCCTGGGGGTGGCGGTGCCGCTGGCGGCGTTCCGGCTGCTCACCCCCAACGACGTGTACCCCGTGCGGTACCGGCGCGGGCGCCCGGCGCACCTGGACGTCACGGGCCCCCGGGGCGAGGCGATCGTGCAGGCGCTGCAGGACCAACTGGGCTTGCTCGCCACCTCGGTGACCCCCTTCGGGCTGGAGGGTTCCGGCGGTTCCACGCCGCTGCGCATCGCGGTGAAGGCCGACGGCGACGACGGGGACGACGGGGAGAGCATCGTCTTTGGCAAGCTGTACGCGGCGACCCACGTCCGTTCCGACCGCTTCTACAAGCTGGGACGGACCCTGCTGTACGGCCGACTCGAGGACGAGCAGGCCTTCCACACCGTGCGCCGCCTGGTCCAGTACGAGGACTACGTCCTGCACCTGCTCACCGATGCCGGCCTGCCCGTCCCGCGTCCCCTCGGCATCGTGGAGATCACCCCGGAGCGGGAGTACCTGCTGGTCACCGAGTTCGTCCGCGGAGCCCGCGAGATCGGCGACGCCGAGGTGGACGACGCGGTGATCGACCAGGGCCTGTCCGTCGTCCGCCGGATGTGGGAGATGGGCATCGCCCACCGCGACATCAAGCCGGCGAACCTCCTGGTCCGGGACGGGTCGCTGATCATGATCGACACCGCGTTCGCGGAGGTCCGGCCGAGCCCCTGGCGGCAGGCGGTGGACCTGGCCAACATGATGCTGGTCCTGGGCCTGCGCACCGACGCCGACCGGGTCTACCGCCGCGCGCGGCTGCAGTTCTCCGACGACGAGATCGCCGAGGCCTTCGCGGCCACCTTCGGGCTGACCATGCCGTCGCAGCTCCGGCGGCTGTTGCGCCAGCAGGGCCGGGACCTGCACGCGGAGTTCCTCCGGCTCCTCCCCTACCGGCTCCCCCGCGTGCGTATCCAGCGGTGGAGCTGGCGGCGGGTGGCCCTCACGGTCGCGACGCTGGCGACGCTCGCCCTGGGGTCCGTCGTGTTCATCGACCTGCTCGGGTCGCCGCTGTGAGGCCGGCCGCGGCTGTGTGCCTGATGGCCGTCCTGGCCGTGGGCTGTCTCACGGGATGCGGCAGCGGCGAGACGACCGCCATCACCACCCAGCCGCTGTGCCGCACCGGCACCGGTGCGGAGGCCGGCGCCGGGAACGGGGTGATCCTCATGGCCCAGTCCGTACCGACGGCGTCCAGGATCCCGTGCATCCGGACCGCTTTGCCGCTGGGCTGGGGGTTCCACCACCTCTCCGCCCGCAGCGGGATCTCCCGGTTCTGGCTGGACTCCGACCGTGACGGCGTGCAGGCGGTCGAGATCCGCCTGGAGGCCTCCTGCGATACGTCCGGGGCGACCGAGATCCCCAGCGACCGGGAGGGGATGCAGCGCCTGGAGCGGGTGCGGCAGGTGAGCCCCACGTATTCCGGCGAGCGGTACTACCGGTTCCCGGGCGGCTGCCTGACCTTCGTGTTCCGGCTCGGCGGCGACACCCCCGGCGAGGCGCTCGCGCTGGCCTCGCAGGCAGTGGGCGCCGTGCGCCGGGCGGACCTCGGTGCACAGGTGCAGCGCGACAGCCAGGGCCGGCTCTCCCTCGATCCGGCCGCGGGAGGGAACGCGTGAGCCATGGCGACCCTCGAGCACGAGAAGCTGACGGCCCGGCCGCACCGGCCGGTGTGGCGACGGCTGATCGGGCCGACGTTCTCCCTGGTCCTGCTCGCGGCCGTGTTCGTGTGGTTCCTGCCGCAGTTCACCAGCCTCTCGGCGGTCTGGACGTCCGTCCGTGCCATGACCTGGCTGCAGGTCGCCGTCCTCCTTCTGGCAGCCGTCTGGAACCTCGCGACCTATCAGGTCGTGATGGTGACGACGACCCCGGGGCTGTCCCTCCGGCAGGCCACGGTCTCGACCGAGACCACGACGGCGGTGGCGAACACCGTGATCGGCGGCGCGGCGATCGCCCTCGGACTCACCTACGCGATGAACTCCTCGTGGGGGTTCTCCCGGTCGCGGACGTCGGTGGCACTCCTGGTCTCGGGACTGTGGAACAACTTCGTCAAGCTGGGCCTGCCGGTGCTGGCCCTCGCCCTCCTTGCGTTCTCCTCACCGCCCACCACGGCCCGGCTCATCGCCGGCGTGCTCGGACTGGCCGCACTCGCGGCCGCGACCGTCGTCCTGTGGCTGGCCCTGCGCAGCCGCGAGAGCGCAGCCCGGCTGGGACGGGGGCTGGCCCGCTGGGTGTCGGCGGTGCTGCGGCGGGTGCACCGGCCGCCGGTGCACGGCTGGGACCTGGCCCTCACCACGTTCCGTGACCGCACGGTCCTGCTGCTGCGGGCCCGGTGGCACTGGATCACCCTCGCCACCCTGGTGAGTCACCTCTCGCTGTTCCTCGTCCTCATCCTGGCGCTCCGGTTCGCCGGCGTGAGCGGCGCGCAGGTCGGCTGGACCGAGGCCCTGGCCGTCTTCGCGCTGGCCCGGCTGCTCACCGCGGTCCCGTTCACCCCCGGCGGCCTGGGGATCATCGAGTTCGCGCTCATCGGCGGTCTCGCGGCGGCAGGGGGCGCCCGGCCGGCCGTGGCGGCGGCGGTGCTCGTCTTCCGGGTGCTCACCTACGTGCTGCCCATCCCGCTGGGGCTGCTGACGTACGTCATCTGGCGGCGCAACCGGTCGTGGCGGCGGCCGGCCAACGCGGCGCCGCGCACCGAACTCGTGCCGGAGACGGTGTGACCACGGCCCCGGCGGGGACCCGCCGACCCACCGCGGTGGTCCGCGGCCGGCCCGACCTGGTCCTCGCCGCCGTCGGTGCCGTCGTGCTCGTGCTGGCCGCCCTCCCGGTGCGTACCCACAGCATCGGCGGATCGGAGACGGCGGTTTTCCGCGCGCTCAACGGCTACGGCGTCCTCCCGTTCGCGGTGATCTGGCCGGTGATGCAGCTGGGCA
>JAODNJ010000027.1 GCA_025465155.1 Frankiales bacterium
AATTTCCTGGACGACGAGCCGCGGACGCGCGACCCGCGGGCTCGGGCCGGGGCCGCGGGGGCCGGTCTGGCGCTGGCTGCCGTGGTGTTGCTCGAGGTGGGCATGACGACGCACGGCGGCGGGGCGGCCCTGTGGCCCCGGATACCGCTGTGGTGCGCGTTCGCGACGGTCTGCGCGGTCCTCGCACTGGCCGCCATCCCCGGTGTCCGGAGGGTCCTCCCCGGCGGAGCCCGGGCCTCGGCCGTCGCGGCGGTCGGGCTGGCCGGCGTGGCGGTCTTCTGGCTGCTCGTGGTGCTGCCGGTCGGGAACACCGACCGCGGCTTCGTGCTCACCGCGGCGCCGGCCTGCCTCGCGGCCGGCGTGTGGCTGACGGCTGGGCGCGGTGGCGCCTCCGGGCCTGCCCACGACCCCGAGCCCTCGGGGTCCGCGACGGAGGGACCGGCCGCGGTCGGCTGATCGCCGGCCCGAGCGGGTCAGTCCCGGCCGCCACCCTTGTTCCTGCCGTGCCCATGACCTGCTCCGCCCGTTCCGGTCCCGGCGGCCGGAGCAGGGGCGGGGGCCGGCGTCATGGCGACCTCCGTGGCCGTCCGACCGTCTCCTGATCCCCCGGGCGAGGACGTGGACGACGGAGCCGGAGCCGGAGCGACGGCGTACGTCACCGTGACCGAATCCCCGGCGTGCAGCCCTCCGCCCGGCGCGACGGCGAGCACCAGGTCCGGCGCGACGCCCGGCGTCTCCGTGGGAACGAGGGTCACCCGCAGGCCCAGGGCGACCAGGCTCGCCTCGACCTCGCGGACGGGCCGGCCGACGTAGCCGGCCGCCACGAGGTCGACCGATCGGACGCCCGTGGCGCCGTTCCCCGTCGCCGACGAGCCCGCCGCCGATGAGCCGGCCGCCGCGGGCGCGGCGGGATCGGACGTGCCGAAGAACTGCAGCGCACCGATGCCGATGACCGCTCCCGCGGCCAGCGTGGCAACCGGCGCCAGCGCGCGGCGCCACCCCGGCCCGGAGGCGTGGGGCGGCGGCTCGACCCGGCCGCGGAGCGCCAGCGGGGTCGTCCTGGGCTCCATCGGGAGCAACGGGAGTGGTGGCGGCGGCAGGCCGCGGCCGTCGAGCACCGCCGCGACCGCGTCCCGGAACTCGGCGCCGTCGGTGAAGCGCTCGTCCGGATCCTTGAGCAGCGCCCGGCCGATCAGGGACCGGACCGGAACCGGGACGTCGGCCGGCAGCGGCTGGGGCATCTCCTTGATCTGCCGCAGGGCGATCTGAACCGCGTTGTCACCGTCGAAGGCGCGCCGGCCGGCCAGGCACTCGTAGCCGATCATCCCGAGCGCATAGACGTCGCTGGCCGGGCTGGCCTTGCCGCCGTCGGCCTGTTCGGGCGACAGGTAGTGCGCGGTCCCGACGACCTGCCCCGTCTGGGTGAGCGGGACGTCGGAGGCCGACCACGCGATCCCGAAGTCGGTGATCTTGACCACGCCGTCGCTGCCCATGAGCACGTTGCCGGGCTTGACGTCGCGGTGGATCACCCCGGCGGCGTGGGCGGCGGCGAGCGCGGACGCCGTCTGGTGCAGCAGGTCGAGGGTCGCGGGGACGGAGAGGCGGCGCTCGCGGGCCAGGAGGGTGGAGAGCGGCTCACCCTCCACCAGCTCCATCACCAGATAGGCGAGATGCTCCTCCGCCCCCTCACCGGCGGCCACCTCGCCGTAGTCGTACAGCGTGGCGATGTTCCGGTGGGTGAGCCGCGCCGTGTGCTGCGCCTCTGCGCGGAACCGTGCCAGGAAGGTCGGATCGCCGGTGTACTCGCTGCGCAGCACCTTGACCGCCACGGGACGGCCCAGGACGACGTCCCGGGCCCGCCAGACCTGGCCCATCCCGCCCGTGGCCAGGAGAGCGAGCAACTCATAGCGGCCCGCGAGCGTGCGCTGCCCCGGTTGCACCGCAGTCCTCCCTCCGCCGAGCGGTCCTCAGGGTCGCACCGGCCCGCGCCGCTCACATCCCGAAAGGGGTCAGCCGCCGGTCATTACCTCCGGAGGAGTGGTGCTGGGGCTGCTCGAGGGTGCTCCGGTGTCCGACGACGAGGTGCTCGGGGCCGTGGTGGGCGTCGTGCTGTCGCTCGACGGCGGTGTCGTGCTCTCCGCCGCGGTACTGGTCGAGGTGCTCCCGTTGCCGACCGGGGCGCCGCTCGCCACGCTCCCGGCGGCGGGCACGGCGGTGCTGTGCGCGGCCTGGTCCCCGCTCGACACCCGGGAGGCCCGCCGGTCCTCCGTACCGGTCGCCGTCGAGGCGCCGGTGACACCGGAGGCGTACGTCAGGGTCACGACGTCGCCCGGGTGGAGGCTGCGGCCCACTGGGTCGACGGCGGTGACCGTCCCGGAGGGCCCCAGTGATGCGGGATCGGCCTGGCGGTGCACCGAGAGGCCCAGCGCCGCGAGCTGCATCGCCACCTCGTCGACCGGGCGGCCGATGTAGTCGGCGGCGTCGAGCGTGTAGGTCGTGCGGTCCTTCGTCTGGGCGGCGACCGTCGGCGTGCTGGGGGCGTTCCCGGCGAGCCCCTGGACCACCACGGCGGCGACGGCCGCACCGGTGAGCAGGGTCAGCACGGGGATGAGCACGAGGGCCAGCCGGCGTCCCAGCCGCCGCCGGGGAGGCGGGACCCGGACCCCGCCCGTGGTCCGGGTGGCGTCGCCGGGGAGCGCCGTCTCCGGCGGCACCGGGACGGCCACGGTGGCGGGCGCCTCCGGGATCTCCCGGCCGCTGAGCGCGTCCTCGACCGCGGCGACGAACGCGGCGCCGTCCGGCAGCCGGACGGCGGGGTCCTTGGCGAGGGCGCGGCCGATGAGGGTGCGGACGCCGGGCGGCAGCTCCGCCGGGAGGGGTGCCGGCTGCTCCCGCAGTTGCTTGAGAGCGATGGTGACGGGGTTGTCCCCCTCGAAGGCGGAGCGGCCGGTGAGGCACTCGTACCCGACCAGGCCGAGGGCGTAGACGTCGCTCGCCGGTGTGGCCAGGTGGCCCTCCGCCTGCTCGGGCGAGAGGTACTGCGGCGTCCCGATGACCTGTCCGGTACGGGTCAGGGGCACGCTGGCGGCCGACCACGCGATGCCGAAATCGGTGATCTTCACGCTGCCGTCGGGACGGACCAGGATGTTCCCGGGCTTCACGTCGCGGTGGACCAAGCCGACCCGGTGCGCCTCGGCGAGGGCGAAGGCCGTCTGCTGGAGCAGAGCCAGCGTGGTCGCCGCGTCCAGCCGGCCCTCGCGCCGCAGCACCGACGAGAGCGGCTCCGCCTCGACGAGCTCCATGACGAGGTAGGCCAGGGTCTCGCCGGAGCCGTCCTCGGCCACCACCTCGCCGTAGTCGAAGACGGCGGCGATGTTCGGGTGGCTCAGCGAGGCGGCGTGCTGCGCCTCGGCCCGGAACCGGGCGAGGAAGGTCGGGTCACCGGTGTACTCGTTGCGCAGCACCTTCACCGCGACCGGCCGGCCGAGCAGCACGTCGACCCCGCGCCACACCTGACCCATTCCGCCGGCGGCGATCAACTGGGAGAGCTCGTAGCGATCCCCCAGGCAGCGACGCCCTGGTTCGACCACCGCGGGTCACTCCTCGCCTGTCGGACGGGTCAGGGGGCGGGCGGCCGCGCTGCAGCCCGTGGGCGCGCTCCTGACGGATCGCCCTGCCCTGCGTTGTCCACTCGGGCGGCTGACTACACATGACCCCCGAGTCGGAGGCGCCGTCCCTGCCGGGACGGACCGGCCCGACGGCTCCGCCATGTGTCCTCCTGCCGCACCTGCACGGCCGGCCCGGCGGGGCGTTGTGCCGCGCGACCATGCAACCCCTGGTGAGCGACTCGTGGGAGCCGTTGTGACGGACGAGACCACGGTGGGTGAGAGGCCTTCGGCGCGTCGGTGGCGGACCGTGAGGGCCGCCGCACTGCGCGACTCCCCTGGCAGGAGCCGAGAGCCCGGCCGCATCCGTGCGGAAGGATGGCGGCGGAGCACGGTCCGCGCGAGAAAGGGACGGCGATGTCCGACACGGTCACCCGGGAGGACGCCGACGGCGTCGCGACGATCACGCTGCAGCGGCCGGGGCTGTCCTCGGCCCTGCGCATCGACCTGCTCGGGGTGGTCCGAGAGGTGGCCGCCGACGAATCGGTGCGCGCGGTGCTCCTGACCGGCAGTGGCCGGGCCTTCTGCGTGGGGCAGGACCTCGCCGAGCACGTCGAGTCGCTGCGGGGCGACGCGAGCACGTCGCTCTCGGTGGTCGAGGAGGAGTACAACCCGCTGATCCTGGCGCTGTCGGCCCTTCCGGTCCCCGTGGTCGTGGGCATCAACGGTGCCTGCGCCGGCGCGGGGCTGGGCATCGCGCTCGCCGGGGACCTCCGGGTGGCCGCGGCGGGCGCGAAGTTCACGACCGCTTTCACCGGCATCGGGCTGTCCAGCGACTCGGCACTGGCCGCACGCCTGGTGCACTGCGTCGGGGTGTCCCGCGCCGCCGAGTTGCTCTTCCTCCCCGAGCCGTTCCTCGCCGAGACGGCGCTGCAGTGGGGCCTGGTGCACAGGGTGGTCGCGGCCGAGGAGGTCGCGGAGACGGCGCGCCGGCTCGCCGCACGGCTGGCCGCGGGTCCGACGGCGGCCTACCGGGCGGTGAAGAGGGTCCTCGCGACCGCGGCGACGGACACGCTCGAGGAGACGCTGGCCCTGGAGGCGCGATTGCAGAGGGATCTCGGGCAGACCGCGGACCACCGCGAGGCCGTCGAGGCGTTCCTCGCCAAGCGGCCGCCGGAGTTCACCGGGCGCTGAGGCCCGTCCGGCGGCGGCCGTTGAGGTGGAGTCCCTGCCGCCGGGGTGATATCCCCCCACTCCGGCGGCAGGGCGTCAGTGGGTGAGAGTGACGCAGACGGGGCACACGTCGCGCGCCGCCGTCGGCCACTGCTCCTCGGTCATGACCCTGGCGAGCGCCCCGCAGAGGGTCAGCTCGCAGGCGCCGTCGAGCTCGGCGGCCGGCCGGTGCAGCTCGACTGCATGCCACAGGGCGGAGGTCGGGCCGAGGGCACGGCTCCGGGCCGCGGCGTAGACGATCGTCTGAGCGGCGAGAGCGCCCGGCATGGTCATGGTGACGACGTCGGCAGGAGCGCGCGCCGAGGTTACGGCCCGGCCGGCCCTCCTCCCCCTTCGGGGGGAGAGACGCGGAGCGGGCCGGAGCGCGGCAGGATGCGGGTATGGAGCTGACCAAGTACGGCCATGCCTGCGTCGTCCTCAGCGAGGGCGATCGCCGGCTCGTCCTGGACCCCGGCGCGTTCACCGAGCCCGCGGCCCTGGAGGGCGCCAGCGCCGTCCTGGTCACGCACGAGCACGCGGACCACTTCGAACCGCAGCGGCTCCGGGCGGCGCTGGATGCCGACCCCGCGCTGGAACTGTGGACGAATGGCTCGGTCGCCGCCCAGCTGGAGGGCCTCGGACCACGGGTGCACGTCGTCGGCGCCGGCGACGCGCTGGAGGTCGCCGGCTTCGAGGTGCACGTGCACGGCGAGCACCACGCCGTGATCCACCCCGACATCCCGCGGATCCGCAATGTCGGATTCCTCGTCGCGGGGCAGGTGTTCCACCCCGGTGACGCGTTCACCGTGCCGGACGAGCCGGTTCCGGCGCTGCTGCTCCCGGTGCACGCGCCGTGGTCGAAGATCTCGGAGGTCATCGACTACGTCCGGGCGGTGGACGCCGACCAGGCCTACGCCGTGCACGACGGCCTGCTCAACGACACCGGGCTGGGGATGCTCGCCGGGCTGCTCGGCGAGCGGGGGCCGGGCACCCCTACGCCCTACAGCCGGCTCACGCCGGGCGAGTCCGTCGAGCTCTGACCACGGGGGCGGTCAGCGGCCGCCCCTCAACGGCGGAGGGCGCGCCGCCGGCCGCCGGTGACGGCCTCGGCCGTGCCGACGAGCAGGACCGAGGCGACGACGGCGAGGACGAAGCCCAGCATGTTGAGCTCCCAGATGCTGCCCGTGCCGAGCACGGTCGCGATCACCCCGCCGATCACCGAGCCGACGACGCCGAGGCCCAGGGTGGCGAGCAGGCTCAGGTTCTGCCGCCCAGGGACGATGAGGCGGGCCAGGGCCCCGATGACGAGTCCTGCCACGAGAAAGCCGATCACGAGCGTTCCTTCCGGTCCCGAGGCGTCCACCCGCCCCGGCACGGCGCCGGTGCGCTGCGAACTCACCAACGGGACGAGCGGAACCGGCGCGGGGTTCCCCGACGGTCTCAGGAGGCGACCTGGGCGATGTGCGCGGGCAGCTTGTCGAGCTCGCCGTCCACCGTCCGCCGGACCAGGCGCTGCATCCCGGGGCGCTGGAGTCGCCGGACGAGGCGGCCGCCGGTCCGCGGCTCGTGGGTGACGGTCACCGTCACCCGGGTGGTGCCCTCCCCGGCGTCGGCCAGCTCGATCCGCGTCGTCCAGGTCTCCGGCGTCAGCTCCAGCCTGGTGGCGACCAGCCGCAGGGGTTCCCATTCCACGATCTCGCCCCGTGGCGCACCGGCAGCGGGGGCGCGACCGTCCAGCCGCCCCGGCACGCAGACGAAGCTCGCACCCTTGCCGGCAACCCCCGAGAGGACGTAGGAGACGTCGCAGACCGCGCAGTAGGTCTCCAGGACGGCCAGCGCCCGCCAGACCTCCTCGCGCGGGTGGGGGACCTCCCGCGTGCCGCTCGCCGTGGTCATCCCGTTACTGGCTCGCCGTCGTCCCGTCCGCCGGGCCGTGCGGCTCGGCCGAGAACATGGTCACCAGGTCCAGGCCACCCCAGGACTGCAGGTCCGCTCCCGAGGCCTTCCACTCCTCGGAGGCGAAGGCGGCCTTCATCGCCTCCGGAGACTCGAAGACCAGCTCCGCGATCAGGTGGTAGGACGGCGAGCCGACGACGTGGCGGAGCACCCGGTGCACCCGGTTCTCCACCAGCCCCGGCGTCTTCTCGACCAGGGGGACGTGCGTGCCGAAGTAGTGCCGCTCGAATTCCGCGGGGTCGTCGGGTGTCCGGTAGAGCGCGAAGTAGCTGACGGTCATGGTCGGCCCCTTCCTGCGGCGCGGGCCTCCGCCCGGCATGCGCAGCCATCGTAGGAGGGGGCTCAGCGGCCGGTGACCGATACCTCGAACTCGACCTGGCTGACGTCCGGGCGCAGCCGGGAGTAGCTGTGCACCAGCGGCCCGCCGTCGCTGTCGTGCACCGTCGTCCGGACGACGAGCAGCGGCGAACCGGCGACGACGTGGAGCAGATCCGCCTCCTCGGGGGCCGCGGTGCCGACGTCGACGACGATCCGCGCGTGGGCGAGGTCGGCGGAGTACTCACGCCGCAGGTATTCGTAGAGGGAGCCCTCGCTGAAGTCCTGCACCTCCGCCTTCGGGTACCTGGCGGCGGGCAGGAAGCTGTGCGCCACGTGGTTCGGGACGCCGTCGACGCTGCGCAGCCGGACCAGCTCGACGATGTCGGTGGCCACCTCGAGGCCCAGGAGGTCGGCGACCCACGCCGGCGCCGGGGTCACCCGCTGGGTGAGCACGGTGACGCCGACCTGCGCTCCCTGCTCGGTCATCACCGAGCTGAACCCGGCAATCCGGTGCACGAAGCTCTCGCGGTACTCGTGGCGGATCGCCGGCCGGGTGACGTAGGTGCCCCGGCCCTGCTCGCGGACCAGATGACCGTCGGCGACCAGGCCGTCGACGGCGCGGCGGAGGGTGATCCGGCTGACGCCGTACTCGGTGCACAGGACCGGCTCCGGCGGCAGCAGGGTGTGTTCGGGGAGGCCGGACACCCGGCGCCGCAGGTGCTCGCGGACCGCGAGGTACTTGGGTCCCGCCGTCGCCGTGGTCACGCCGCAAAGGTACTGGACACATAGACGTCTGGTCGTCATGTCGTATGAGACGTCCGCATCCGGCGGGGACCCGACCATCCGACGGGGACCGGACCATCCGCTCCCGGTCCGCCGTAACCTGGGGGCACCGCCGGGCTCGCCCGGCACGCCGCAGAGGAGGAAGCATGCGCGAGGGGATCCACCCGGATTACCGCGAGGTCGTCTTCCGCGACGCCGCGAGCGGGGCCACGTTCAAGACCCGCTCCACGATGACCAGCAACCAGACGGTCGAGTGGGAGGACGGCCGCACCTATCCCCTCGTCGTCGTCGACATCTCGGCCGCGTCGCACCCGTTCTGGACCGGCAACCAGCGCGTGCTGGACACCGCGGGCCGCGTCGAGCGGTTCCGGCAGCGCTACGGCGGCCAGGAACGACCGACCCGGAAAAAGTGATCTCGGCGACCCGCCTGGTCACCCGCCCACGAGACGGAGCACGATCCACGCCGTGCCCCCGACGCAGGACTGGCGTGCTCGCAAGCGCGACGAGACGCACCAGCGCATCTACGACGCCGCCATGCGGCTGTTCCAGCAACGCGGCTACGACCACGTCAGCGTCGGCGACATCTCGTCGGCCTCCGGTGTGTCGGTGCCGACGTTCTACGCGCACTTCCCGAGCAAAGAGCACATCGTCATGCCGATCCCTGCCCAGGAGGAGATCGACCGGATCCTCATGGCGCAGCCGGCGGAGCTCGCGCTGGGCGACCGCATCCGCAGCGGGATCATCGCCTGGCTGGCGCACTACGGCCCCGAGGAGCGGAGCGAACTCCTCGATCGGTGGCGGATCGTCATCGCCTCGCCCGTGCTCCGCAACCGGGCGGCGGAGTTCGAGCGGGCCACGGCCGGGCTGATCCTCGACGCGCTCCGCCAGGACGCCACTCCCGGCGGCTCGCCCGTGACGCCGAGCGTCGTCGTCACCGCCAGCCTCTCCGCCTACACGCAGATCATCATGCGGTGGGCCGAGGAGGACGGCCGGAGCTCGCTGGAGGACGTCGCCGAGACGGTGCTGGCCGCGCTGCGCCAGCTCTGACTCCGGCGACCGGTCAGGAGCGCGTCACCCGGCGCAGCGCCCGGGCGAGGGACGGCTCGAGCTCCCAGAAGGTCCGCACGGCCCGCTCCGCACGCGCCTCCTCCAGCGCATGCAGCCGGCCGTACGTCCAGGCGATCTCGCCGGCCGCCTCGGCAGCGAGGCCGAGGGCCCGGCAGTG
>JAODNJ010000028.1 GCA_025465155.1 Frankiales bacterium
CCGGCGCGAGCACCTGCGCCCGGTCGCTCGCCCACGCCTGCACCTCGGACGGGCGGACGGCGGACAGCCGCCGTCCGCCGAGCCTGGTTCCGGCGATGTGCGTCTCGATAGAGCTGGACACCCGCCGCGCCGTAGATGGACGGTGCGGCCGGGCCGCCGCCCAGGCCCTCGCGTACTCGGCGACCGTCGTTCGGTCGCTGTGGTTGACGTACTGGCCGCGGAGCTTGTCCGCCTCGACCGTGGCCGCGAACCGGTCGGCGTCACCCTTCTTCGAGAATGTCTTCTTGCGTTGGCGCCCGTCCGGATCGCGGAACCGAACGTCGTAGACCTTTAGAGCACGCCCATTCCGCCGAGCGATCCGCGATTCGATGCTGGCCATTACTTAGTCGTCGCCCCGGGGTGCCCGAAGGCTGTTGAGATACGCCATGCGGGCCTCCGCCGAGACCTCTTTCGGCCGTGGAACGCGTTCGTGCTCATCCTTCAAGATGCCGCGCCTGCGGGCAGCCTGAATCCAGCGGGTCGCCGTCGGCCGTGGCATCCCGTATTCGCTGAGCAAAATGCCGGTCGCCTTTTTGCCCGTAGCCTGCGCCATCGCATAGATCCGGGCCACCTGCTCAAGCGCATCATCGGTCATTCCGTTCTTCGCGAACTCCGTTTCCGGGAACTCGAAAGGAATATCCGAGAATTGGTTCTCCCCTGTCTGAACACGCTCGCGCAGGACGTCGCCGGTCACAGCAGCGGCAGCCACCGCGTCGGCGACAGGGACGCGGCGCAGACCTTCGCCGGTGACGGTCGGGCCGTCATCAATTCGCTGAGCTAGCAGAGAGACGCACGCAAGGCGCCCATCGACGATGTCCAGTTGCAGCTCGACCGAGAAGTCGAGCGGGTCGGCATCTCCGGGCAGCGGCGTGATGATCGCAGTCGCCGGCACGTTCGCGATGACACGTCCTCCGTAGAGCAGCCACGCCCCCTCGCCGGGGACCATCCGGGTGCTGACTTCGATTTGCGGCACGGCGCAAGTGAACCGCCCGCGAAACATCTCGTCAAGGTTGCATGTCATCCGTCGCCTGTGGTTTCCTACGAGCGGTCCTGCAACATCCTGCAGGATCGCTCGCCTAGGAAGGATCCGGGGATGGATCAGCGCAATCCACTGGCCTCGGCACCGGAGGTCGCGGCATACCTCCAGCTGCCGTCGGTTCAGACGCTCTACAACTGGCGGACCAAGGGAGTGGGACCACGGGGAGTCCGCGTGGGCAAGCACCTTCGGTACCGCTGGGCCGACGTCGATGCCTGGCTCGAGCGGCAGGCCGAACAGCCAGTAGGTGGTGCTGCGTGACGAACGCCCGCCTCCAGATGGAGACGGGCGCCGTGATGAGCGTGCCGGGCGGGCACGTTCACGGTACCGCCTCCGGCCGACAGAGCATGGCTGAGCACGCCGCGGCGTACGCCCGTGCTGGCCTGCGCGTCCTACCCCTGAACTGGCCGACGTCGGCTGGCTGCTCGTGCGGCCACGCTGACTGCCCCTCGCCTGGGAAGCATCCGCTGACGAGGAGCGGCAAGGACGACGCCAGCACAGACATCAGGAAGATCGCGGCCTGGTGGACGTGCTGGCCCGAGGCGAACATCGGGCTGCGGCCGGCGGATGGTGTTGTCGTTCTCGACGTCGACCCTCGAGCCGGCGGGGCGAAGAGGCTGGCGGAACTGCTGGCCGCGTGCGGAGTTGAGCTGCCGCCGACGCAGACCGCGAACACGGGCGGCGGCGGTATCCACGCCTGGTATCAGTGCCCGGCTCCCTACCGCGGCCACCTTTGCGAAGGCGTCGACATCAAGTCGAGCACCGGGTACGTGGTCGCACCGCCGTCGATGCATGCGTCCGGGCGCCGATACAGCTGGGCAACTCAGGCGGAGATCTCGGTGGCGCCGAACTGGCTCCGCAAGCTGGTCCGGCGACCAGCGGTAGCTCCTCCTCCTGACGGGACGAAGATCGCCGGGAGCGGCACCGACGGTTTGGTGCGGACCGTCGCGTCGGCGACGGAGGGTGGTCGGAACAAGGCGCTGCACTGGGCGGCCTGCCGCGCCACAGAGCGAGGAGCGCCCGTAGTCCTCCTCGATCAGTTGCGAGCCGCTGCTCGGTCGATCGGCCTCAGCGAGCAGGAGATCGAGCGCACGATCCGCTCGGCGCTGAACTCGGCGAGGTCGGTGGCATGACCACGCCGGACTACACGAACATGACCACGCCTCCCGTGATCCCACCTTCGGCGACGGTGCAGACCCTCGCCGACGTCGCGCCGGAGCGGGTGTCCTGGCTCTGGCCCGGCCGCCTCCCGCTGGGCAAGCTTGTCGTCGTCGACGGCGACCCATCGACCGGGAAGTCAACGCTCACGCTCGACCTTGCGGCACGGGTATCGACCGGCTCACCTTGGCCTGACGGCGCGGACAACTCCCCGCCAGCCGGAGTGCTCCTCCTCTCGGCTGAGGACGGCCTCGCCGACACGATCGTTCCTCGGCTGACCGTGGCCGGTGCTGACCTGAGCCGGGTGCACGCGCTGACCGATGTGCCTTCCGTCGACGAGGATGGCGAGCTGCGCCGGATCCCTCCGTCCCTGCCGCGGGACATCCCGACGATGGAGAAGATCGTCGCCGAGAAGAAGGTCGCGCTGGTCGTCATCGACGTGCTGATGGCCTACCTCAACGGCAAGGTCGACAGCCACCGAGACCAAGACGTCCGCGGCGTCCTGCACCAACTCGCCACGATGGCCGAGCGCACTAACTGCACGGTGATGCTGGTCCGCCACCTGAACAAGGCCGGCGGCGGCAGTCCGCTCTACCGCGGCGGTGGCAGCATCGGCATCGTGGGCGCAGCACGTGCCGCCTACCTCGTCGCCCGCGATCCCGAGGACGAGGCACGGCGGATCTTCGCCGTCACGAAGTGCAACATCGCGATCGAGCCGCCGTCATTGGCCTATCGCCTGGTCGGTGACGACACCTTCGGCTGCGCCCGAATCGAGTGGGAAGACGGACCGGTCGAGCACACCGCGGCCAGCCTGCTCCGTGGCCCAGTCGATGACGACGAACGCACCGAGCGCGACGAGGCCGCCGGGTGGCTGCTCGGATTCCTCGCTGACAGCGGCGGAACGGCTGCACGCAAGGACGTGGCCAAGGCCGCCCGGTCCGCCGGGTACAGCGAGGCGACCCTCAAGCGAGCCAAGGACAAGGCCGGTGTGAGGCACGAGTCAGCCGGCTTCCCACGTCAGACTGTGTGGTCGATCCCAGTCGGCTCATCCCAAACCGGACACGGTGAGCCTGAGCTGACTGAGCAGCCTGAGCCAACTGGGGCTGACCAGCGGATACGTCCCGTCCAGTCGGTCCAGTCGGTCCCGTCAGCTCAACCCGTAGAGGGTGAGCCGACTGAGCTGACTGGACCGTGCGGACACCCGGCCGAGCATCGGACGTCGGCGGGGAAGTGCGGCACCTGCATCGCTCAGAAGTACAACGGTTCCAGCGCTGACGCGGGACGATCCGAGGCCGAGGAACACGGGCGCGCCCTTCGCCAGCGGCTACTGGGCCCGGCGGCGTGATGACGACCGGCCGCTCGCCGGAGGAGCTGCCTGGACCTGATGTGGTGAGCGACCTGCACCCGGCGGCGGCACCCCCATGTCACCCGTCTCCCTCACCGGAGTGTGCTGTCGTCGCTCCCATACGTGGGCCGTTCCCGGTTTTTGCCGCCGGGTGCCGGCACCCCCACCCCCGCGAAGTGGCGCCCCGGAACGTGCTGCGGGCGACCTCCCGTACGGGTTCGGGACTTGAGACCCGTAGCCGCCTGTCGCCGCTCCGGTGGTCGCGATGAGCGGCCTGCGCGAGGTCTGGGCGGGCCGGGAGCGCCTCGGCTACGTCTCCGACGCGAAGGCGTGTGCCCGCTGTGGTGGTGAGCTGCCGGTGCAGCCTCACCAGGGTCGCCCTCGCCGTTGGTGCTCGGAGACGTGCCGCGTGGCCGCGTGGAAGGCCCGGCGTCGCGGTCAGGGCACCGGCTCATGACGACGACGTTGCCGCTGCTGCTGTCGATCCGCCCGCAGGTGGCAGCGCACCTGTCGGCGGCCGTCGGGGACTATCGGCGGAAGTTCCGACAGATGGGCATGTCGACCCCCGAGGAGCTCGAGCAGCTGCAGGACGAGCTGTCGAAAGTGGCCAGGAGCGGACTGCACAGGACAGACCTCGACCGGCTGGCCGAGGTCGCGGACGCTGCCGCCGTGATCCCGCGCCTGCTCACGTACGCCCAGGCGGCGCGAGCGCTGGCGTGCGGTGAACGGACGGTGCGCCGGTTGGCGGAGGCCGGGGTGCTGCCCAAGGTCAAGGTCGGCGGCGCCGCCCGGGTTCGGGTCGCCGACCTTGACCTCTATGTCGACTCCCTCACTCATCAGGAGGCTCCTCGTGCCACCGCTTAGCTCTCAGAAGGTCCTCGACCTGATCAAGGCTCCGGCGACGGGCGTGAACAACGGCCGGGCCCGGTTCACCGCCCAGAGCGGACGCGGCGCCACGCCGGCACAGAAGCAGTTCGCCGAGGACATGGCCAACCTGCCGGCGCCGCAGCGGACCAGCACGGCTCATCCAGCCGACACCGTCCGCGGCGCCCAGGCCGTGCACAAGGCGTTGAGTCCGTCGGATCTCATGTGGCTGCAGCGGCTGCCGCAGGACCCCGCTCAGGTGCCGTTTCAGGATGCGGGGACGGTCGCTGCGATGGCCCACGGGCTGGCCATCAACCTGCCGATGGGGCACTCGGACCGACGCCTGATCGACTCGGTGTGGCAGCCGATCAAGAGCTTCCACGACAAGCGGGCCGCTGACGCCGCGCTCGGGAACGCCCGCCAGCCCCTGCCGCCCATCCCGGCCAGCGCGCTGCCCGCACTCGCCGACGCGGTGGCCGCGGAGGTTCCGCAGCTCAACGACAGCGAGGTCCTCGCCCGCGCCTCGGAGCTGCTTCGCCAGGCGCTGGAGGAACGCGGCGCGGCCCGAGCGCAGGCGATCCAGAAGGCGGAAGCGGAGCTGGCGAAGCTCGACGCCAGCGACACCGCCCGCACCAGCCTGATCGCGTGACGGCGTGCCGGTCGACATGCCGCAGCACCGCGAACTGATCCCCGCCGTCCAGCGCCACGGCAACACGGTGCTCCTGTCCGGCCCGGCGGTGCTCGACGTGCACTACCTCGCCGCGCTGGGCGTCCGGGACGTATCGCGCAGGGACGGGATCCAGCCATCGGCACGGCTGAGGCACCTGCTCGACACGCTCGCTCGGACGGCGGCCGACATCAGGTCGGGACATGGGGACGGCCCCGAAGCGGAGCAGTCGTCACAGTCGTCACCACTCGATCCGATCAGCACGCAGGAGGCGGCCGTGATCCTCGGTCTCAGCGTCCGGCAGACCCGCCGCCTGGCCGCCGACATCGGCGCGCACCGGGGCACCCGCCTCACCTATGACCGCGCCGCCGTCGAGGCCTGCGCGCACAGCCGCAAGGAGAACCAGGCATGAGCCTCGAACCTGTTCGTTCGATCTTCGCCCCGACCGTCGTCGTCAACATCGATCAGTGGGGAGTGAACCCGCTGCTCGAGGACGCCCAGCAGGCCGTGCCCGCGGCCGTCGCGCTCGCCACTCAGCAGAATGGTGAGCCGCCGACGATGTTCGACAGCGGCGACCTGCCGCCCTTCACGGCGTCAGGTGTGGATCCGCGATTTCTCGCGCTGCTGCCGTGGAGGATCCGGCACGCCGCGGCGATGGCCCCGAATGCTGTCGTCGTGCTCGGATGGGTCGAGCAGTACGGCCACGACGACACCGTGGAGATGCGCTCACCGGGTCTCGACGAGTACGTCGGTCGGTTCCGGATGTGGTTGCGCGGGCAGTGGACCAACCCGAACCACAGGGGTGCCGATGCCGCCGCCGTTGAGACCGCGGCCGGCGACCTCTACGACTCGATGTTCGGTGATCAGGAGCGCCTGACCGCGGCGGCGAACGCCAGCAAGCGGGCCGCCGAGGCCGACTTCGTGGCGATGCGCAACCGCACCGGCAAGTACGCCGACGGCACGGGGCGTGCGCAGCGGTGAGCGTGCATGAACGGGCGCTCGGAGGGGTGGGCCTGCCCCCGACCCCTTCACGGCGTTCGACCGAGACGTTTACCGCCTGCC
>JAODNJ010000587.1 GCA_025465155.1 Frankiales bacterium
TCACCGCCCGGCCCCCGTGGTGGCCGCCTCGGCGGCCGCCGTGAGGACCGCGACCCGGCGGTCCCCCTCCGCCGTCGGCTCGTCGTCGGAGGAGGGCTCGGCCGAGCCGTAGGCGTGCTGGCGGACCCGGGCGTTGACGCCGCTGACGATCGCGGCGAGCCGCCACAGCGCGAAGGCCACGTAGAAGTCGAGGTCCGTGACGTCCCGTCCGGCCAGCCCGGCGTACCGCGCCACGACCGCGTCGACGGGGGCGAAGCCGGGTGCCGTGCTCGGCACCGACATCGGCAGCTCGGGCAGTCGGGGACTGCCCCAGTAGGCGACGAGCCACCCGAGGTCGGCGAGGGGGTCGCCGACCGTGGCCAGCTCCCAGTCGAGGACCGCCCGCACCCGCCCGTCCGGCCCGACGATGGTGTTGCCGGCGCGGTAGTCGCCGTGCACGAGGGTGACCTCCCGCTGTTCGGGGACGGAGTCCTGGAGCCGGACGAAGACCGCATGCAGCTCGGGGCCCGCGGCCGCGCCCAGCCGCTCGAGCTGGAGCTTCCACCGGTCGAGCTGACGGCTGACGTAGCGCCGGCCCTGGTGGCGGCCGCCGAGATCGCCGAGCCTCACCTCCGCGGCGGGCACCGCGTGCAGCCGGGCCAGCGCGTCCGCCAGCGAGTCCCCGACAGCGGCACGGGCCGGCAGCGAGAGGGCCGCCTCCGCCACCTCGCGGTTGCGCGGCACCACGCCCTCGACGTGCTCCATGACGAAGAAGGGGGCACCGATCAGCGACTCGTCGGCGCACGCACCCACCATCGCCGGGACGGGCACCCCGGTGCCGGCGACGGCGGCCATGATCCGGTGTTCGCGGAGGACGTCGTGTGCCGAGGCGATCACGCCGGCGAGGGGAGGCCGGCGCAGGACCCAGCGGTGTCCCCCCGCGTCCGCGACGAGATAGGTGAGGTTGGAGCGACCCCCGGGGATGAGCTCGATCGACACCGTGCCGTCGACCTGCACGCCGCGTGCGCGCAGCCAGCCCGCCACCACGGCTGCGGGTGGTCCGTCGGCCGCCGACGGCTCCGGGATCTGTCCCACGCCCGGTCCTAGCGGCCGGGGCCGGACGCGCGCCCGGCCCGCAGCAGGCGGCCCTCCAGCGCGCCAGTGTGCTCGCCGTCCTCGAAGGTGACGGCGCCGTTCACGACACTGGCCCGGAACCCCACCGCCTTCTGGCGCAGCCGGGGGGCGCCGGCGGGGAGGTCGTGCACGAGCTCGGGCAGCGTGGGCGCCACCGTGGCCGGGTCCCACACCGCGACGTCCGCGCGCAGGCCCTCGGCCAGGCGCCCCCGGTCGGTGAGGCCCCACGCAGCGGCGGGGGTCGACGTGATCATGCGGACCGCCTCCGGCAGGGTGAACGCTCCCCGTCCCCGGACCCAGTACGCGAGGAGATGGGTCTGGATCGAGGCGTCGGAGATCTGGCTGACGTGCGCACCGGAGTCGGAGAACGTCATGACCGTGTGGGGGTGGCGCATGATCGCCAGCAGGTCGTCCGGCTCCAGCGGGGTCAGCGGCTGCGCGAGCAACTGCCGGAGCTCGGTGGTGACCGCGAGGTCGAGGATGACGTCCACGGGGTGGCTGCCCCAGCGCCGGGCGAGCTCGGCGACCGTCGGGTCCGACGAGCCGCCGTCCTGCAGCACCCGCATCCGTTCGTAGTTCGGCGGGGGCACCTCGGCGCCGATGCTCGGCCCGAACGTCGCGTGCACCGCCGCGTCGCGGAGGGCCGCGCGGGTCCGCGGGTCCCGCAGTCCGGCCAGCTGCGCCTCGGCGGCCTGCCCGCGGAACTCCCGCCAGACCGGCAGCGGGTCGAAGGGCAGGTGGGTCCCGAACGACATGATCACCGAGATGCCCCTGCTGTGGCTCTGCCCGAACATCCGCGCCCCCGCCGCGTTGGCCTCGTCGAGCAGGCCCAGCAGCGTCGAGGTCTGCGGATGCGGCGCGGCGACGCCGAAGGTCGTGGGGACACCTGTCGACAGCGCGAGGTCGCGGAGCCGCGATGCTGCCGCCGCCCGCACTGCTGGGTCGGGGTCGCCGAGCGCCGGCTCGACGGCGAGTTCGAAGACCGCCCCGCCGGAGGAGCCCAGCACGTGCACCAGCCGGCAGACCTCGGACCAGTCGGCCACCCGCGAGGCCACGGGACGGTCGTCGGAGGTCTGGTGGTTGCGGCTCCGGGAGGTCGTGAAGCCGATCGCCCCCGCGCGGAGGGCGCGCGCCAGCTCCTGCTCCATCGCGGTCACCTCGTCGTCGGAGGCCGGACCGTCGAACGCCCGCTCGCCCATGGCCCACGTCCGCAGCGCCGAGTGGCCGACGTTGGCGGCCACGTTGATGGCCTTCGGCAGCGCGTCGAGGGTGTCGAGGAAGTCGGGGAACGACTCCCACGACCAGGCGATGCCGGCGGCCAGCGCCTCCGGGGACATGTCCTCCGCCCGCTCGAGGTTGCGCACCACGAGGTGCCGCTCGGAGGCGCGGGCGGGTGCGAGGGTGAAGCCGCAGTTGCCCATCACCACGCTGGTCACGCCGTGCCAGCAGGACGACGACCCGAGCGGGTCCCAGAAGAACTGGGCGTCCATGTCGATCGTCACGTCGGCCGAGCGTGCCTCGGCGCCGGTTCCGTCGACCACCGTGCCGTTGCGGATCACCAGGTCGTGGGTCATCGGCTAGAAGGGTTCGGGCGCGGGCACGAAGTCGAACACCCGGCAGGCGTTCTCCCTCATGACCTTGCGCCTGTCCTCGGCGCTGAGGTAGCCCAGCCGGCGGTGCGCCTGCTCGAGCGAGTGCGGATAGCTGCTGTCGCCGTGCGGGTAGTCGGTCTCCAGCATCACGTTGTCGACGCCGATGACGGGGATCTGGGCGGCTCCGAAGTCCTCCTCGATGAAGCAGCCGAACATGTGCCGTCGGAACACCTCGCTGGGCGGCACGCCGAACCGGCGGCCACCGGCGGTGGTGATCTCGGCCCGGGCGCCGGTGGCCGCGTCGACCTGCCAGTCGCCTCTCGACAGGTACGGCCGGACCCGGACCTGCAGGTCGCACCGTTCGAGGATGTAGGGGATCCAACCGATCCCGCCTTCGGACAGGCAGATCTTGAGGTTCGGGTACGGGCTGACGTCCCCGTCGATGAGCTTGCCGGAGAACAGCCAGTCGACCATGGCCGAAATCAGGTTGGTCGGGGCCAGCGTCCCGGTGACGAACAGCGGCGCATCCGGCGAGGTCTTCGGCATCGACGACGACGAGCCGAAGTGGATGCACAGCGGCAGCCGCGTCTCGTCGGCCGCGGCCAGCAGCGGGTTCCAATAGCCCCCGGCGTCGTGCAGCGAGGGCAGACCGAGCTTGTACGGGTTCTCGGAAAAGGCGATGGCCTTGGCGCCCTTGGCGGCGCACCGGCGGACCTCCTCGGCCGCCAGGAGCGGGTCCCACAGCGGGACGATGACCAGCGGGATGAAGCGGCCGGGCACGGCTCCGGCCCACTCGTCGATCATCCAGTCGTTGTAGGCACGCAGGCAGACCAGGGCGAACGCCCTGTCCGCCGCCTCGTAGAACGTCTGGCCGCAGTAACGGGGGAAGAGGGGGAAGCAGAGCGCGGCGAGGACGTTGTCGTGGTCCATCGCCTTGATCCGCTCGACCGGGTCGTAGAACCCGACCTCCAGCTCGTCGTAGGAGCCGATGTAGCCGAGGCTGGTCTCCTCGACCCCCATCGCGGCCTGGAAGGTCGTGCGCGCGATCGGCACCCGCGCCGACTCGTAGGTCCAGTAGAGGATCCCGTCGTCGCCCACCAGCGGTCGGGGAGCGCGATCCCTGTCGCGGTGCGGAACGCGATCGACCCACAGGTTGGGCGGTTCGATGACGTGGTCGTCCACCGACACGATCCATTCGGACTCTGACATCGACGTCTCCCTCGGACTCTCGGCGCGGCGGTGGGCGGAACGGCGGTGCTGTGCGTGCGGCGCGGGTCAGGCCCGGAGGAGGACGCCCGGGCGGGCGCCGGTGAGCTCGTCGTCGCGGACGACGACGGCGCCGTTGACGAGGACGGCCCGGTAACCGGTGGCCCGTTGGACCAGCCGGGTGGCGCCGGCGGGGAGGTCGGCCCGCACCTCGAGGGCCCCGACGGCGAGCCGGTCGAGGTCGACGACGCAGACGTCCGCGGCGAGGCCGGGCGCCAGCCGGCCGCGGTCGGTCAGGCCGAGGATCGCGGCGGGCCGCGAGGTCAGCTCGCGGACGGCCGCCTCCAGGGGCAGCCGCCGGGTGCGGTGCACCATCCTGGCCAGCAGGTCCGTCGGGTAGGTGAAGTTCGTGATGCTGTTCACGTGGGCGCCCGCATCGCCCAGCCCGACCAGGGTCGTCGGGTCGGCGACCAGGGCGGCGACCGGGTCCTCGTCGACGTTGACGAAGGGCACGCTGACCCGGGTGGCGAGGTCGTCCGCCAGCGCCAGGTCGAGCATGGCGTCCACCGGATGGACGCCGTCGAGGTCGGCGAGCTGCTCCAGCGGCATCCCGGCCACCTCGGGCCGGGTGGTCGAGACCGACACCGTCCACCGGTCGTAGCGCGGGGACATCATCCGGCCGGTGTCGGCCGGTGCCGCGCGCAGTTCGGCGCGGAACGCCTCGTCGGCCAGCCGCGCGGCCTTGGCGGTGCGGTTCAGCCCGGCGAAACCCGCCCAGGCCCGCGCCCAGCCCTCGATCATCCCCGCGGTCGAGGGACCGGTGAAGATGATCCCGCCGACCATCGGCTGCACCGACACCTGTGGCGCCACGGTCGCGCGCTCGTTGACGCGGTGGTTGTGCTCCAGGATGAGCCGCCATGCCGTGTCGTCCCCGGGTTGCACGACGAACGGCGTCCAGCTGAGCCGGCCCCCGGGTGCCGTCATGGCGACGTAGCGCTCCACCTCCGAGGTGAGCCGGGCGGCCCCCTCGGCGTCGCCGGCGCCCTTCGCCTCGACGTTGATCTGCCACACCCGCTCGCCCACCGCCGCCGCGAGCCGGGCGAGCTCGGCTTCGTCCGCCAGCCGGCTGGGCATGGGGTTGCCGTCGGCGTCGAGGTGGTTGCGTCCGCGGGAGGACGACAGGCCGACCGCGCCGGCAGCCAGGGCCTCGGTGAGCGCGGCCACCTCCCTCTCGACGAGGTTCTCGGGCGGTCCACTCGCCATCGCCGCCTTGCGCAGCAGCGAGTGCGGCACGTACCCGGCCACGTTGACGCCCAGGTCCAGCGCTCCCAGCGCCTGGAAGTACTCCGGCCACGACGACCACCCGAACGGGACGCCGGCGAGGGTGCTCTCGTAGGGGATCTCCTCGACCGCCTCGAGGCTGCGCAGCACGTACTCCTCGCCGCCGTCGGGGACAGGGGCGACGCCGAAACCGCAGTTGCCGATGACCACGGAGGTCACCCCGTGGAAGGCCGAAGGCGTGGCGGCGCCGTCCCACCACAGCTGAGCGTCGAAATGGGTGTGCGGATCGATGAAGCCGGGGCTGACCACGCAGCCCGTCGCGTCGACGAGGAGGCGCTGCCCGGCCGCGGTCCCCGGCGGCACCAGGGCGGTGATCCGGCCGTCGTCGACGAGCACGTCCGCGGCGACCGGCGCCGCCCCCGTGCCGTCCACCACGGTGCCGTTCGCGATGACCACGTCGTGCATCCAGGACCGCCTTCGTCCGCGCAGGTGACCGGACCCTAGCGCCGCCGCGGCAGCTAACACCACCCTCTTTGCAATCTTCTATCTGTTACCGCCCGACGACGTCGTGGAAGGTGCCGACGACCTCCTCGAGGAAGGTCTGGGCCGCGGCCCGGCCCGCAGGAACCCGCATGCCGATCCGGAAGTCGGTCACCCCCAGCCGGTGCAGGGCGGTGGCGGGGGCCAGCGTGGCGCGGACGTCGGCCCCGGCGTCGGTGCGCACCGTCGGGAGCCGGGTCATCACCTGGACCTCCGCGCCGTCCCGACCCCGGGCCGCCAGTTCGCTGCGCATCCGCTGGATGCCCGTGCCGATGTCCGCCGCGTCGTCGCCCCACGGCACCCAGCCGGTGCCGAAGCGGGCCAGCCGGTCCATGGACCGCTTGTTCACGGTCCCGCTCACCCAGAGGGGGACCCCGCCGGCCTGCACCGGCTTGGGCGCCTGGTGGATCCGGTCGAACGCGAGCTCGTCGCTCCGGTAGGAGGCCGTCGCCTCGCGCCAGAGCAGCTGGCACACCTCGAGGGTGTGGTCCAGCAGCCGGCCCCGGTCCTGGAAGGGCAGCCCGGCTGCGTCGTACTCCTCGCGCTGCCAGCCGACACCGACGCCGAGGTCCAGCCTGCCGCGGGAGAGGACGTCGAGCGTGGCCGCCGTCTTGGCCAGGACGACCGGGCGGCGGAGGGCGGCGATGAGGATGGCGGTGCCCAGGCGCACGCGCTCGGTCAGCGCCGCCACGTAGGACAGGGTGACCAGCGGGTCCAGCCACGGCCCGTCGGGGCCCGTCGGCTGCCTGCCGTCGCGCTGGCCTCCCAGGCTGGGGTCGGCGTACGCCTCCAGGTTCTCACCGAAGGCCACGTGCTCCGAGACGACCACCCGGTCGACGCCGGCCCGGTCGGCTGCGACGGCGAGGTCGATCACCGGGGACCAGTCGCCGGTGTCCTGCGGGGTGAACGACGGGAGCACCAGTGAGAGCTGAGCGGGCACGGACATGCGATCCCCACCTCTTCCTGCGGGGGCCGCTCCTGGCGCTCCCCGCTACCGAGCAATTGCTCGGTAGGTTGCCATGAAGCGACGCAGGCACCAAGGCGCCGGACGGGGTCTACGTCGGGCCGTCGAACCAGTCCCAACCCCACGGCGTGATCGGCAGCAGCCGGCTGGCGAAGAGGACCTCGCCCGGCCCGGGTGCGGGCGGCGGGAGCGCCAGGTCGGGATCGCCGTCGAGGAACAGCAGCTCGGCGCGCAGGCGTCCGGCGTCCGATCCGGACGGCTCGAAGGTCGTGCTGCCCGGCACCGCCCTCCACGACGCGTCGAGCGTGGTGGCCATGCTGGTGAACGTCCAGAGGCCGGCGACACCCGGCCGGTCGAGCAGGCCGGGGGCCACGTCGGTGTCGAACGCGGCGTGGTGGGCGTGGACGTCGGGGGAGTGCGCATCCTCGAAGCGGCGCAGCGTCAAGTGCACCGCGCGGGCCGGGCGGAAGGGGAGCGCCTCGGGGGAGACCAGCACCCGCGGGCTCGCGTAGCCGCGGATGGCACGGAAGAGCCCCATGAGCGGTCGCAGGGCGAGGGTGGTGTCCGGCCGCCTGCCCCACTGGAACGAGCGCTCCGCCAGTTCCTGCCACTCGGCGAACGACTCGCGCCACGGTTCGCGGAACCAGTACATGTTCACGTAGTGGGTGCCCGCCAGCCG
>JAODNJ010000080.1 GCA_025465155.1 Frankiales bacterium
GCGGAGAGCGCCCGGCTGCTCGAGCTGGGTGCCACCCGGCTGCGCGACATCACCGAGGACGGCCGGCTGCGATGGACCACGTTCGCCGACCCGGAGGGCAACGAGTTCGACCTGATCGTCCGCTGACCGTGAATGGCACGCGGACCCGCGCGCACCACCGACCCCGGAGGTCACGTCATGCCGATGATCGACATCTACGCCACCCGCGGCACCTTCCCCGACACCCACCAGCTGGCCACCGACGCCGCCGCGACGGTGATGAGCGTCGAGCAGGTGCCCGACATCCCATTGTTCCGGCAGAACACCGCCGCGTTCATCCACGAACTGCCGACCGATGCCCTGGCCAACGTCGACGGCGACAGCAGCTACGTGCGAGTCCAGGTGTTCACTAACGCCGGCGCCCTCGACCGGGACAAGCAGCTTGCGGTGATCCGCGACCTCACCCACGTCGTCGCGGCTGCCGCCGGCGACCCGACGCTGACCGAGCGGACGTGGGTGCTGCTCAGCGAAGCCCCCGACGGCGGCTGGGGGCTCCACGGCCATGCGAATACCAACGCCGAGCTCATCAAGGCCGCTCGCACTCAGATCGCCCAGCTGCATGCGGGCTCGGCCGGCCGGCCGGCGTGAGCGCCGGCGCATGCCAGCCGCCTCGGTGACGGGACTGCCCCCGGTTCAGTTGGACTTTTGCCTGTGAGGCTGCGGCCTCGCTGGCAGGCGAGATGCGCGGGCGACGAAGCGTTCCGGGGGCGGTGGGGCCAGCCAGTTCTAGACGTGTCCTGACCGTCTTTTTTGACCTCGCACTTACGGCAGCGGTCCCCCGTCGCCTCGCCTTCGCCGAGCCATGCCTTGGATGGCGCTCATGCGGGCGGGACTGCCCACGGTTCGGTTGACTCCTCCATCAGACCCGGGGCGAGACGAGGTGCGTTGTCAGCCACGGGACCGGTCGATCAGGCGGGACAGGACGATGACGCTCTCCGTGTGATCGACGTTCCGCTCTTCCCGAAGTCGCTCCAGGGCCTGCTCCAGGTGCTGGATGTCGGACGCGAGCATGTGTACGAGCGCATCGGCCGCGCCGGAGACGGTGCACGCGCCTACGACCTCCGGCACCGCCGAGAGGCTTCGGCGCAGCTCGGCGGGTGACACGGTGCCCTTGCAGTAGACCTCGACGTAGGCCTCGGTCTGCCATCCGAGCACGGCCGGGTCGATGACGGCCGTGAAGCCTCGGATCGTCCCCGAGTCAACCAGTCGATCAACCCGGCGTTTCACGGCCGGTGCGGAGAGATTCACCTGCTCGCCGATCTCGGCGAACGTGCTGCGCGCGTCGCGAAGCAGGCACCCGATGATGCGTCGATCGAGATCGTCCACCGTCGACTCCTCCGCAAGAAACAGTGCTCGGAAGCTACATAGCCGCAACGTATCAGCGGTCACGCTGCAATGGAACGTGCTTGTCTTGCGTGATGCCCACTCCTAGCGTCTGTGGTGCCGGTCACGCGTGCCCGCCGCGGACGCCGCCGGTTCTCTCGATCCGTCGTCCTGGAGCCACCTACATGACCGTGTTCGCCCCTCTTCCGGCCCCGTCGCCCGAGCGCGTCGCGACGGGCCGTCGCTACCTGATGTGTCGCCCCGAGCACTTCACGGTCAGCTACGCCATCAATCCGTGGATGAACACGGCTGTCCCCGTCGACCTGGGGCTGGCGCTGCACCAGTGGGAGTCGCTGCGCCGGACTTACCTGGAGCTCGGGCACGAGGTCGAGCTCATCGATCCGGAGCCGGGGCTCCCCGACATGGTCTTCGCGGCCAACGGGGGCCTCGTGGTGGGGGGGCGTGCGCTGGGGGCGCGGTTCACCCATCCCGAGCGGCACGCCGAGGGCCCCGCCTACCAAAGGTGGTTCGAGCGAGCGGTGCGCAGTGGACTCCTCCGGCAGGCGACCGTTCCGCTGGCCACGAACGAGGGGGAGGGCGATTTCCTCGTCGTCGGCGAGACGATCCTGGCCGGCCACGGCTTCCGTACCGACCTCGCCGCCCACACCGAGGTGCAGGAGCTGTTCGGCCTGCCGGTGATCGGCCTGGCGCTGGTCGACCCGCGCTTTTACCATCTGGACACGGCGTTGGCCGTCCTCGACGACACGACCGTCGCCTACTACCCGGGCGCGTTCAGCGAAGGCAGCCGGCAGGTGCTCCAGCGGCTCTTCCCGGACGCCGTCCTCGCCTCCGAGGAGGATGCCGCGGTCCTCGGCCTCAACGCCGTCTCCGACGGCCGACACGTGGTCCTCTCCGAGCGGGCGACCGGGCTGGCCGAC
The DNA here is from genome assembly GCA_025465155.1 of Frankiales bacterium. GTDB lineage: Bacteria > Actinomycetota > Actinomycetes > Mycobacteriales > Geodermatophilaceae > Geodermatophilus. The sequence continues at coordinate 2,301 of JAODNJ010000080.1, forward strand.
GAGCTGCGGCTGCGCGGCTTCGAGCCGGTCGGCGTCGACCTCTCGGAGCTGCTCAAGGCCGGCGGCAGCGTCAAGTGCTGCACCCTGGAACTGCGCTCATGAGCCGGACCCTGGGGGCCGCTGTGGCCCTGACCGCCGATGAGCACCTGGCTCTCGTCGATCGCCGCGCCGCGCGCAACTACGCGCCGCTGCCGGTCGTGGCCGCGGCGGCCGAGGGCGCCTGGATCACCGACATCGACGGGCGCCGATACCTCGACTGCCTCGCGGCCTACTCGGCCGTCAACTTCGGCCACGCCAACCCGACCGTCCTGGCCGCCGCCCGCCGGCAACTGGAGCGACTCACGCTCGTGAGCCGGGCCTTCCAACACGACCAGTTGGGCCCGTTCGTCCAGGAGCTGGCCGAGCTCATCGGGAAGGACATGGTCCTTCCGATGAACACCGGGGCCGAGGCGGTGGAGTCAGGCATCAAGGTCGCCCGCAAGTGGGGCTACGAGGTCAAGGGGGTCGCCCAGGGACAGGCGAACATTGTCGTGATGGCCGGTAACTTCCACGGCCGGACGACGACCATCGTGAGCTTCTCCGACGACCCCGAGGCGCGCGAGAACTACGGCCCGTACACGCCCGGCTTCCGGACCGTCCCCTACGGCAACGGTGCCGCGGTCGCCGCGGCCGTCGACGAGAACACCGTCGCGGTCCTGCTGGAACCGGTCCAAGGGGAGGGCGGCGTCATTGTCCCGCCGGCGGGATTCCTGCCCGAGGTCCGTGACATCTGCTCACGCGAGGGAGTACTGCTCATCGCAGACGAGATCCAGTCGGGTCTCGCACGGACCGGGCGCACGCTTGCCGTGGAGCACAGCGGCGTCGAGGCCGACGTGTACCTGCTCGGCAAGGCACTGGGCGGCGGCGTCGTCCCCGTGTCCGCCGTCGTGGCCGACGAGGACGTCCTGGGCGTGCTCCGCCCGGGCCAGCACGGCTCCACCTTCGGCGGCAACCCGCTCGCCTGTGCGGTCGGCCGCGCCGTCGTCGGCATGCTGGCCACCGGCGAGTGGCAGGAGCGCGCCCGGGGCCTCGGTGCCCACCTGGACCAGCGTCTTCGCGAGCTCGTGGGGCACGGCGTCATGGAGGTGCGCAGCCTCGGTCTGTGGGCGGGCGTCGACATCGAGCCCACGCTGGGTACCGGCAAGCAGGTGTGCACCGCGCTCGCCGAGCGCGGGGTCCTGGCCAAGGACACCCACGGCTCGACGATCCGCCTCGCGCCGCCCCTCGTAGTCGAGCCGGCCGAGCTCGACTGGGCGGTGGACCAGCTCGCCGATGTTCTGAGGTGTTTGCGATGACCCTGCTCGCCGGTCCCGCTCTTGACGTTTCGAGGGGCGCGGCGGCCCGCCGGGCCGCGCTGACCCAGCTCGCGCATGCGGCAGCGCACCTGGGGCTGGACGACGGGATCCACGAGATGCTCGCCACGCCGCGCCGCTCGTTGACCGTCGCCGTGCCGCTGCGCCGGGAGGACGGCAGCCAGACCGTGCTGACCGGCTACCGGGTGCAGCACAACCTGTCGCGCGGACCGGCCAAGGGCGGCATCCGTTTCCACCCGGCCACCGACCTCGACGAGGTCACCGCGCTCGCGATGTGGATGACCTGGAAATGCGCCCTGGTCGGAATCCCATATGGCGGGGCCAAGGGCGGGGTCGCCGTCGACCCGGGCAGCCTCACCCGGCTCGAGCTGGAGCGGGTGACCCGCCGGTACGCGAGCGAGATCCTGCCGCTCATCGGTCCAGACAAGGACATCCCGGCCCCCGACGTCGGCACCGACGAGCAGACCATGGCCTGGATCATGGACACCTTCTCGGTGACCGCCGGCTATTCGGTCCCCGGTGTGGTCACCGGTAAGCCAGTCTCCATCGGCGGCTCGCAGGGTCGCGCCGGGGCCACCTCCCGCGGCGTGACCCTCACGGTGCTGGCCGCGCTCACCCGGCACGGGGTGCCGGTCGAGGGGCGCCGGGTCGCCGTGCAGGGCTTCGGCAAGGTCGGGGCGCTCGCCGCCCAGTACCTGGCCGAGGCCGGCTGCCGGGTGGTCGCCGTCTGCGACGTCACGGGCGGGCGTCACCGCGAATCCGGGCTGAACGTGGCGCCGATGGTTGCCGCCGCGGCACAGGGCGTGCCGGTGGCCGAGATGACCGACGGCGACCCGCTGACCGCCGAGGAGTTGCTCGAGGTGGACGTCGACGTCCTCGTACCGGCCGCACTTGAGGGTGTGGTCACCGCGGCCAACGCCGACCGGATCCGCGCCCGCCTCGTTGTCGAGGGCGCGAACGGACCGACCACCCCGGAGGCCGACGCGATCCTCGCCGCCCGCGGCTGTGTCGTCGTCCCCGACATCCTCGCCAACGCCGGCGGTGTGGTCGTCTCATACCTGGAGTGGGTGCAGAACCTGCAGGCCTACTCGTGGAGCGAGAACGAGGTCGCCCACCGCCTGCAGGACCTGCTGAAGAGGGCATTCGACGACGTCGCGCACCTCGCCGACGAGCGTGGGCTGACCCTGCGCCAGGCCGCGCACGTCATCGGTGTCGGCCGCGTCGCGCAGGCACACCTGCAGCGCGGCCTCTACCCGTGACCGATCCGTACTGGAAGGACACCGTCATGGACGCCATCACCCGGGTTCCGGCTCCCCGCAACGAGCCGGTGCTCTCCTACGCACCCGGCTCACCGGAGCGGGCCGAGCTGGAGTTGCGACTCGGCGAACTCGCCGACGCCCCGTTCGAGCTCACTGCCACCGTCGGCGGCGAGCAGCGGATGCCGGGCGGCCCCGAGTTCCAGGTCGTCCAGCCGCACCGGCACTCCGCCGTCCTCGGCCGGTCGGCGCAGGCCACGCGCGTCGACGCCGAAGCGGCGATCCGCGCCGCTAAGGACGCCGCCCCCGGCTGGCAGGCCCTGTCGTTCGACGACCGGGCGGCGGTGTTCGTCAAGGCCGCCGACCTGCTGGCCGGGCCGTGGCGGCAGACGCTGAACGCCGCCACGATGCTCGGCCAGAGCAAGACCTGCTACCAGGCCGAGATCGACAGCGCCTGCGAGCTGATCGACTTCTGGCGCTACAACG
>JAODNJ010000083.1 GCA_025465155.1 Frankiales bacterium
CGGCTGGCGGCGGCGCTGCTGGGATCGGCCAAGGACCGCGCGGAGCACGGGCTGGCCGTCGACTCGCTGGTGCAGGCGCTGCAGCCGTACTGCGCGTCGCTCTCGGCGCCCGCCGGTCCGGAGCTGCTGACGCTGGCCAACGTGCGGCATCTGGCCACCGACGTCTCCGGCCGGCAGCGCCGCTCCGGCCCCCGCGGCCGCGCGAGGCTGCTCGAGCTCATCGGCGCCGTCCACCCGACGGCGGCGGTCGGCGGAACGCCGCGGGACGAGGCGGTGGCCGTCATCGCAGAGCTCGAGGGCATGCAGCGCGGCCGCTATGCCGGCCCGGTCGGCTGGATCGACGCCCGCGGGGACGGCGAGTTCGGGCTGGCACTGCGCTGTGCCGAGCTGACCGCCGAGGACCCGTGCGCGGCACGGTTGTTCGCCGGCTGCGGCATCGTCGCCGACTCCGACCCGGCGGCCGAGCTGGCCGAGACGCAGGCGAAGTTCGCGGCCGTGCAGGCCGCGCTGGAGGGCTGAGCCCCCGAGGTCAGGGGGTAGGCCCGTCCGGGGCCGTCTGCACCTGGACGGCGGGGACGAGGACTGTCGGGCCGACGGAACCCGAGGCGCCCGACACGGTGACGCCCAGGACACCAATGCCGACGACGGCCAGGGCGAGACCCAGCCGGCGGAGCGAGGCCAGCCCGGAGGCGAGCAGCCAGGTGGCGGCGGTCACGCGGGTACCTCCTCGGGGGCTGGAGCCGGGTCCCCGCCCGTCGGCACTCCCCCAGCGGGAGCGCCGCCGGCGGAGACACCCCGACGTGGGGGTTCGGTGGTGGTGCGGGTCAGAAGCGCGGGGCGTCGGCGGGGACGCAGTCCTTCTGCTTGCCGGCCGGCTTCCTCGGGTCGCAGACCTTCTGACCGACGATGAGCAGCCCGTGCATGTCGAAGGACACCTGGTAGCCCTGCTGCGCGTACAGGTTCCCCGCGACGGTCTGGATCGCCTGGGCCGGCTGCGCCGGCACCGGCGGCAGCGTGATCGTGCCGATGACGAACGCGACCCGGCCGGCGGGCAGCGGGGACCGGATCGTCAGCGGAGGGGCGGCGTGCGCGGAGCTCATGATCGTCGCCACGGTCAGGCCAGGAATGACGGGGAGCGCGACCTCGTAGCCGGCGGACGAGACCTGGGCCGAGGCGGCCGGCGTCGTCTCGGCGAGGGCCGGCGAGGCCAGGGCCACCGCGCCGAAGCTCGTGACACCGACGATGGCGGCCGCGGCAGCCGTGCGGCGCAGGGGGTTCATGCGGGTCATGTCGTCGTCTCTCCTTGACCGGCGGGGTCCGGATGGTCCCGGTGACGGAGCCGACGATGAGCCGTCTTGCGCACGGCTCCCGCGAGGAGACCGCAAGGAAACCGCAAGACGGTGGACCCACCCGGAAGGGTCAGGACAGTGCCCGGGCCGCCGCGTCCCGCAGCCGGCCGGCCAGTTCGGCCTCCGCCCGCTGATCGGTGCGGACGACGACGACCCGCGGCCCGCCGAGCGCCAGTGCCGCGCGGAGGTCGCCGGCGCCGGTGACCGCGCTCGCCGCCCAGCCGAGCGCCGTGGCCACCGCCACCAGGTCGCGCCCGTGCGGGGTGCCGAACAGTCGCCGGTAGTCGCGCGCGTACCGCTCCCGGCCCGGCTCCAGCTGGGCGAATATCCCGCCACCGTCGTTGTCCGGGACGACCACGGTGAGGTCGGGCCGCGCCTCGCCGTCGCCGGTGAGCAGGCCCTGCAGATCGTGCAGGAAGGTCAGGTCCCCCATCAGCGCGAACGCCGGCCCGCCGTGCACCAGCGCCGCGCCGAGCGACGTGGAGACCGTCCCGTCGATGCCGGCGACCCCCCGGTTGGCGAGCACGGTGACGTCTGCGCGCGGGACGGCGAGCCGGTCGACGTCGCGCACCGGTGTGGACGACCCGAGCACGAGCAGCGAGCCGGCGGGCAGTGCGGCCACGACATCGCGAGCCACGCCCGCCGCCGTCGGTTCCGGCGCCTCGGCCAGTACGGCGTCCACGGCCGTGCCCACCGCGGCGGCGGCCCCCCGCCACGCCGAGAGCCAGTGCTCGGCCAGCGCGCCGGAGGCGTCCGCGTCCATGCCCAGAGACACCGTCGCGGCCCCGCGGGCGGCATCTGCCCAGCGCGGCGCCGCCGCGACGGTGTCCACCCGCACGCCCGGATCGGCGAGCAGCGCGGACACCGGCCGCGAGAGGGTGGGCCGGCCCACCACGAGCACCCGGTCGGGCCGGTGCGCCGCGACCCACGGGGCGACACCCAGGAGCAGAGCCCCCGAGCGGATGCCGCCGGGGGCTCCCCACGCGCCGCTGCTCGGCTCGGCCACCACCGGCCATCCGCACCGCTCGGCCACCCGCGCCGCCGCCGCTCCGAGCCCCGCGGGTGCGTCGCCGGCGACGACGAGGGTCCGGGGCCACTCGGCCACCCGCGCCGCGGGCCCGGGAGCGGACACGGGACGGGTCCACGGCTCGCCGCCCGGCCGTCCCGCCCAGGGACCGGCCGGCTCCCCCGGCTCCTCCTCCGGCAGCAGCGGGTCGCGGAAGGGCAGGTTGAGGTGCACGGGGCCCGGATCGGAGGACAGCGCGCCGCGGGCGACGATCAGGGCCCGCGCCACCAGCGAGCGCCAGTACCGGTTCTGCGCGGCCTCCCGCCCGGCCTCCGGAACTCCCACGTCGGCCGCCCAGCGCACCGCGCCGCCGTAGACGCCGACCTGCTCCACGGTCTGGTTGGCGCCGGTGGCCCGCAGCTCCGGCGGCCGGTCGGCGGTCAGCGCCACCAGCGGAACGCCGCTCGCGTCGGCTTCCAGCACGGCGGCGTGCAGGTGCGCCGTGGCCGTCCCCGAGGTGGTCAGCACGGGCACCGGCCGGCCGGACGCCTTGGCCAGCCCGAGGGCCAGGAAGGACGCCGTCCGCTCGTCGATGCGGACGTGCAGCCGCAGGCGACCCGTTCGTCCCGCGGCGGCGAGGGCCAGCGCCACGGGCGCCGAGCGCGAGCCCGGGGCCAGCACGGCGTCGGTGACGCCGCCCCGGACCAGCTCGTCGACCAGCACGCGGGCCATGGCCGTGGACGGGTTCACGGCGTCGTCCCGGTCATGGCGCGCACTCGTGCCATCCGGGCCCGCCACCGCGCGTCGGTCTCCGGGTCGGCGGCGAGCTCGGCCAGCCGGTCCGGCTCCGGGCGGGTCACCGGCAGCGCGCCGTCGACGGGCAGCAGCGGCGCGCTCGAGACGTCGCCGGTGAACAGGGCGACCGTGGCCAGGCCGCAGGCGAACGGCAACTCCGGCAGCGCGGCGGCCAGCGCGACCCCCGCGCCGATGCCCACGGAGGACTCCAGCGCCGACGACACCACGCAGGGCAGTCCGTGCGCCTCGGCAACCCGCAGCGCCGCGCGCACGCCCCCGAGCGGCTGCGCCTTGAGGACGACGACGTCGCAGGCGTCGGCCAGCTGCACCCGGAGCGGGTCGGCCGACCGGCGCAGCACCTCGTCGGCGGCGATGCGCACCTCGATCCGGCGGCGCAGGGCGGCCAGTTCCGGCAGCGTCGGGCAGGGCTGCTCGACGTACTCCAGCCCCACGGCGCGATCCAGCTCGCGGATCCGGGCGACGGCCGTGTCGACGTCCCAGGCCCCGTTGGCGTCCACCCGGATCGCGCCGTCCGCGCCGAGGGCGTCCCGGACCGCCTCGACGCGTGCGAGGTCGTCGGCCGCCGGCCGGCCCGGGTCGGCCACCTTCACCTTGGCGGTGCGACAGCCCGAAGAGGTCACGATCTCGTGCGCCCGCTCGGGTCCGACAGCAGGCACGGTGACGTTGACGGGGACGGAGCTGCGCAACGGGGCCGGGAAGCCCTCCACGGCGGCCTCGCGGGCGGCGGCCCACCATCTGCAGCTCTCGGCGTCGTCGTAGTCCCAGAACGGGGAGAACTCGCCCCAGCCCGCGGGACCGCGCACCAGCACGCCGTCGCGGACGTCGATGCCGCGGAACCGGGTGCGCAGTGGGACCCGGTACACGTGCGCCTCGAGCGCCGGTCCGGTGCCCGGGCCGGACGCGGAGATCACGACGGACAGCGTAGATGGCCCTCGACGTAGGCTTTCCCGTCGTGGCCCGGCACCTGACACTCGTGCAGGCGCCTGCCGTGCCGGGTCCCGAGGTGCTCACCGCAGTCGAGCCGGCGGTCCGCGCCTGCCTGGACGGGGGGGCGCCGCTGGCCGTGGTTCCCGCCGGCCCCCCCGCCGCGGCGGCTGTCGCCCGGGCGGTGCTCCGCCCCGAGCAGCCGCTCGAGAACGGTGCGGACCTCGTCGTCGTCACCTCCGGCTCGACCGGCCGAGGACGCGGCGTGCTGCTGTCGGCGGCCGCGCTCCGGGCGTCCGCTGAAGCGACGCTGGAACGGCTCGGCGGCCCGGGGGACTGGCTGCTCGCCCTGCCCGTCTCCGCGATCGCCGGACTGCAGGTGCTCTGCCGCAGCGCAGTGGCCGGCCGGCGGCCGGCCGTGCTGGCCAGGGACGAGCCCCTGTCGGCCGCGGTCGCGCGGATGCCCGGCACCGGCCGCCGCTACACCGCGCTGGTGCCCACCCAGTTGCGCCGCTTCCTGGACGCCGACACCGGTGCGCTGCGCGCCTTCGACGCCGTCCTGGTCGGCGGCGCGGCCACCGACCCGGCCCTGCTCGACCGGGCACGCGCCGAGGGCGTCGCCGTGGTGACCACCTACGGCATGACCGAGACCGCCGGCGGCTGCGTCTACGACGGGCGGCCCCTGACCGGCGTGCGGATCGCGGTCGGCGACGACGGGGTGCGGCTGGCCGGCCCGACCCTGGCCCTCGGCTACCGGCTCGACCCCGAGGGCACGGCCGCCGCCTTCGCCGGCGGATGGTTCCGCACCCGCGACGCCGGCACGCTCGGCGCCGGCGGACGCCTGACCGTGCACGGGCGCCTCGACGACGTCGTCGTCTCCGGCGGGGTCAACGTCGCGCCGCCCGCGGTCGAAGCGGTGCTGCGCGAGCATCCCGACGTCGCCGACGCCGTCGTCTTCGGCATCCCCGACGAGGAGTGGGGCCAGCGGGTCGTCACCGCCGTGGTCCCCGCCGCCGGCGCGCGCCCCGGGCTGGCCGTGCTGAGGCCCTGGGTCGCGGCGCGCCTGGGGGCCGCCGCCGCCCCGCGTGAGGTGCACGTCATCGACGCCGTCCCCGTCCTGCACACGGGCAAGCCGGACCGCCGCGGGGTCGCGGCGGCGGTGCTCGCCGGCGAGCCCGCGGAACGGCTGGGCTGAGCGATGGCGACCCCCGCCCAGTGGCTGGCCGGTGCCCGGCCGCGGACGCTGCCCGCCGCGGTCGCGCCGGTCGTCGTCGGCAGCGGCGCCGCGGCCGCGCTGGACGGCTTCCGGCTGCTCCCGGCCCTGCTCGCGATGGTGGTCGCGCTGGCGCTGCAGGTCGCGGTCAACTACGCCAACGACTACTCGGACGGGCGCCGGGGCACCGACGCCGACCGGGTCGGGCCGATGCGCCTGGTCGGCTCGGGCGCGGCGTCGCCCGAGCAGGTCCTCGCCGCCGCGGCGGCGGCCTTCGCCGTCGCGGGAGTCGCCGGGGTGGCCCTCGCCGCGCTGTCCAGCTGGTGGCTGCTGGCCGTCGGCGCGGTCTGTATCGCGGCGGCCTGGACCTACACCGGCGGCCCCCTCCCCTACGGCTACCGGGCGCTCGGCGAGGTGTTCGTCTTCGTGTTCTTCGGCCTCGTCGCGGTCGTCGGGACGACGTTCGCGCAGACGCGGGAGCTGGCCGGGCTGGCGTTCGCCGCGGCCGTGCCGATCGGCCTGCTGTCGGTGGCCCTGCTGGTGGTCAACAACCTGCGGGACGTGTCGGGCGACGCCGCGGTCGGCAAGCGCACCCTCGCCGTCCTGGTGGGCGACCGGCGGACCCGTATCGGCTACGCAGGGTTACTCGTTGTCGCTTTCGTCGTCGTCCTGGTGATTGGCCTCACACGACCGTGGGCTTTGCTGGCCCTCGCGGCGCTCCCGCTGGGAGCGTCACCCGTACGGACGGTTCTGTCAGCGGGACAGGGGCGCGCGCTCATCGGCGCACTGCAGGGCACCGGGCTGCTCACGCTGGTCACCGGCGTCCTGCTCGGCGTCGGGCTGGCCCTCAGCGGCTGACCTGCCCCGCCATCGGGACACGAGTAAGGAGGAAGCGCGATGGCCACGGCTGAGGAGCTGCTCGACGCCGTCGACGAGGTCGTCTCCGACGGGGTCCGGCGCGGGCTGCTGCACAACATCGTCGAGGATCGGGAGCTCGACGGCCGGCGCGTCACCATCGACGGCCGTGCCCTGGTCAACTTCGGCTCCTGCTCCTACCTGGGGCTGGAGACCCATCCCCGCATGCGGGCCGCCGTCCACGAGGCGGTCGACCGGTACGGCACCCAGTTCTCCTCGTCCCGGGTCTACGCCGCGGCGCCGCTCTACCGGGAGATCGAGGAGACCCTGGCCGGCCTGTTCGGCCGGCCGACCATCCTGACACCGTCCACCACGCTGGGCCACCTCGCGGCACTCCCCACGCTGGTGGGCAGCCGTGACGTGCTCCTGCTCGACCACCAGGTGCACGCCTCCGTGCAGACCGCGGCCAAGGTCGCCCAGGCCGGGGGGGCGCGGGTGGAGCTGATCCCGCACAACGATCTGCGGACCCTCGAGCGGCGGCTGGCCGGCTACCGGCACACCGCCCGACGCGTCTGGTACGCCGCCGACGGCCTGTACTCGATGTACGCCGACTTCTTCCCTGCCGACGGGCTCGACGAGCTCGCCGCGCGGCACGAGAACCTGTGGCTCTACGTCGACGACGCGCACGCCGTCTCCTGGACCGGCCGGCACGGCCGCGGGTACGCCCTCGAGCACCTGGCCGCGGCCACTCTGGCGCGGACCGTGGTGGCGGCGTCGCTGAACAAGTCCTTCGCCGCCGCAGGCGGCGCGCTCACGTTCCCGGACGACGAGACACACGGCCGCGTACTCCGGGTCGGTGGACCGATGATCTTCGCCGGCCCGGTGCAGCCCCCGATGCTCGGCGCCGTCCTCGCCTCCGCCCGGCTGCACCTCTCCCCGGAGGTGGCGGCACGCCAGGAGCTCCTGCTGGAACGGATCCGGCTGTTCAACCAGCTGGCCGAGGACGCCGGCCTGCCGGTCACCTCGCCGTCGGAGGCGCCGATCCGGTGCGTCGGAGCCGGCGTCCCCCGGGTCGCCTACCGGCTGGTGGAACGGCTGCGCTCGGCCGGTTACCACGCCAACACCGCCTCCTTCCCCGCCGTCCCGGCCCGCCGCAGCGGCGCGCGCCTGGCCCTGACGACCCACCACACGGAGGACGACATCGCCGGCGTGGTGGCCGCCCTGGCCGAGCACCTGCCGGCCGCCATGGCCGACGAAGGCGCCACCGTGGAGGACCTCCACCGCGCGTTCGGGCCCCGCCTCCGCGCCCGCTGGAGCGCGCCGAAGCCGAGCGGCCGCGCCACGCGGGCCACGCTGACCCTCGAGACCTGCTCGTCGATCGCCGACCTCGACCCGGTGGAGTGGGACCGGCTGCTCGGGGAGCGGGGCGCCTTCGACGCCGCGGCGATGGCCACCTACGAATCGGTGTTCGGCGACCGGGCCGGCGAGGGGTCCGGCGATCCGCCCGAGCACGCCTGGCAGTTCACCTACCTCGTCGTCCGTGACCGGTCCGGCCGGCCGGTGGCGGCGACGTTCCTGACGACGGCGCTGTGGATGGACGACGCCCTCTCCCCCGCCGCGGTCTCCCGTGAGGTGGCGCGCCTCCGCGAGGACCGGAGCGATCCCTACTTCCTCACCTCGCCGATGGTGTCCACCGGGTCACTGCTCACCGAGGGCAACCATCTCTGGCTGGACCGCTCCGCCGACTGGCGCGGGGCGCTGCGGCTGATACTGGGTGCGGCCCGGAAGGTCGAGGACGCCAGCAGCGCCGCCGCGCTGGTCCTGCGCGACATGCCCGACGACGACGGGGAGCTGCACGGCTTCCTCCTCGGCGAGGGACTCGTGCGGATCCCCGTGCCCGACACCTGGGTCCGGGAGGTCGACGTCGCCGACGACGAGGCCTTCCTGGCCACGCTGACCCGCAAACACCGGTACCACCAGCGCACCCGTGTGCTGGCGCACGAGCCGGAGTACCGGGTCGAGGTCCTGGCGGGGGGCGGCCCCGAGGCGGCCGCCCTGACGACGGCACAGCGCGACGAGCTGTACGGGCTGTACCGGGCGGTGCACGCCCGCGCCTACGACCTCGCCGTCTTTCCGCTGCCGCGGGGCATCGTGGACGCCGTCCTGGCCTCGCCGGGCTGGGAGCTGGTGCTCCTGCACCTGCCCGACCGGGCCGCCGGGCCGGTGGCCTTCGCCGCCCAGCACGTGACGGCCGAGCACGTCGCACCGCTGTTCGTCGGGCTGGACTACGACTACGTGGCCTCCCACGGCAGCTACCAGCAGCTGCTCCTCCAGGCCCTCCGTTCGGCGCAGCGGCGCGGGGCCCAGCGGATCCTCTACGGGATGAGCGCGGA
>JAODNJ010000116.1 GCA_025465155.1 Frankiales bacterium
TCGCCCTGCCTTGGAAGAGGTCACCTGTGTCTGCACCGACCCGTATGCCCTTGGCGGACAGCACTCCCGTAGCGGCACCCCCCGACCCGCGGGAACCTGTCACCCGGCTATTGCGGGACCTGGATTCTCGGGCCACGGTCTCTCCGAGCGGGAGGCGGCGCGGCGCCTGGAGCGCTACGGGCCCAACGCGCTGACCGTCGGCCACGGCCGCACCTGGCCGCGGGCGTTGGTGCGCCAGTTCACCCAGCCGCTGGCGGTCCTGCTGCTGTTGGCCGCAGTGCTGTCCGTGGTCGCCGGAACGCCGAGCCTGGCCTGGGCGATCGTGGCCGTCCTCCTGAACGCGGTGTTCTCCTTCGTTCAGGAGCAGCAGGCCGGCCGTGCGGTCGAGGCGCTGAGCCGCTTCCTGCCGCCGCAGGCGCAGGTCCGTCGCGACGCTCCTGCGGTCGGTGCCGGCCACCGAGGTCGTGCCTGGCGATGTCCTGGTGCTGGCCGAGGGTGATCGGGTGCCGGCCGATGCGTGCCTGCTGTCGGGCGGGCTGGAGATCGACGCCTCGGCGCTGAGCGGGGAGTCCGCGCCGGTGGAACGGGTCGCCGACGCCGTTGACGACGCCGATCACCCGCTGGACTCCCCGGTGCTGGTCTTCAGTGGCACCGGGTGCGTCGGTGGCACCGCCGAGGCCGTCGTGCACAGCACCGGTGCCCACACGGAGATCGGCCGGATCGCTTCGCTCACCGGGCCGCGGCCGGAGGGCGACAGCCCGCTGGAGCGCCAGGTCCGCCGGGTCGCCTACCTGATCGCGGCCGTCGCCGTCGGGGTCGGCATCGCGTTCCTACCGCTGGGCGTCTACGCCGGGCTGAGCTGGGCTGAGGCGCTGGTCTTCGCCGTCGGCCTGCTCGTGGCCAACGTGCCGGAGGGCCTGCTGCCCACTATCACCCTCGCCCTGGCCGGCGCGGTGCAGTCCATGGCCAAACGCGGCGCGCTGGTCAAACGGCTCTCGGCGGTGGACACCCTCGGCTCGGTCACCGTCATCTGCACCGACAAGACCGGAACGCTGACGGCCAACGCGATGCACGTGCAGGAGGTGCACGACGTCACCGGTGCGCTGCTGGCCGCCCCCGGGCAGGAGCTGGCCGGGGCGGTCAGCCGGTGCAACACCGCGGACGCCGGTGCCCGCACGGGCGATCCCACGGAGCTGGCGCTACTGGACATGGCCATCGCCGGCGGCTTCCGGCTCGACCTGGCCGACCGGAACGCCCAACGGGTGGCCCTGTTCGCCTTCGATCCCCGCCGCCGGCTGATGGCCACCCTCGACCACGTGGGGAACGAGCTGCTGGTGCACGTCAAGGGAGCGCCGGAGGCGCTGCTGCCGCTCTGCCTCACCGAGCCTGCGCAGGCGACCGCTCTCACCGCGGCCGTCGAGGCGATGACGAGCCAGGGCCTGCGGGTGCTGGCCGTCGCCCGCCGCAGCTGGACCGACCCGGTGGCCCCCGACCGGGACTCAGCGGAGAGCGCCGGCCTGACCCTCCTCGGCCTGGTCGGCCTGCTCGATCCGCCGCGCCCGGAGGTTGCCTCGGCGGTCGCCGCCTGCCACGCGTCCGGCATCCGGATCCACGTCGTGACCGGTGACAACGGCGCGACGGCGACCGAGATCGCTCGCCGGGTCGGGATCCACGCGACCGGGTCGTCGACGGCGCCACGCTCGACGCGCTCACCGACGCCCAGCTCGACCACCTGCTCGCCGGGCCGGAGGAGTTCGTGTTCTCCCGGGCGGCGCCGGAGGCGAAGCTGCGGATCGGTGACGCGCTGCACGAGGCCGGCAACGTCGTGGCCATGACAGGGGACGGCGTCAACGAGGCACCAGCGCTGCACCATGCCGACGTCGGGGTGGCCATGGGCCGTGGCGGCACCGAGGTCGCCCGCGAGGCCGCCGCGGTCGTGCTCACCGACGACAACTTCGCCACCGTCGTGGCCGGGGTCGAGGAGGGGCGATGGGTCTATGACAACGTCCGCAAGGTCCTGCTCTACATCTTCGCCCACGCCGTTCCCGAGGTCGTGCCGTTCCTGGTCTTCGCCCTCTCCGGTGGCCTGGTGCCGCTGCCCCTGACGGTGCTGTCGATCCTGGCCATCGACCTGGGCACCGAGACGCTGTCCGCGCTGGCCCTCGGGCGTGAGCCGGCCGAGCCCGGCCTCATGGCCCGGCCACCGCGCAAGCAGAGCCAGAACGTCATCGACAAGGCGATGCTGTTCCGCGCCTGGGGACTGATGGGCCTGCTCTCGGCCGCGCTGTCCATGGGCCTGTTCTTCCTGGTGCTGCACCGCGGCGGCTGGACGCCCGGTGCCGCCACCGGCAGCGGTAGTCCGCTGCACGACGTCTACGTGCAGGCCACCACCGCCACCTTCGCCGCGATCGTCGCCTGCCAGATCGGCACTGCCTTCGCTGCACGCACCCAGCACAGCTCGCTGCGCGCCATCGGCCTGTGGAGCAATCCTCTGCTGCTGGCCGGCATCGCGTTCGAGCTGGTCTTCGCCGCCGCTGTGATCTACCTGCCGCCGCTGCAGTCGGTCTTCGGCACCGCCGGACTGCCGGGCTGGGTCCTCACCCTGCTCCTGCCCATGCCGCTGCCGGTCTGGGGCCTGGACGAGGCCTACCGCGCACTCCGCCGCCGGTCCACCGCTCCTGCGTGACAGGCCGGTCCACTCGCCGGGGAGCCCGTCGTCCCCTGGTCGGGATGAGCGACCTTCGGGCCGCTACTGCCCCTACAGAAGCGGAGCAGCGGCGTCCGGGTGGCTGCCCGCAGTGGAACCCATGACCCGGGCGGCGATCTCGACCAGGAGACAGCCAAGAGCCCCGACGGCAGTCGCGATGAGGATTCGCGCGGCGGTCGGGTGGAGGAGGAACACGTTCGTGGCGAGCGCCGGGATCACGACGATCACCGCGACCACGCCTGCCATCGCGGCGACCAGGGCCAGCTTCCAGCCGGTCAGGGGGCGGGCCAGCACCAGCACGGTCCACAGCGACACCAGCAGGACGACGAGGGTGGCAGTCGTCCGGCCGCCGTCGACCCCGGCGGAGGGGTCCAGGAGCCGGGTCAGCCAGAAGCCGGTGTACGCCGCCAGCCCGATCACCAGGCCAGTGGGTCCGGCGAACCGGAGCACGCGGTGCAGGAAGCCGGGGATGTAGCGACGGCTGTTGGGTCCCAGCGCCAGGACGAATCCGGGCACGCCGATCGTCACCGTCGAGATCAAGGTGAGCTGGATCGGTGCCAGCGGATAGGCGCTCGACGTGGCAACGGTGATGATCGCCAGCACAAGCGAGTACACGTTCTTCACCAAGAACAGGTTCGCCGCGCGCTCGATGTTGGCGATCACCCGCCGCCCCTGCGCGACCACGTCGGGCAGATGCGAGAACTTGCCGTCGAGCAGCACGAGCTGGGCCACCGCCCGGGTGGCCGGCGCGCCGTTGCCCATCGCCACCCCGACGTCGGCGTCCTTGAGCGCGAGGGTGTCGTTGATCCCGTCGCCGGTCATCGCGACCACATGACCCCGCCGCTGCAGCGCGGTCACGACCACGCGCTTCTGCTGCGGGGAGATCCGGCCGAACACGCTGTGGGTGCCGAGCACATCAGCGAGGCGGTCCGGGTCCTCAGGTAGCTCCCTGGCGTCGATCGCGTCGGCTGGCGAGTGCACTCCCGGCACCCCGACGCGTGCGGCGACGGCTCCGACGGTGCGCGGGTTGTCCCCGGAGATCACCTTCAGGCTCACGCCCTGCTCGGTGAAGAAGCGCAGCGTCTCGGCGGCGTCCTCCCGCACGCGCTCGGCCAGCACGGCCAACGCCATCGGCCGCAACCCCGTGGGCAGCTGCCCGGTGTCGTGCGGCCCGTCGACGTCGCCGGCGGCATCGGGCAACCGGGCATCGGTATGGGCCAGCATCAGCACGCGGCGGCCCTCCGCCGCGACGTCATCGGCCGCCGACCGCGCCCGGGTCTGCTGCTGGTCGACCGGGTGCGGAAAGACCATCTCCGGAGCGCCGAGCACCCACGACCCGTGACCCTCGGCCGCGACGGCGGACCACTTCCGGGCCGAGGAGAACGGGATCGCGCCGGCCGGCACCCAGCTCGACGCACCGAACTGCGCCGACAGCGCCCGGGACGTCGCGTTGGCGTCGGAGTCGCTGGTGCACAGCGCCAGCGCGTCACGGACCTCGGGCTCGGCCGCGTCCCCGAGCAGCTGCACCCGCTCGAACGCGAGATCGCCGTAGGTCAGGGTTCCGGTCTTGTCCAGACACACGACATCGACCCGGGCCAGGCCCTCGACGGCGGGCAACTCCTGCACCAGCGTCTGCCGGCGCGCCAGGGCCACGGTGGCCAGTACGAAGGCGACGCTGGTCAGCAGGACCAGCCCTTCGGGCACAAGACCAACAAGAGCGGCCACGGTTCCTGTCACGGCATCCCGCCAGCCGTGGTTGTCGGTGCTGCGGAACTGGCTCCACAGCAGGACCGGCGCGACGACCAGCATCACCACCGAGATCCATCGCAGCAAGCGATTGGTCCCCGAGACGAGCTCCGAATGGACGAGCTTCGACCGCTGCGCCTCGGCCGCGAGCTGCGCCGCATAGGTCTCCGCGCCCACCGCGGTGACCTGTGCCCGGCCTTGCCCTGCCACAACGATCGAGCCCGAGCGCACTCCGTCGCCCGGCTGCTTGACGACGGCGTCGGACTCACCGGTCAGCAACGACTCATCGATCTCCATCGACGCCGAGAAGGTGACGACGGCGTCCACCGGCACCTGGTCACCGGCTCGCAGTTCCAGCAGGTCGTCGATCACCAAGCCGTGGACGTCGATGTCCTGGACGGCGGCACACCGGACGACCCGCCCCTGCGGGGCGTTGACCACCCGCAGTCGGTCCAGGGTCCGCTTGCCCCGGAGCTCCTGGACGACCCCGATCGAGGAGTTGGCGATGATCACCAGGCCGAACAGCCCGTTCTGCCAGCGTCCCGTGGCCGCGATGATCAGTAAGAGCGCGAGCAGCAGACCGTTGAAGACGGTGAAGACGTTGCCCCGGACGATCGCGCCGGCCGTGCGGCTGCTCCGCGACTCGAACGCGTTGGTCCGCCCGCTCCGGACCCGCTCGGCGACCTGTTCGGAGGAGAGTCCGTCCGTCGACGTGCGGAATGCTGGTGTGGCTGCGGCGACCGCCTCGATGTCCGTCGTCCTCGTCATATCCTCGGCCGCTCTCGCGTGGGATCGCGCGATATCCGCCCACCCCGCAGAGGCATCACGTCTCGGCCCCGGCAGCAAGGGCGCAGACCGTGACGCCGACCAGCGTGAAGACCGCCTCGAGTGGCTGAAATCCGATCCAGCTCAATTCGACGAGCTCGAAGCAGACGAGTCCCGATCCCGCGAGCAGGGACAAGTCGCGTGCGTGCCGGCCGCGGCGCCACTGCCACGTGCCCGTTGCCGAGAAGCCACCCCCCACCAGAGTCGCCAGCAGGAGACCCGGAAGTCGCCAGTCGCTGAAAGGGCTACCTGACAGAGCCGTGCCGGGTGCATCGAGCAGTGAACCATCCGGTCGGACGGCGAGGAGAACCCCTCCGACAAGGGCAGCGGCTCCCGTCCCGAGTTCGAGCCCGATCAAGACAGCTCGCCGACCCCCACGTCGTCCCCTTCGTTCGTCGGCTTCAGCGGCGCCGGACCTCCAGGCGTTCCGGGGGGAAGCGGTCACCGCCCACCGCGCCGCTGTGACCGGGTCCGCGCCCGAGCGGGGCGTCGATGCGGAGGCCGATCGGACCGTGGTCCATCGTGCACGACGGCCCGGCACCACAGGCCGGTGGTGCCGGAAACCGAATCCATGTTCTTGACTGTCCGCCCACACCGCGTGCGCCGACGGGGACCAAAGTCGTTTCTCGGGTGATGAACGGCCCGATGTCCGCGGTCAACGTTTCCGCAGAGCGTCCGGTCCATGGGAGCGTCTCCCCCATGTCGACATCCGGGCGGCGCCCTCGATGCCCCCCCGGGCCGCACGCGCGGCGGAAGGGACGCGGGATGACCAGCGTCGGCCGCAGCCCCCGGCTTCGTTGACCGCGCCCAGGAAGCCATGGCGGTGGCTGGCACCGGGAACCGTTGTCGTCGCGCTGGCCGTCGTGGTGGTGCTCTCCCGGCACCGGCTACCCGAGATTCTCGGCACCGTGGCAGGGGTCCGGTGGCCCTTGGTTGGCGTCGCCGTCCTGGCCCAGATCGTCGCGATCGTGTTGCTCACCGCACAGCAGGAGTTCGTGCTGCGCTCGGTCGGAGGGCACGTGGGGTCGGTCGCGATGACCGCCACCACTCTCGGCGGTGACACCATCTCCGTGGGAATACCCTTCGCCGGGCCGCCGGCGGCCGCGCTGTTCACCTACCGGCGGCTGCAAGCAGCCGGCAACGATGCAGCGCTCATCGGCTGGAGCCTCGCCACGTCGGGAGTCGCGTCCACCGTCGGTCTCGCGCTCGTGGTCGCGGTCGGCTCGGGGCTCACCGGATCGGTCCTCGGTGCGATCGGGGCGGCGCTGGCCAGCCTCGTCGCGATCGTTCCGGTGGTGGTGGTCCTGGCGGCCATGCATCACCGGCCGGCCCGCGAGTTCCTACTCCGCGGGATTGACCGCGGCTCGCGGTGGCTGGCGCGGCGCATGCCGGTCCTTCCAGCGGCCCGGCTCGGGAGCTCCCTGGGGCGGCTCGTCGAGAGCTTCGGCGCGCTCCGGCTCAGTCCCCGGCGGGGACTCGTGGTCCTCGCCCTGGCGCTGGTGAATTGGCTGGCGGCGGTGGCGTGCCTTGCCGCGTCGGTGGTCGCCGTCGGCGGGACGATCCCCTGGACCGACCTACTGATCATCTGGTCGGCCGGCACGGGCGCCGGTTACGTCGGACTGACCCCGGGGGGTGTGGGAGTGGTGGAGACCGCTCTGACGGCGGCGTTCGTGGCCGCCGGCTCGCCGGCGTCGGTGGCGCTCGGCGCGGTGCTGGTCTACCGCGCTGTCACGCTCTGGCTGGTCCTCTTGATCGGTGGCCTCGTGCTAGTCGCCGCGTCCCGGACCTCGCGGGCGTCGCGCACCGGCTGAAGGCCCCGACCGGGACCTCCGGCGGCCGGTCACGGGCGCACGGCACCGCACGCTCCTCCGACTGGCGTAGCGGCACCGGCGCGTCCGCTAGCTCGCAACGGCCGGCGCGGGGTTCAGACGAAGCACCTCCGCGGCGATCTCGTTTCCCCAGGCCCGGACGGCTTCCCAGTCGCGGAAGTCGCCGACCGGGGCGCGCATCGCGGTCACCATCGCCCGCTCTCCGAAGGACAACCGGCTCTTCTCCAGGCGCCCGGGGAAGAGGCGATGGCTGCGGGCACCGGTCAGCTGCGTGAGCGGCCCGGCGTCGTGTGGATCGTCGGGCGGGAAGGGCGGTTGCCCGATCGGCCCGCTGGAGAACAGCCAGACCGGCCGGTTGCGAAGCTCGCCGGCATGTGTGGCCGCGTACTGGCGGGCAGGCTCGAGCCACCGGCCTACGTAGACCGCGCTGCCGAGGACCACAGCGTCGTACGGGGTCGGATCCGGCTGTTGCTCGGCCGGGAGGCTGACGGCCGTGAGCCCGGCGGCACGCCCCACGTCGGAGTCGGCGAGTGCGCGGGCCAGCGCGGCGGCGATCTCGCCCGTGGCCCCGTGCTTGCTCGCCACCACGACCAGGACCCGCAGACCGCGCGGGGTCACCGTGCGACCTCGTCGCCGACCGGCTGCTTCGGGACGCCCCGGGCCGCCGCCAGCAGATCCTCGCCGATGACCCAGGGTCGTGGTCCGGGGGTGCGTTTCATGGTGTCCTCTCGATTCGGGGATGAGCTATGGCATGCGTCGACGGGGGGGCGCCGGGTCAGAAGACGGCGGGAAGGACGCGGCTGCTCACGACGCCGACGACGGTCTGGGCCACTTCCTGCAACGCCCGCTCCTCGACCTGCGCCGATACCTGGGAGGCTCCGTCGGTTCGCTGGATGGCCGCCACGCCCTCGGTGACCTCGATCGCCCAGCACCCGATCTCGCCGGTGTAGTCCTCGACGAGGTGCAGCACGTCGGCCCGGATGCTGTCGTCCGGGCGGGCCAGTCCACGCAGCAGGTCGCGCCGGCTCAGGATCCCGACCGTCCGGCCGTGCTCCAGGACTGGGACGCTGCGCAGGTGCTCGTCGACGAACATCCGGGCGACGTCGGCGATGTCGGCAGAGGCATCCACCGTACGGACTGCGGCGGTCATCACGCCCCGGACGAGCGGCGGAGGGGCCGCTACGGTCGAGTGTCCCGCGCGGCGCAGGTGGAGGCGCGGATCAGGCGGGAGGCGGTGGCGGAGCACGTCGGCCTCGGCGACGATCCCGACCAGCCGGTCGTTCCCATTGACCACCGGGAGCGCGGCATAGCCCCGCTCGGTCATCACCTCAGCGGCCCGCTTGACGAAGCTGTCCGGCCCCACGGTGATCACGTCGCGGGTCATGGCGTCCCTGGCCTGCACGGCTGCTCCCTCGTCCGACGATGACCTGACCGTAGTGCGGCGGTCGTGGGGCCCACAGGGCCTCCGGGCACCAGCGGACCAGGACCTCCGTCCCGTCGGCGGCGTGCGACGAGCCGGTATCAGCCGGCAGCGCGCCGACGGATACCGCGCCGCCTCGCCCGTTCCATCAGCAGGTGCACAGGCTCGAGCAGAAGGGGATGGCCAGCCCCAACACTGCGGGGCGGTAGTCCGCGCGGACCTGCACCAGCAATCGGGACGACCGCGGACCGACCGGCGCGAGGACGAACGCCCAGCTCCAGTCGAGAGCCACGCGGTCCCCGTCCCGTGCCGGTGCACCGGTCAGCGCGTCCGTCGCCTTTCCGATGATCGTGATCGCGGCCGGCCACAGCCACTGGGTGATGCCGTCCATGCGATCACGAGCTGCCGCTCCTGCTCTGGTTGGACCACCTCGTCTACATACCCCGGTACCGCGCGGTGGGGTGGGCCCTGACGGCCGGGCCATTCGTCCTGGTGGCCACCATGTCGGGGCCGGCGCTCGCGGCGACCACCGGGCTTGCGGCAGGAATCCTCATGCTCGGCACTGCCACAGCCGGGTTCCAAGACCTCGGACCTATACGACCTGGGCACCCACTCATTCCGGTGCGGTCCTCACCACCGGACCGGGAAAGGGGCCTGGGTTGACGGAAGGTCGCCTTCCCGGCTGGAAGGCCACCGCGGACCACTGTCGGCGTGGCGAAGCAGGCTGGGCCCCGCGCCGTGGAGGAGCGCGGCGGGCTGCCTTTCCGTCGCGGACCGGCCGGAGCGGCCGATGACCTAGGTTCTGCACGCCGTGGGACGTCGGGCCGCAGCGGTGTCTCCCTTCGGCCCGCACCCTGGGCTTACGGCCGGTCGGCCGGAGCAGCGAGCCTGAGGGGCAGACATGGATGGCGCAGCGCAGGAGTGGGCGCGCAGGGGTCCGCGAGTCGTCGTCGGGGTCGACGGCTCGCCGGCATCCCGGGCAGCGCTCGGCTGGGCGATGACGGCGACTGCGCCGCGCGGAGCATCCCTCGAGGTCATCGCCGCCTACCCGGTCGAGCTGTACGGACGGACCCCTACCTGGCCGACGTTGGTTGGGTGGACGCGATCCGGGCCGATACCGCTGCCCGTGCCCGCTCGATGGTCGAGGAAGCCCGCCGTGAGGCTGCAGTCGCTGGGGTACCGGGGATAGCCGCCCTCACGTTCGATGTCGTCGTCGCGGCCGGTCGGCCGGCGAAGCATCTCATCAGCCACGCGCGGATGGCGGACCTGCTCGTGGTCGGCAGCCGGGGACGTGGACCGGTCCGCAGCACCCTCCTCGGGTCCGTTGCGTTGCATTGCGTGGCCCACGCGCCCTGCGACGTGGTGGTCGTGCACCCGGGCGGCCGGATCGTCGTCGGACTGGACGACACGGACGGGTCGCGGGCCGCCCTGGGGAAAGCCCTGCAGGAGGCCCAGCGGGTCGGGGCCGTTCTGGACGTGGTGGTGGTCTACCAGTCGCTGAGCCACTGGGTCGGCATCCAGACCGCGATGGATGAGTCGGAGGAGCTCACCCAGCAACGGGTCGCTGCCCGGGCCCGTCAGATCGGTGGACGCCGCCCTTACGCAGATGCCAGCGGGCCAGCGGCCTCAGGTACTGATCACGACCGACGAGGGAATCACCGGAGACGTGCTGATCCAGCGCTCGCAGGACGCCCGGCTGCTGGTCGTGGGCAGCCGGAGCCGCAATCAGGTCGAGGGGGTGGTGCTCGGCTCCGTGGCCCTGCACTGCGTGGTGTCCGCGGCCTGCCCGGGGATGGTGGTGCATCCCTACGACGACGGCCGCCCGGCTGCCGTGGCCGATACCTCCGCGAGTTCCCGGATCATGTCCCCGCACGTCTGAGTCGCACGGCCCGGGCGAGGGACCGTCCTCCCCACGCCGCGACGAACGCAGGCGAGGCAGGTTCTCGCCAGAGTGAACCCAGCTCTGGCCGACCGTGCGCGGTCAGCTCACGACGCCGGCCCGCGGCAGTACCGGCCGCTGCATGGTGCGCCGCAGGTCGGCTGCGAAGCGGGTTGCTGGTGCACCGTCCACGATGTTGTGGTCGATGCTGACGGTGAGGTCGAGCAACTCGATCGTCTCGATGTGTCCGTCGACGGCCACGGGGCTGGTGCTGATCCCACCAACGACGATGGTCAGCGATGCCAGGCTGGGCGGAGCGATCGCGAAGCCGCCGCCGTCGGCGAACATGCCGAGCGCGCTCACCTGCACCGTGCCGATCGCGTCGTGCACCCGTGCGAACGGCTCATTCCGGCGTACATCAGTCGATACAGACCCGGAAGCCGGCCCAGCGTCGGCCCGGGCGTGTCGAGCAGTCGCCCGTTTCCGGTTCTGGTGGGGTGGTCTTTCACGGCCCGGATATCGGCGCTGATCTCCGCGACGGTCCGGATGTCGGCGTCCCGAACGACGTGGACCAGCCCGAACGGTCCCTGGTCGGTCGGCACCTCGATGAGCACCTGGACGTCGACGTGCTGGTACTCGACGAGTCGTCCCCGCCAATCCCGGTAGGCGTGCACCTGCGGATGCTGAGCCGCTGCCCGGCCCACGCAGGCGACCACGTAGGCGGTCAACGACAGGGGCGGGTCGGTCTCTGCAAGCGTCCGCCGAGCCGCGGTGATGTCGACCTGGAACAGCCCGATCATCGGCACTATCCGCCGGCCAACGCGTACGGCCGCAGTGACGAGCCGCCGACTCGACGGGAACGGCCGTGAGGTGACGCTGCGCTCCCGGGTGGGCACGACGTCGTGGGTGGCGGGCGCCTTCCGGTGCGATCGGTCAGCCGTCTCAGCCGCGCACATGGCCAGATCCCCGGAGCAGCGCGCATCCCATCCCGATGAAGGCGGCCGCGGGAACAGCTTCGGCGATGGTCCGCGCGACACTCGGCAGCCCCGACGCGGCCGTGACGAGGACGACTCCTACGACGAGGCAGCTTCCCGTCCACATGGGGAAGACCCGCGCTCGGACGACGGCGATGCCGAAGGCCACTCCGCCGATCAACATGATCACTCCGTGGGCGACCATCCACGGTCCGAACGCCGTCGTCACGCCCTGGTAGTCCGGCGTGTGCGCCACGAGTGCATAGATGACGGTGCTGGTGAAGAACACGTAGGCATAGGCGTAGGTTGCCGCGCCGAACAGCCCGAGCCTACCGATGCGCGGTCGTTGGCCGGCGTAGAGGCCCAGGACGAAGAGCGGGATCGCGGCCTCCCCGGCGTAGGTGAGCGCCAGACGAACGGGCGAGAAGTGGCCCTGCTCGACCTCGAGGACGTCGGAGGCGAAGTACACGAGGGAGAACGCGATCGCGACCGAGCCGACCGGCATAGCCAGCCATAGAGGAGGCCGGGGCTCCTGATGTCGCGACGACGCCCACCGGTCTCCGGACTCGCTTTCGACGTCGATGAGGCGACCTCGTCAGCGCGCGTCACGTCTGAGCCGCGAACGAGCGCGACGCCCGGTCGACCGCCTCGGCTCGCTGCTTGATCGCGCGGAGCATCGCGAAGTCGCCGAACTCCATCAGGACGCAGCCGGACAGCGCCCCCAGCGGATGCTTCTTCCATTGGTAGACGACATGGATTCGGGTGCCAGCCGCGTGCCGCGGTGCTCGTCGGGGGTCAGCTGCCAGGCCCAGCTGCTGTCCGGCTTCGCCCACAGCAGCCAGCGATCGACGTCGAAGGACCGCACCCGGAACGCCGTCCGATCGGTGGGTGTCGCCGAGGGAGACATCGGCGACACCCACCGAACGACCTCGAGGTGCTGGAATGCGGGCACGATCGTGGTCGCACTCGGGCGGGCGAGGTTGTCGAGCAGGTCGTGGCTGTAGAAGCCGGCCCGCCCGCACCCGACCTGCACCAGCCACGGCCAGACCGCCTCGGGCGGGACGCCGATCGTGATCGCTCTCGTCGATCTGTACTGGGCGCGGGGGAAAAGCTCGTCGCCGGGCATCTCGGCACTCTGCTCCCAGGGTGTGGCGCCCAAGGCCTGCGCGGGAGCGGTACAGCAGGACGGCGGCGACCGCGATGAGCGCAGCGGCGATGATCATCGTGGTGTTGAAGATGGCCGCTGACGGCTGCCGCACGATGTTCTCCGGGCGCATGGCGCCGAGGTCGCTGACGGTGTTCCGGTGGGCGTTGTAGCCCGCCGGGTAGAGGACCTCCGCGGTCACGATCCCCAGCAGGACGGCGGATCCGGAGATGAGCAGGAGCAGTCCGGCCATGCTGCGGGAGCGGGGGTGGGCGATCAGCCCGGCTGTGGGTTCCGTCCGGCTCCGGGTAAGGGCGGTCATGGGTGGTCTCCTTCAGCTGCGGGGCCGGGGTCGCTCTCGCTCGACGGTGTCGGGGTCGGTCCTGCGAGGCCAGGGGCTGAGGGCCCTGCGCGCATGGACCGCAGGGCCTCTGTGTCCGTTCAGCGTGCGTCCTGTCCGGCCGGCGAGTTTCCACCGCCGCGATCACGACGCGAGCCTGCGACGGCGTGCGCCTCGCGAGCAGGCACAGCGACCGGGGTCGTCTCGGCCCGCCCGCGCAGGTTCCGCAACATCCTGCGGATCATCCAGAAATCCGCGACCTCGATGAGCCCGGCGAACGCGATGGACATCGGCGACCAGCGGATGCGGGAACGGATCCGGGTGACCAGCCGGGTCGTTCCCGCCGGGCCCGGTTCGAGTTGCCACAGCCAGGAGGTGTCGCCGGGTGTGCCCCAGATCATCGAGTGGGGCGGGTCGACGGAGTGGACTGCCAGGCCTTGTGTCCCAGCCGGGTTCATCGGAACCACGTCGCCCGGTGCCAACCCCTGCAGCTGCGGGATGATCCGTCGGGCGCTCGGGTGGCCCAGGTTGTCCAGCAGGTCGTAGCTGTACCAGCCGGCCCGGGTGGTGCCCACCTGGACCAGCCAGGGCCACACCGCCTCGGGCGGTGCGGCGATGCTGATCGCCCGGGTGGCGTTGAACGTCGGGCGGCTGACGAGGTCGTCGCCGGGGAGCTGACGGGACACCTCCTCGCGCGTCGCCCCCCAGGTCAGCTGGCGCGGGCGCACGACCGTGACGTAGGCCCCGGCCAGCGAGCCCACGGCCAGCAGCATCGGGGCGGTCCTCGGCCTCACGGGCGCCTCGCCCCGGTTGGGTCGCCTGAAGCAACCGCGTGGTGGCTGCGACGTGTCGTCCGTGCTTTCGCCTGCTCGGTCCGGGAGAGTGACGCTCGTTCGTCGTCAGCGTCGGAGCGGAACGCCCGGGCGAGCGGGACACAGGTGGCCGCGAACACGAGGGTGTAGCCGAAGATCCCGATGGAGCGCCAGGCGATGGCATTCGTCAGCGGTCCGATGAGACCAAGCAGGCAGAGTGACCCGCTGGCGATCAGACCGAGGCGGACCGCGGTGTCTGATCGTCGCCTGAAGGCAGGAACGGCGAACAAGAGGGCCAGGCCAAAGAAGACGTCCCAGGCGACGACGTCGACCGCGTACAGCAGCGACGGCCACTGAAAGTCGAAGATGAAGCGGTACCCGGGGAAGCTGGCAGGGTCCACGTGGCGTGCGACGCTCAGTTCGACGACGTGCACAGTGGTCGTGAACGCTGCCGCGGCCAGCATCCACCCGAGCGCGACCTGGGTAAACGTCTTCGCCTTATTCGGCGCGCACGCATGGATGGCGAGCATGAGGGCCACCAGGATGGGAGCCATGACGAGGATGAGCGCCTCTCCGATCGCCAGGTAGGGGTCGGGCAACGGGTCGTGCAGGTTTCCCAGCGCCGCGAACCCGACGACGAAGTCGGCGCTGTACACCACCGTGAGTACGAGCAGGGCCCGCGCGCTCCACCGGCCGATCGCCCTCTCCCGCGGGGTGCCGGCCCAGGAGGACCCGCTGGTCACCGCCGGGAGGGATCCGGTGTGCTCGGGGGGAGGTGTCGGAACTGGCGTGGCGACTGTTGTGGTCGGCATGGCGGTCACGTCCATTTCGTCGAGGATGGTTTGCGGCCGGGACCAAACCAGATCGGACTCGTACGGCGGTTCAGGCCCCGTCCGCTTTCCGTGCGGCCGGCCGATTTGTCGCGGCCGAGACCGTACGGCTTGCGCTGTTCACCGTGGCTCTAACACCGAGGGTCGCCCGGCGCGGGCGGCCAGCCACTTCAGACAACACAGCAGGGCAGCGAACCCGACCACGAATGTCCAGACCGCGGCGGCGATCACGCCGGCGCCCGACGACGCGGCCGCCGAGGCGCCGGCGACGTTGTACAGGGCGTGCCACACACCGCAGGCCAGCACTCTGTGGGTTTGGTTGTACAGCCAGCTCAGCACGACCGCGCCGCCCGCTAGGCCGATCAGGAACATCGGCAGCAACGCGAGCTTGAAGTTCTGGTAGGTCTCGATCAGGAAGAACTGCGGCAGGTGCCAGCCGGCCCAGACCGCGGCGATGATGCCGGTGGCCCTCAGCGGGCCGAGCCGGGACGGCAGAGCCGGAAGCAGGTACCCACGCCAGCCCTGTCTCCTCACCGAACCCACCGATCAGCACGACCGCCGCGACGAGCCCGAGGACGCCCCAGCCGGCCGGCACGCCGCTGAACCCGGCGAACGCCGACCAGGCTGGCAGCTGCAAGCCATCAACCGCCAGTGCGGCCAGGACCACCAGCAGCGCCAGGACCGGGCTCACCGCGGCCAGCCACCAGCGCCAGCCGATCCGCCAGCGGATCATCCGCGCGCCCAGATCCCGCAGGCTGCGCCGGCCGGCCAGCGCAGAGCACAGCACCGCCGCTACCACCGGCCCGAGCAAACTCGGCAGATGCGCCGGCCACCCGCGGCCCTCCACGACGGTCGCCCCCGTCGCCGCGAACGGGATCACCCATGCCCAACTGATGGCGCAAGCGAGGACCACAAACAGCACCGGGTGCGTCGCCGCAGGCAGCGCCACCCCGGTCCGGGACGGACTGTGCCTCGACCCGACGAACACCATGCGGGCAGTCCACGCGTGGCAACAGACCCTGCCCAGGGCCGTTCGACCTCGCCGGAGCCGCCAACGTCCTCAGCCGGATGCGGGCGCACCTGCCCAGTTCCCGACAGGCGTGGACCCGCTGGTCGAGCGGTCAATCTCGCGCCGAGTCAGGCAACGGGACTGCCCTTCTGATGTGTCGCATCCACGTTACAGCTGAGGCAAGAAGGAGAACGGCAGAACCACTGGACCTTCGGCGGCCAGACGGGCGGTCATGCCTTCTTGTGCGGGAACGGAGCATCAGACATGGCAGGACATCAACACGCCCGAGGGCCAAGACGCCGTCCGTCAACCTTGACAGCAACGGCGTTCGACATCCGCCAGCGGCAGCCGGACCGTCACAGACGTCACCCGTCGGCGGAGCGGCGCTTCTCAACCATCGCGGTACTGACCAGCCCCCCGGGTGCTGGCTGCGGGTCCAGGGTCCGCAGTTGGAGTGGCGATGCCGCGCCGAGGGATGCGCGTCGCCGGGAGACGGTGCGTTTGGTGGTGCTGAGCTGGGCGGCGATGTCGCGGATGGACTTACCGCGTGCGGTCAGGCGACGGATGGCCTCTTCTTGTTCGACTGAGGTGAGGTTGTCGTAGAAGACACCGTCTCCAGCGAGTGCCCTCTCGACGGCGATCTCGTCGATGTCGTTCCCCTGGGATGGTCCGGCGGTCGGCATGGTGGGCGTAGGGTCGGTGTCAATGTCGTCCCAGGCCAGCGGCGGAAGCCAGCCTCGTGCGGCGGAGTGGGCTCGGGCGGCGTCGCTGGTGGCGCGCTGCTCGCCGGTCGCCCGAGGCGGGGTGGCGTTCCACAGCCGCTCGTAGAGGCTCGCCACGTCCCGGGCGGTGCGAGAGGTCACTGACGCACCGAGCATGCTGCGCTGAAGGCTGTTCGGGCGGCGGCCGAGCTGGTCTGCCAGGAGCTCGGTCGGCCAGCCGATGGCGATGAGCGCTTGCAGGCGTCGGCGGGTGCCGGTGGCGTCGATGCGGCTGTGCGGCGCCCGGCTGAGGTCGCCGACGTCGATGCCCAACACCCGGGTGGCCGGGTTCGGGCGGACCCGCTGCGTTGTCGGCAGCCCGTCGCGGCCGTGCTGGGCCAGTTGGCGGATGTGGCTGACCGAGAGGGCGGCGAGCTGCGCGATGCGCTCGACGCCGATGCCGGCGGCCCGTAGCGCGGCGATGTGATCGCGGACCGGACCGGCGTCGACGTAGGGGTGCCAGCGGCCGTAGATCCGTTCCCGGGTGGCGGTGCGGCTGGCGGCGGTGTTGGCGGCGGTGCAGTCGGGACAGCGGCAGTGGTCCTTGACGTAGGCGGCGCGGGTGCCGTGCCGGTGGCTGGCCTGTGGATGGGTGCATTCGCGCGTGACCCGGGCTTGAAGTCGCTCGGCTCGGCGACGAGCTTGCTCGAGGTCGCGCCGGTGCTTCGCACACGAGTGTCGCCGATGGTGCGCGTCGGCGAGTGCAGCAGTGTCGTAGGCGCCGGTGTAGCCGCAGGTCGGGCAGGTGCGGCTGACCCTCATCGCCACACCGGCCGCCGAGGAGAATCCGACCGAGGGGTTGCAGGTGGGGTGCGGCCGGGGACGCCGGCTCGGCGAAGCGTGTCTTCGATCCAGTCGGTGCGGACGGTGCCGGCATCGCCGACGTGTTCGTCGAAGGCCATCGCGCTGAACTGGGCGGCGACCGCCGACCAGTCGCCGTCGGACAGTGGCCGCTCCAGATGCGCCTCGACAATGGGCCGGTCGACGTAGGCGATGCTCGCTTCGAGCAGATCGGTGAGATCGGACAGCAGCCGGTAGGTGTCCCCGCCGTACGCGGCGACCAGGACCTGCAGGGCCCAGGGGCGCATGGCCTCCCGGATCGGCACGATGTCGTCGCTGTCGCTGGTAGCTCGGGGCTCAGCAGGGTCGCCGCGATCGGGGCTGGGAAACGTGTCGGTGCGGCGTGCTCTCCGGTCCTGTTTCCACATTGGCGTTCCCACCCCGTCGGTCGTGGCTCTCAGCCGGAGAAGGCGCCAAATCCGGCTGTTTGGTGACAGGGCCGACCGAATTTCTTCGAACTACGTCGGACGTGGTGCGCCCACGGCGGCACTTGCGCTGAGGACGATCCGGCCGTGGGCAGCCGCGGACGTCAGTGCCGGGCGACAGGCTGACCAGGACCCGGTGCGTCAAGGAGGTCCGTGGATGAAGCCGACTGGACACCGGCCGCCTCGCGACGTGCGTCCTCGAACCGCCCGGTTCGGGCTCGGGCGCGCGGTCGCCGCCGCACCGGCCATGCTCGCCAGCCT